>JBEVHL010000033.1:0-6430 GCA_040511255.1 Mycobacterium sp. | reverse complement strand
ACGTGTCGAGCTATTTCCGCGTCGGCTCGGGCGGATCGATGGTCGGGGCCAGCTTGTCGCTGGCGCTGATCGGCGTGGGCCACCTGGTCGGCATCACCGTCGGGTTCGCGATGATCGTCGGCCTGGTGATCTCATTCTTCGTCCTGCTCCCGACACTGACGTGGGGCAAGATCACCGACGCCGGCACGGTGGAGGATGTCGTCTCCAGTACGTTCTCCACCGACGTCCGGTTCGTCGGTGCCGGCGCCATCGCCATCGCAGCGGTCTGGACGCTGTTCAAGATCATCGGCCCGATCGTCAAGGGCATCCGGGCATCCGCCGCATCGACCCGTGCGCGCCGCGACGGCGACCACGTGGAGCTGATGGAACGCGACCTGCCCATCTGGATCGTCGGCGGCACCATTGCCGCATCACTGGTGCCGATCGGGTTGCTGCTGTGGTGGTTCCTGGACAGCACACAGGTCACCGGCAACAAGCCACTGATCATCGTGGTCACGCTGATCTTCGTGGTGCTGATCGGCGCCCTGCTGGCATCGGTAGCGGGGTATATGGCCGGCCTGATCGGCTCGTCGAACAGCCCCATCTCGGGGCTCGGGATCCTGGTCGTCATCATCGCCTCGCTGGTGCTGGTGCTGGTGCACGGGCGCAGCAGTGACGCGGCCCAGACGTTGGGCCTGGTGGCCTACGCGCTGTTCGCGACGGCGGTGGTGTTCGGCATCGCCACCATCTCCAACGACAACCTGCAAGACCTCAAGACCGGCCAGCTGGTCGGTGCCACGCCGTGGAAACAGCAGGTCGCGCTCGTCATCGGTGTCATCTTCGGCGGGCTGGTGATCGCCCCGGTGCTCGACCTGCTGAACAAGGCCTTCGGCTTCGCGGGCGCACCCGGTGCCGGCCCGAACGCGCTGGCGGCACCGCAGGCAGCGCTGATCTCATCGCTGGCCAAAGGCGTCTTCGGCGGCGACCTGAATTGGAAACTGCTTGGTCTCGGTGTCGCCATCGGCGCGGTGGTCATCCTGATCGACGAGTCGCTGCGGCGCACCACGAAGTTCGCCCTGCCACCGCTGGCGGTCGGCATGGGCATGTATCTGCCGATGTCGCTGACGCTCGTCATTCCCATCGGCGCGCTACTGGGCCGGTCGTATGACAAGTGGGCCGACCGCACCGGCGGCGATCAGGTGCTGGAGGTCGAGCAGAAGAAGCGCCTCGGCGTCCTGATGGCGACCGGCCTGATCGTCGGCGAGAGCCTGTTCGGGGTGGTGTTCGCAGGCATCGTGGCGGCCTCCGGCAGCGACAGCCCGCTCGCGGTGGTGGGCGAGAGCTTTGCGAGCTGGGCTGAGATCCTCGGCGTCGTGCTGTTCGTGGCGGTGATCGCCGGGCTGTACAAGTGGACAAGGCGCACGGCGACCACCGACTAGGTGATCAGCGATCCCGCTTGCGTAGCCGCGAAAGACCAAGCGCGCCAACGGCTCCCGCGGCAGCAGCGGCGAGGGCCTGCGGAACGCCCAGGCCGGGGCGGGTCAGCACCCGGGTGTTGATCACCGCGGGTGCGGGCGGCGAGACGGTGTTCTCACGCACGTTGTCCTTGGCCGTCGCCGCCCACGCGGTGGCGAACAGCACCAGCCGCGCGGTGATGTAGGCAAACACCATCAGGCCCAGCACCGGACCAAAGGTGGCGCCGGCCGGACCGGTGACCACCGACTGCAGGTAGACCGAGGCCACCAGCTTGAAGACCTCGAACCCGATGGCGGCGATCAGCCCGGCCCGCAGGCTGCTGCGGAAGCTGACCGATTCGCGGGGCAGCCGGGCGATCATCCAGGTGAACAGCAACCAGGACACCACCAGCCCCATCACCCGCGACGCCACCCCGAGAACGACGCTGAGCACCGGCGACTCCCCGATGCCGAACCAGTGCAGCACGTTCTGCATCACCGAGGTATTGCCCAGCGCGGAGAGCGCGACAGTCAACGCGATCGCCACGAAAGCGGAGAGCAACGCCAGCAGATCCGACAGCTTGGTCTTGACGAAACCAGGCGGCTTGCCGCGGAAATCGCCCCACATCTGGCTGAGCGCCTCGCGGAGATTGGCCATCCAGCCCAACCCGGCCCAGGCGGCCGTCGCCAGGCCGATGATGCCGACCGAGGTGCGGGAGTCGATAGCCGAGTCCATCAGCTGGATCAGCTGGGTGCCCAGATCACCGCTGATCGATTCCCTGATCCGCGCTTCGACCTGGTTCAGCAAGTCCGGCCTGCTGGCCAGCACGAAACCGCCGGCGGCGAAGCCGACCATCAGCAGGGGGAACAGCGCGAAGATGGTGAAGTAGGTGACCCCGGCGGCGTAGAAATCGCCTTTGCTCGCGGTGTACTGCTCCTGGGCACGCATCACATGGTCGAACCACGGCATCTTCGCCCGAAACCGGTCCAGCACACCTGGCTTGTCGCCGGGCTCGGCCGGTTCGGTCATGCTGCCTCCCGGCGCTCACAGCAGTTGCGGAAGAAACCCTAACCGGTCATATACCCGCTTCATCGTTTTTGCAGACGCATCTCTGGCCCGGCGCGCCCCTGCGGCCAGCACCGCTTCCAGTTCAGCCGGATCGGCCAGGAACTCGTCGACCCGCGTCTTGATGGGCGTGACGAACTCGACGACAGCGTCCGCGGTGTCCTTTTTCAGGTCGCCGTACCCACGACCGGCGTATCCCTCGACGAGCGCGTCGAGGGCGGTGCCGGTGACGGCGGACTGGATGGTCAGCAGGTTCGACACCCCCGGCTTGGCTTCGGTGTCGAAGCGGATCTCCCGGTCGCTGTCGGTGACCGCCGAGCGGATCTTCTTGGCGGTCTTGGCCGGATCGTCGAGCAGGCTGATCAGGCCGGTGTCGGTGGCCGCGGACTTGCTCATCTTCGCGGTCGGATCCTGCAGGTCGTAGATCTTGGCGGTCGCCTTGGGAATCATCACCTCCGGGACGACGAAGGTGTCCGGGAAGCGTGCGTTGAACCGCTGTGCGACGTCGCGGGCCAACTCGAGGTGCTGACGCTGATCCTCACCGACCGGCACCAGGTGCGTGTCGTAGAGCAACACGTCGGCGGCCTGCAGTACCGGGTAGGTGAACAGGCCCACGGTGGTGGAATCGCTGCCCTGTTTGGCGGATTTGTCCTTGAACTGCGTCATCCGCGACGCCTGCCCGAAACCGGTGAAACATCCCAGCACCCAAGCGAGTTCGGTGTGGGCGGGGACCTGGCTCTGCACGAAGATCGTGCTGCGGGCCGGGTCGATGCCCAGCGCCAGATACTGCGCGGCGGTCACCAGGGTGCGCCTGCGCAGCACGGCCGGATCCTGCGGAATGGTGATGGCGTGCAGATCGACGACGCAGAAGTAGGCGTCGTAGTCGTTCTGCAGCCCCACCCACTGGCTGACCGCCCCCAGCGCATTACCGAGATGCAGGGAATCGGAAGTGGGTTGCACGCCGGAAAAGACCACCTGGCGGGGCTGTGGGGTGTCGCTCATGATCTTTCGATCATTTCATGAGCCTGCGCGCCCGCCGAGCAGTGCCCGGACCAGGCACTACGATGGCGCGACTACTACGTCGGGGGAACTGTGCGCCGGATCGTGACTCTTGCCCTCGCTGTCGCACTGTTGCTGTTCGGGGTTTCCGGTGGAACCGCGCCCGCTGCCCCGCCGCCGTCGTCGCGCGCGGTGGTGGTGGTGTCCGGTGGCGACGCCATCAGCCCGTTCACCACGCCGGATCAGGCGTGCACCTCCGGTCTGGCCGCGGGCAACACCGACACCGCGCTGCGCGACTACCTGCTCGGCCAGCAGTACACCGTCTACACCTCCCCTGCGATGGCCGGCCGGGGTCCGGTGGTCGAGCAGGGCGGCTTCGGCGCGTTCGGTGGCTGCCCGGTCACCCTGCCGGATCTGATGACCGTCGATTCCACCGGCAGCATCGACCTGGCCGGGGAGCGGCTGGCCCGGTTTCTGACGTATCTGCACGACGAGCGCGGCGTCGACGAGGTGGACGTGGTGGCCCATTCGATGGGCGGGCTGTACTCCCGGGCAGCGTTCCGGGTGCTGCAGCAGACCGGGTCGCCGGTGCACATCCGGTCGCTGACCACCATCGGCACCCCGTGGCAGGGCAGCTATCTGACGGACTATGCCAACGACCTCACCCCGCTGTCGGACTGCCTGGGTGACGCGTTCTGCGAGAAGGCGATGGCCGGGCTCAAGGACGAGGTGCAGCGGCTGATGACCGGCTCGGGCCGCGAGGTCAACCAGCGCTATCTGATGGGTCCTGGCGGCTGGAACGAATTCCAGGCCGGTGTGCTGGATGCGATCCCGGTGGTGGTGATCGCCGGTGACCGGTTCACGATGCCCGGCGCGGTCAACCCGAGCGTGTGGCCCAACGACGGCGTCGTCGCCACATCGAGCGAACTGGCCACCGACATCAGTGACCGGGTGCTACCGCACCGGCAGTGCCTGCTGTTCGACGACACCCACAGCATCTTCCTGTCGGATCTGCACGGCCTGGCCTGGCCGACGGCGTTGACGTGGGATCCGCAGGTGCACGACGCGGTGGGCACGGCGATCGCCAACGCGCCGGGCGCCCTGACCACGCCCAACCGGCTGGGCTGCCCGCCTGCCGGCTAGGCGCCGTAGTCCACGGTCACCGGCGCATGGTCGGACCACCGGAGTGCGTACGCCGCGGGCCGCTCGGTTCCGGCGGTGACCACCCGGGACGCCAGTCCCGGGGTGGCCAGCTGGTAGTCGATCCGCCAGCCCGCGTCGTTGTCGAACGCCTTGCCGCGCCACGACCACCAGCTGTAGGGCCCGGCGACGTCGGGGTGGGTCTGCCGCACGACGTCGACCCAGCCCGAACCCAGCACCTGCGACAGCCATTGCCGTTCGCTGGGCAGGAAGCCGGATTTCTTGACGTTGGCCTTCCACGCTTTGATGTCTGCCTCGGTGTGCGCAATGTTCCAGTCGCCGCAGATCACCGCATCGCGGCCGGCGTTGGCCAGTTCGGCCATCCGTAACGCGAGCGCGGCCATGAAGCGTTCTTTCTCCAGTTGGCGCGGGGTGCCGGCCTCGCCGGTCTGGACGTACACGCTGCCGACGGTCAGGTCGCCGGAGGCGGTGGTCAGGTCGGCCTCGACGTACCGGCCGTGCAGCAGGAACTCCTCGGCGCCGAACCCGACCCGCACGGCGGTGAAGGGGTGCCGGCTGAGCAGGGCAACGCCGTTGCGGCCCTTCAGATGTGGCTCGGCGGGCGCCAGGTGCCAGCCGTCGTCCAGCGCGGGTGCCAGCGCCTCGGCCAGTTGGTCGTCGTCTGCCCTGGTCTCCTGCAGGCACACGACGTCGGCCGTCGTCCGGGCCAGCCAGGGCAGCAGGCCGAGGTTCTCTGCTGAGCGCTCTTTGATGGCGGCGCGGATGCCGTTGACGTTGATGGTGCTGACGATCACGGAGCAGAACCCTAGTTGGGCCGCCGGTGGGGCCGCGAATGCTCACCCGGTACCGGCGGTACCGGGTTCTTGCTAGAGTCTGGGCATGACGTTCCGACGTGAGCCGATCCATCTCGGGTCGGGCGAACCGATCCTGTTACTGCACCCCTTCCTGTGTTCACAGGAGGTCTGGTCCACCGTCGCGCAGCAACTCGCCGACACCGGCCGCTACGAGGTGTTCGCCCCGACGATGGTCGGCCATCACGGTGGACCCGCCACCCGCAGCTGGTTGCTGGACACCCACGTGTTCGCCGACGAGATCGAACGCCAGATGGACGAATTGGGCTGGGAGACAGCACATATCGTCGGTAACTCGCTTGGCGGCTGGGTGTCGTTCGAACTGGAACGGCGCGGCCGGGCCCGCAGCATCACCGCGATCGCCCCAGCCGGCGGCTGGAGCCAGTACTCGCCGGTGAAGTTCGAAGTCGTCGGCAAATTCATCGCAGGCGCGCCCGTCCTGCTGGCCGCCCGCCTGCTCGGACCACGGATCCTGGGGTTGCCGTTCGCCCGCCGCATCGCGACGCTCGCAGTCAGCGGGCCGGCCGACGGCCCTCGCACGCCGGACCTGCTGACCTTGATGGACGACGCCACGCACTGCCCGGCCTACCTGCAGCTGCTGATCAAATCACTGACCGCACCCGGGCTGGACGCACTGGCCGACGCGGCCGTGCCGGTGCACCTGGTCACCTGCGAGTTCGACCGCGTGGTTCCGCATCCCCGGTTCAGTAAGCATTTCACCGAGAACCTGCCCAGCACAGCGCAAGTGAGCCGACTCGCCGGCGTCGGGCACATCCCGATGCTGGAGGCACCCGGCCGCGTCACCGAACTGATCCTCGACTTCGTCGACCAGCACATCGCGCCGGCCACCGACGCGTCGGCCGGCTGAGTTCTTCCCGCGAGCAGACGCAACCGGCCCCCGACACGCGGCGTGTCGGGGG
>JBEVHL010000032.1:0-7347 GCA_040511255.1 Mycobacterium sp. | reverse complement strand
GTGAAATCCTGTTGCCCGAAGCCGAGGGTCTCGGCGAGGAACACCCCGTCCAGCAGCCCACGCTCGGCGGTCCGGCCCAGGTTCTCCCATTCGGCGATGTCGAGGAAACCCAGCGGTTCGTCGCGCAGGCGCCACCCGCCGGGCGCGCGGCCCAGGGCGTTGGCGTTGACATTCAGATGCAGTTGGCGGGTCACTGGAGGTCTCCTGATCAGGCCGTCACGGCATGTTGCGCCTCGAGCGCCAGGGGCGGCAGTCCGTAATGGCCTCGTAGCGTGGTGGTTTCGTATTCCCTACGGAAGATCCCCCGCCGCTGGAGCTCCGGCACCAGATGGTCGGCAACCTGTTCGAGACCGGACGGGAAGATGTCGAAGTTGACGTTGAAGCCGTCGGCCGCGCGTTGGGTGAACCACACCTCGATCTCGTCGGCCACCTGCTCAGGGGTACCGACGATGGCGTTCTGGGCGTTCGCCCGCCGCTCCAGCAACTGTCTCACGGTGAGGTTGTCCCGGCGTGCCACCGACAACACGGCGTTGGCGCTACCGACACTGCGAGGCCGCCACTGCGGGGACTCGAAGTAGTCCCAGGGCAGGGTGTTGTCCAAGTGCAGCAGGGCAGTTGGGGCGCCGATCAGGTTGGCCAAGGCATCCATCGCGGCGGTGTCCACCACGACGGGGCCCACCAGCTCAGCCCGGCGCGCTTTCGCCTCGGCCTCGGTGCTACCGAGGGTGATGTTCAGCCCGGGCAGCACCAGCAGTTCGTCGGGGTTGCGGCCATGGGCGGCGGCGCGAGCCTTCAGATTGCGGTAGAACTCCTGCGCCGTCGGCACGGTGTTGGCCGCACAGAACACCGCGTCCGCATGCTGGGCCGCCAGCTCGATCCCCCGCGGCGACGCGCCGGCCTGCACGATGACCGGCCGGCCCTGCACCGAGCGCGGGAACTGGAAGCGGGCGTTGAAGCCGACGTGCGTGCCGTCGAAGTCCACCGCAGGCACCTTGTCGTCGGTGACAAGCTCACCCGTCGCGGGATCGGCGACCAGGGCGTCCGGCGCCCAGGAATCCCAGAGCTGTTTGACGGCGATCAGCACTTCTTCGGCTCGGCCGTAGCGGTATTCGCGATCGGGCAATGCTCCGCGGCCGTACAGGGCGGCCGCGGCGTCCTCGCCGGAGGTGACGATGTTGACCGCGGCCCGCCCGCCCGAGGCGATATCGAGCGTTGCGGCGCGACGGGCGACGTCCCACGGTTGATAGAACGTGGCCGACAGGGTCGCCACCACCCCGATGTGGCTGGTCGCGCGGGCCACCGCCGTCTGCAACATCAGCGGATCGAAGGCGTGCCAGGGCCTGCTGAAGTCGGTGGCCCCCAGGTGATCGGCCAGGAACACCGCGTCGAGCAGGCCGCGCTCGGCAATCTGGCCGAGCCTCTCCCAGGCGTCGAAGTCCAGGAACCAAGTCGGCGGATCGCTGCGCCGCCAGCTGTTCACCGGCTTGGCCAGCCCGTTGCCGTTGACGTTGAGATGGAGGAGCCGTTCTGCCACCACCTCATCCTTCGGGCGGACGCTGAGCGGAAGAAGAGGAAACCGCTACCGGATCCGTCAAGCAGATCTTCCCAGTGGGCAGCATCGACAGTTAAGTGCGGGCGTACGGATGCGGTAGCCGAACCTCGTTGATCCGCAGTGCGGCCGGTCCGAAAATTGACTGTCGCCCTCAACCAGGAAGCACCGATGACCGAACTTGCCGAAGCCACGACCGCCGTCACGTACGGCTCACCACAGCTGCGGGAGCTGATCGACTACATTGCCGACGGCGCCATCGGCCGCGACGAACGAGACGAGCTGCCGTACGACGCGATCGCCGCCGTCAAACGGGCCCGGCTCGGCGCGATCCGGCTCCCGGTGGAGCTGGGTGGCGGCGGTGCCTCGCTGGTCGAGGTCTACAAGCTCTTCATCGAGTTGGGCGCGGCGGACTCCAACGTGGCGCATATCGTGCGCAGCCATTTCGGTGTGGTGGAGAACCTACTGCGCAGCTCCCGGCCGCAGGATGCGCACTGGTTGGAGCGCGTGGCCCAGGGTGAGCTGATCGGCTCGGCGTCCACCGAGCTCAGCGCCAAGGCAGGCGCCACCGATTTCCCGTACCAGACCGCGCTCTCGCAGACTCCGAACGGGTTGCGGCTCAACGGAACCAAGCACTACACCACCGGCAGCCTCTACATGGACTGGTTGATCGTCGGCGTCACCGACGTGAACGGCGACAAAGCGGAGGTGATCATCCCCACCGACCGCGCAGGCGTCGTCCGGATCAACGACTGGACCGGCTTCGGTCAACGCTTCACCGGCAGCGGCACGGTGACGTTCGACGACGTCGCCATCAGCCCCGAGGACTACCACCGCAAGGGTGAGTTCACCCGCGACGGCCTGACCTACCGCGCCACGTTCTTCCACATCCAACTCAGCGCGATGATCGCGGGAATCCTGCGCAGAATTGCGAGCGATTCCGTCGAGCAGGTCCGCGCCAAGTCGCGGGCGTTCTACCACGCCACCGCCGATACCCCCGCCGACGATCCGATTGTGCAGTACAGCGTCGGGCTGCTGCACAGCCAGGCCTTTGCGGCCGAGGCGATGGTGCTGGCCGCCGGGGCCGCGTTGGCAGAGGCGTACGCGGCCGCCGGCACTCCCGAAGAACCCGAACTGTCTTTGCAGGCAACGCTGCTCAACGCCAAGGCGAAGGTCGTCATCGACGAACTGGCCAACCGCGCCGCCTCGGAACTGTTCGACGTGGGCGGCGGCTCGCTGGTGCATCGCAGTAAGCACCTGGACCGGCACTGGCGCAATATCCGCTCGATCGCGGCGCACAATCCCAAGACACTCAAGGCCGTCGCCGTGGGGAAGTACGCGCTCAACGGCACCCCGCCGCCGAACCAGGGCTTCTTCTAGGCGGTGGCAAGGCTAGTGCGCCTTGAGGAACCGCTCCGAGACCGCCAGCAGCACACGTTTCGGGGCAATCCGATACCCGTTGGCCAGCAACGCGTTACGCCACCCTGAGATCACCGTCGGTGCCGACTTGTCGATTGCCGCCATGGCAGTGTCGACCACCTGCTCGGAGGTCTGCCGACCGCTGGTCACGAACTCCTTACCGGTGCGCGCAAAGAACTCCGTTTCGGTGGCGCCCGGACAGAGTGCAAACACTCGCACACCCGTTTCCTTCGTCTCCTGCCACAGTGCCTCGGTGAATGACAGCACGAACACCTTGGTCGCGCCGTAGACGGCCATCCCCGGAGTGGGCTGAAAGGCCGTCGTGGATGCGACGTTGATGATCACTCCGTGCCCGGACCGGGTCATCGGCGGCAGGAACGACTCGGTGAGTTCGACCAGGGTCACGCAGTTCAGCTGGATCTGAGCTGCGTTGGCACCGGCGTCCTGCTGTCCGAAGTCGCCGTGTAGACCCACGCCGGCGTTGTTGACCAGAATGTCCACCCGGCGACCGAGCTTTTCCACCGCGGCAGCCAATTCGGCCGCGGAACCGGGTACCGACAGGTCAGCCGGGATGACATCGATCGACAGTCCTGGGCTGAGTTCGAGCAGTCTGCTGCGCAGCTGCGCCAGCTTGTCCTCCCGCCGCGCCACGAGGATGAGGTTGACCTGCCGGCGGGCCAACTGCACGGCGAATTCTTCCCCGATCCCGCCGCTGGATCCCGTGATCAACGCGGTGTCGTTCTGGAGGTTCATGCCACGAGTGTGCAGCAAGACCCTGCGGCATTCCCACCGGGCGGAATCGCATCGACAGACCGTATGTTGACTCCACCATGACTGTCGACGACCTGTTCCAACCACTGTCCGTCCGCTCACTGACCGTGCCGAACCGGTTCGCCATGGCGCCGATGACCAGGCAGGCCTCCCCCGGTGGTATCCCCGGCACCGATGTCGCCGACTACTACCGACGGCGCGCCGCGGGCGGTGTCGGACTCATCATCACCGAAGGGGTCCGGCTGCCCGACCCGGCCGCGGGCTACCCCTATGCCATCCCCACCCTCGCGGGCGACGAGGTGCTCGCGGGCTGGTCCCGCGTGATCGACGCCGTGCACCACGAGGGCGGCACCATCGCGGCGCAGCTCTGGCATCAGGGTGTGCAGCGTGACGACGCCGACGGGGTGGTGCCGGTGGGCCCGTCGGGCGTCGACGGTCACGGCGAGCCCCGTGGCCGGGCGCTGCCGATCGAGGAGCTGGCCGGTATCGCCGAATTGTTCGCGCGCAGCGCGGCCACGGCGCGCGAGGTGGGATTCGACGCTGTCGAGCTACACGGCGCTCACGGTTACCTGCTGGACGAATTCCTCTGGGACAGAACAAATTTGCGCACTGATGGGTACGGCGGGTCGCTGACGGCGCGGACTCGCTTCCCTGCTGAGGTGGTGGCCGCGGTGCGAGCTGCAGTCGGCCCGGACTATCCGATCATCTTCCGCTTCTCCCAGTGGAAGGGCAGCGATTATGCGGCGTCGATCGCCGACGATCCGACACAACTCCAGGACATCCTCACCCCACTGGTCGACGCCGGTGTGGATGTCCTGCATCCGTCGACGCGTAGGCACTACGCCCCTGCGTTTCCCGACGTCGACGACCAGCTGAGCCTGGCCGGGTGGACCAAGAAGCTCACTGGCGCACCGGTTATCGCGGTGGGTTCCGTCGGACTGGAGACCGCGTTCCGCAGCGAGAAGCAGGGCCAGGTCATCACGCCCGCACCGCTGGACCGGCTGGTCGAACAGTTCGACGCGGGCGAGTTCGACGTGGTGGCCCTCGGGCGGGCGCTGCTCGCCGACCCGGGTTGGGTGAATCGGCTGCGTGACGGTGAACTGCACGGTTTCACCGGATACAACCCGGAGACCGCGCTGGCCGCGCTGCGGTGAACGCCCGTCGATAGCCGCTGAGGTGGGTGCGTAGCCGCTTCAGGGCGGCAGGTGCCCCCAGAGAAGCAAAACCCTTGCCGCCAGGTCTGTTTCGAACATCGCAGGCCCTTCGGCCGGTTACAGCTCGACGGCTGCCCGGTCCGCCTCGACGGCCACCACGCTGTGCTCGGTCATCGACCACTGGCTCAGTTGGGCCTGCGCTGCTGGGTCGTCGCCTCGAGTCGGCCCACTGATCCGCTTGTATCAATACCGAATTTGGGGAATATCCAGAGACCCAGCACCTGCTGATCGATAAAAGCATGTCGGGGCCGAACAGGAGACGAACATATGTCAGAACCCATCGACTTCGATGCAATGAACCGCCAGGTCATCGCCGAATTCCGGGAGACCGGCGGCAAAGCAGGCGGGGTGTTCGAAGGAAAGCCGCTGATCCTCGTCCACCATGTCGGGGCCAAGTCCGGCACCGAGCGCATTGCGCCGCTGGTGCCACTGCTCGACGACGGCCGCATCTACATCTTCGCGAGCAAGGGCGGTACCGACACCAATCCGGACTGGTACCACAACCTGGTCGCCAACCCGAAGACGTCCGTCGAGCTGGGCTCCGAGACCTTCGCCGTGACCGCTCGCGAGCTCACCGGGGCTGAGCACGACGACATTTACGCCAAACAGTCAGCAGTTGAACCGCAGTTCGCGGAGTACCAGCGCAAGACCACGCGGATCATCCCGGTCTTCGAGCTGGAGCGCATCAGCGACTGAGGCCGTTGCCGCCTTTAGTCGAAACGTGTTTTCCGGCAAACCGTCAACATTTGTTGACGCCACGAGAAGAACAAGTGTCCCAGGCCGAGCCGTGCCCGCCGAGTGTGGACTTCATCCACGCAGGTGTCGACAGACGCGTGTCTTAACTCCGCATTCGTCGTTACGCCTTCTTCGACGGGATCACGATCACCACGATCAGCGTCAGGATCGAGAAGAACAGGCCCAGCACGCCCCACAGGATGGCGCTGCGCCCCTTGGTGCCCGCGATGACGGCGCAGATGATCGCGGCGATGATGCTGCCGATGGCGACGAAGATGCCTTTGATACCCCGCAGAATGAATCCGGCGGCTTCAGGCTGGCTTGCGGCCAAGACCATTTCGTGGAGCATCGATGCATCCCCAATCAGTGTTGTGCAACGCCGCTATGGCGCCGACAACGCTTACCCGGCGCTGGACGTCGCTAACCTTCCGATGTCCTGGGAAGGCGACGCTAGCGATCCGCGGTCTGCGCCTTGCGGTTGTAGTCCGGGTCGGTCGCGAGTCGGCTACTGCGGGCACCGTAGGCGAAATACACCACCAGGCCGATCGCCATCCAGATCAGGAACCTGATCCAGGTGGCCGCTGGGAGGTTCAGCATCAGGTACACCGCGGTGAGCACGGCCAGCACCGGCACGACGGGCACGCCCGGGCAGCGGAAGGCGCGTTTGAGCTCCGGCCGGGTGCGTCGCAGTACCAGGACGCCGATCGCCACGAGCACGAACGCGAACAGCGTGCCGATGTTCACGAGTTCGGCCAGTTCGGACAGCGGCACGAACGTGGAGATCACCGCGACCACGATCCCGGTCAGCATCGTCGTGCGCAGCGGGGTGCCAAACCGGGGGCTCACCTTGGCAAAGCTGGTGGGCAGCAGCCGATCTCGGCTCATCGCGAAGAAGACCCGGCTCTGGCCGAGCATCAACACCATCATCACGGTGGTCAGTCCGATGAGGGCGCCGACCGAAATCACGGTCGCGAAGGCTGGGTGCCCGACCGAGCGAAATGCCTCGGCCAGTGGAGCGTCGATCTTGATGTCGGTGTACTTCACCATGCCGGTCACCACGAGCGAGACCGCGACGTACAGCACCGTGCAGATTCCCAGTGAGGCGAAGATCCCGATCGGCATATCTCGCTGCGGGTTCTTCGTCTCCTCAGCGGCGGTCGCGACAATGTCGAATCCGATGTAGGCGAAGAACACCAGCGCCGCTCCGGTGAAGATGCCGCTGATGCCGAACGCGCCCGGCGACATGCCGAGGTCCTGGAGTAGCGACGGGGTGGCCTCCGCACCAGAGGCGGCGGGCGAACCCGAAGGCGGGACGAACGGCGAGTAGTTGCTCATCTTGATGAAGAAGAGGCCGGCCACGATCACGAACAGCACGATGGCGACCTTGATGACGACGAACACGAAGTTCACCTGGGAGGAGATCTTTATACCCACACACAGCACCGCGGTGAGGATCAACACGATGGCCGCGGCCACCAGATTGTGGCCTTCTCCGTACGCGAAGCCAGGGATGGTGATGCCGATGCTTTTCATCACGTCGGCGAAGTAGCTCGACCACCCCACCGCGACGGTGCTGGCACCCAGGGCCAATTCCAGGATCAGGTCCCACCCGATGATCCAGGCGACCATCTCGCCGAGGCTGGCGTAGGAGAAGGTGTA
>JBEVHL010000031.1:0-4467 GCA_040511255.1 Mycobacterium sp. | reverse complement strand
GTGGGGCCGTCGTACCACGGGGTCCGCTCGGAGCGGTGCACCACGTTGTCGCCGTGTTTGGCGGCGATCGGGATCACCGACAGCTCGGCCCCGCCGAGTCGCGCGGCCATCTGCTGAAGCTCGGTCTCGACTTCGGCGAACCGCTCGGCGCTGAAGTCGACCAGGTCGATCTTGTTGACCGTCGCCACAAAGTGGTTGATACCCAACAGTCTTGCGATGCGGGCGTGCCGGCGGGTCTGCCGCAGGACGCCGGCCCGCGCGTCGACAAGCAGGATCGCGACGTGGGCGTTGGACGCGCCGGTGAACATGTTGCGGGTGTAGCGCTCGTGGCCCGGGGTGTCGGCCAGGATGTAGCTACGGGTGTCGGTGGAGAAGAAGCGGTAGGCCACATCGATGGTGATGCCCTGTTCCCGCTCAGCCCGTAGGCCGTCGGACAGCGCCGCCAGATCGGCCACGCCCTCGTCGTCGGTGACCGCCTCCAGGTGATCGAGCGGCAGGCTGTCGGTGTCGTGCATCAACCGGCCGATCAGCGTGCTCTTGCCGTCGTCTACCGAACCCGCCGTCGCGAGCCGAAGAAGTTGCCTGGTACCGGTTTTCGTCGCAGTCATCAGAAGTACCCCTCGCGCTTACGGTCTTCCATGGCCGCCACCGAGGTGCGGTCGTCGGCCCTGGTTTCGCCCCGCTCGGAGACGGTGGCCGCGGAAATTTCGGAGATCACGCCGGTGATGTCGGTGGCGCGCGAGCGCACCGCCCCGGTGATGGTCAGGTCGCCGACCGTGCGGTAGCGCACCCATTCGACCGCGGAGGTCTCGTCGCCCTGCGGTTGGACGTACTCGGAGATGGCCAACAGGATGCCGTCGCGTTCCACCACTTCGCGCTCGTGGGCGAAGTAGATCGGTGGCAGCTCAAGGCCTTCCAGTTCGATGTAGCGCCAGATGTCCAGTTCGGTCCAGTTGGACAGCGGGAAGACCCGAACCTGCTCGCCCTTCTTGATCCGGCCGTTGTACAGCGACCACGGCTCTGGCCGCTGGGCCCGCGGGTCCCATTGGCCGAACTCGTCGCGGAAGCTCATGATGCGTTCCTTGGCGCGGGCGCGTTCCTCGTCGCGGCGGGCGCCGCCGAACGCCGCGTCGAAGCCACCGGCTTCCAGCGCGTCCAGCAGGGTGCGCGTCTGCTGGCGGTTACGGGAGGCACCGACACCGGGGTCGGGCACCCGGCCGCTGTCGATGGTCTCCTGAACGGAACCGACGATCAGCTTGTGGCCGTGTTCGTTGAGCCGCCGGTCGCGGAATTCGATGACCTCGGGGAAGTTGTGGCCGGTGTCGATGTGCAGGACCGGGAACGGCAGCGGCGAGGGCCGAAATGCCTTCTCCGCCAACCGCAGCAGCACGATGGAATCCTTGCCCGCCGAGAACAGCAGGACGGGCCGCTGCAATTCGGCGACCACTTCCCGGATGATGTGGACGGCTTCGGCCTCCAGCAGCCGCAGCTCGTCGACGTGGGTGTCGTCCAGCGCAATGGTCACAGCGGTAGCCCCTCTCGTTCCGCGTCGGCCTTGTAGCGCTCTACCCATTCGTCGGAGCGATGATCGGCCTGGCGTTCCAGTACCGGTTCCGGGGCCAGCCGGCGATCGAGTCCGAGCGCCTCGAGCACCGTGCCGACCGTCTCGGGCAGGTTGCGCCACAGCACGGGATACGACACGTCGATGGGGGTGATGTTCTCCTCCGCGAACCAGGTGCGCCAGCCTTCTTCCTGCGCGCGCAGCATCGTGACGATGTGCGCGATGGCCACGGGGTGGTACTCGGCACGGGCATCACGGACCGGGTCGGGACGGCCGCGCCAGACCCGGGTCTGCACAGCGCGCCAGAAGGACACCGCCTGGGACACGACGTCCGGGCGATACACGTGCACCAGCACGGGATCGGAGCCGACCACGTCGCGGATGGCGGAGAGCAGGCCGTCGCCGGACCGCTCGGGCAGGTCTTTGGCTCGTTCCAGCAGCAACGGGGTCTGATTCCACATCAGCTTGCCGCCCCACACCCCGTTGGGAGTGCGGCCCACCGTGCGGATGTAGTCCCGCCAGATCTCCGCGGGTGCGATGTCGGGCTTGCCTTCGACGATCGGGTCGAGCAACCGCAGCACCGACTCGTCCTGCACGTCGGCGAACCATTCCCGCGGCTGCGGGGACATGCTGGTGTCCGGTAGGTATTGGAAGAATTCCTGTGGTTCGCCTGCCACACCGGTCGACCGCAGGGACTCGACGAGCAGTGTGCTGCCGCTGCGCTGAGATGCGAGAACCAGGTAGGCGGGTGGGCTGGCTGCCATGCGCGTGAGCCTAACTGCAAGTCAATGGGGTCGCACAAGCGCCTTTGCACTCAGGCTGAGGAAAACTATTGCGTCGAGTCGAGTTCGATACCCCGTTCGGCGGCGATGGCCGACCGACTGGTGGGGGTGAGCCCGTGGATCTGAGCGTAGGTGGTCGTGTACCGCTCGGAGATCCGGGTGCCAGCGAATTCCGATGGAATCACGTCGCTGGTTTTCTGGCGCCAATCGTTCAGCAGCAGCGCGAGGTCTTTGGCGATCGCTTCGCTCTTGTCGCTGACCTCGCCGACGAGGAGGTTGTGGCTTTCGGTGGGGTCGGCGATCAGGTCGTAGAGTTCGCGCTCCGGCCGTGGGGTGCGGACGTTCTTGGCGACCGCCTGACCGGGAGCGCTCTCCTCTATATCCCACGGCAGATCGAGCAGGGGCCGGTCCGCATAGTTCTCGATATAGCTGTATTCCTTGGTTCTGATGGCCCGGATCGGGTCGAAGGAATCGTGATAGGTCTTCGTCGTGTAGACCTCGGTGCGGACCTCCTGGCGGTACGCCAACAGGTTGTCCGCGTGCGAGAGGCCTTCGATATCGGACGGGACGTCGGCGCCCAACAGGCCCAGCAGGGTTGGCAGCAGGTCGACGCCACTGAAGAGGTCGTCGTAAACCTGAGGGGCGATGCCGCGGCCGCGGGGCGGCCGGATGATGGTGGCGATCCCGGTGCCCGCGTCGTACAGCGTCGACTTCGCACGGGGGAGCGCAGGTCCGTGGTCCGTCATGAACACCACCCAGGTGTTCTGATCCAGGCCGGTGGCTTCCAGGGTGTCGAGTATTTGCCCGACGGCGGCATCGGCGACGGTGATCGACCCGTAGAAGTCGGCGAGATCCTGGCGGACCGCCGGGGTGTCTGGGAGGTAGTCCGGGACGTCGACGCGGTGGGGATCGGACGGTTCGTAGCGGTCGTGCGGATAGGGCCGATGCGTTTCGAAGAAGCCGGCGGTCAACAGGAATTTCTGTTCGGGGGCGTTCTGCAGCCAGGTTGTCGTTTTGTCCACGACGTACTCACAGTAGGAGTTGGAGACGTCGATCTCGTCGAAGCCGAGCCGGGCCGGAAAGCTGGTCTCGTGCTGCATACCGAAAAGGATGGTATGCCAACCGAATTCGCCGAGGATCTGCGGCAGGGTCCGAACCCCGCTGCGATATTCCCAGCCGTGGTGCGCCAACCCCACCAGCCCGTTTGACTGCGGATAGCGTCCGGTGAACAGTGAACCGCGCGACGGTGAGCACAGCGGGGCCGTGGCGTGTGCGCGGGTGAACAGGATGCCGTCGGTGGCCAGTTGATCCAGCCGCGGGCTAGAGACGTCGGTGTGCCCGTAGACGCCGAGGTAGCGGCCGAGGTCATGCCAATGCACGATCAGGACGTTGTCATCGGAAGTCACGCCCCTAGCTTGCCTGTTCACAGTTGGGTATTCATCCACAGGCTCCAATTTCGGCGCCAGATATGTCGGCGGGCGTCGGTAAAATAGCACATATGTTCGACCTTGATGTATTGCCTCCGATGTCCGCGGTGACGTCCGCGGATGATGCAGGCGTCATCGATGTCATCGGTGGTTCGGCCCGGTTCGAGGCCGCCACGATGGCACGTCGCCTGGCTGCGATGGCTGAACTCTTTCACCGCCGGGTCCGGCAGCACCGGGAGCGGGATCGACTTTGGGTCGATGTGTGGGATTGCGTCTGTGCGGAAATCGCTGCCGCCCAGAACATCAGTCGTCATCGTGCGTCGAGCCTGCTCGACACCGCCTTGGTCTTGAGCGACGACCTGCCCAAAGTTGCGGCGGTGTTCGCGCAGGGCAAGGTCGACTACCGGGTAATCGCCGCGGTGGTCTCGCGAACCAAGCTGGTCAAAGAAAACGAGGACGTCGCCCGCGTCGACGCACTGTTGGCTCCGCGGCTGCCGGGCTGGAACAAGCTGTCCAACAAGAAGCTCGCCGACAAGATCGATTGGTGCGTCACCGATGTCGATCTGCTGGCGAAGAAGGAAGCCCGCAGCGCCGACGAGGACCGCCATGTCGAAATCGGCCCCGACTGCTACGGGATGGCCCAGATGTCGGGCATCCTGCGGGCGCCGGATGCGGTGGCGTTCGAGGCCCGGCTGAG
>JBEVHL010000030.1:0-3734 GCA_040511255.1 Mycobacterium sp. | reverse complement strand
GCTCGCCGCCGCGTTTGAGCGGGATGGGCTCGAAGTACACCGCCCCGGCCTTGTCGCCTTTGGGCAGCACGAACGACCGGAAGTTCTCGGTGATGGTGGGTCCGAGCGCGACGCAGTTCACCCGCACCGCCGGTCCCCATTCCTGAGCCAGCGAGCGGGTCATGTGGTTGAGCCCGGATTTGGCCGCGCCGTAGGACACCAGCGTGGGCGACCCCGCGGGGTGTCCCGCCCCGCTGGAGACGTTGATGATGCAGCCGGTGCCGTCCTGCGTCTTCATCTGCCGGTAGGCGCGGATAGCGAACCACATCGGGCTGATCAGGTTCATCTGAATGGCGAACGCGTGGAACAGCGCGCTGCGCTCGAAGTCGTCGTCGCTGGCCGGCGCACCCTGGATCTTCGAGACCAGGGCGGGTACCGCATCGACTGACGGCGACGGGACCGTGCCGCCTGCGTTGTTGACCAGGATGTCGACCCGCCCGTAGGTATCCACAACGCGCGCCACGAACGCGTCGATGGCGTGGTGATCGCCCTGGTCGCAGACCCACTGGGCCGACCGCTGCGCCCAGTCGTCGTTGGCCTCGGTACCCGGCAGCGCGTCGAGGGCTGAGCGGGAGCACCCGACGACCGTCGCTCCGGCTCGCAGAAGTTCGTGCGCGATGCCAACGCCGACGCCACGACTGGTGCCGGTCACGATCGCTACCTTGCCGACCAGTGTCGGCGGGACACTCGGGTCAGTCACCCGAAAAGATTACAACTGTTATTTTCCTGACCGGATGGTTTGTGGCGATCTCAGCGGCACGAAAAGTCTTAGCAAAGCATTACTCGCTACTCCCAGCCGCCTTATATTGCGCCGATACCTTCAGTTGTTAAGCGGGGTGCACACCTCGGCAAAGCCCAGCAGAAGGTAGAAGACATGCTGATCGACGTTCGCTGGCTCGGATTCCGACTTTTCCACCGTCACAAGACCGCTCGCTAACCTAACCTGCGATTTCGGCGCGCTCACGACCGCGAAGCGGTGCGGAGCGCGCCGAACTCACGCTCTACCCAGCTGAGACGCTCCGGCCGGCGCTGTGCAGGTCGTTGCACGCTTCGATAACCCGCTCGGTCATCCCCGCCTCCGCCTTCTTCAGGTAGCTCCGCGGGTCGTAGACCTTCTTATTGCCCACTTCACCGTCGATCTTGAGCACGCCGTCGTAGTTCGAGAAGAAGTGTCCGGCGATCTGCCTGCTGAACGCGTACTGCATATCGGTGTCGACGTTCATCTTCACCACGCCGTACTTCAGTGAGTCCTCGATCTCGGACTTCAACGATCCGGACCCGCCGTGGAAGACGAAGTCGAACGGCTGCGATCCGGGCGTCAGACCCAGCTTGGCCGCCGCCACCTTCTGCCCTTCGGCCAGTACCTCTGGCTTGAGCACCACGTTGCCGGGCTTGTAGACGCCGTGCACATTGCCGAACGTCGCGGCCAGCAGGTACTTGCCGTGCTCACCGATCCCCAGGGCGTCGACGGTCTTCTCGAAATCCTCGGCGCTGGTGTACAGCTTCTCGTTGATCTCGGCCTCGACGCCGTCCTCTTCGCCGCCGACCACGCCGATCTCGATCTCCAGGATGATCTTGGCCGCGGCCGCGATCTTCAGCAGTTCCTGCGCAATCGACAGGTTCTCGTCGATCGGGACTGCCGACCCGTCCCACATGTGCGACTGGAACAGCGGGTTCTTGCCTGCGGCGACGCGCTCGCCCGAGATGGCCAGCAGCGGACGGACGTAGGTATCCAGCTTGTCCTTCGGGCAGTGATCGGTGTGCAGGGCGACGGTGATCGGGTACTTGGCCGCGACGACGTGCGCGAACTCGGCGAGTGCGACCGCGCCGGTCACCATGTCCTTGATACCCAGGCCCGAACCGAACTCGGCGCCACCGGTGGAGAACTGGATGATGCCGTCGCTGCCCGCGTCGGCGAAGCCCTTGATGGCGGCGTTGATGCTCTCGGAGCCGACTGCGTTGACGGCCGGGAAGGCGAAGGAGTGCTCCTTGGCCCGACCCAGCATCTCGGCGTAGACCTCAGGCGTGGCGATGGGCATGGGATTTCCTCTCGGCTGATCAGCTCAGGTTCACGGGCCAGTATCTCAAGAAGCCCCCTGCGATGGCAGCCCAGGGACCAGATGAACAGATGCTCGCTCAGCAAAAGCTCAGTGGACGACCGGTATGTTCAGTGCCCATGACCACCACCGTCATGGCCATGCCGAGCTTCCTTGACCCGTTGACACTTGTCGGCTACTTCGGCACCTGGGCCCTGGTGGGCCTGCTGGTGGTCGTCTTCGTCGAGTCCGGGGTGCTGTTCCCGATCCTGCCGGGCGACACCCTGCTCTTCGTGGCCGGGATGCTGGCCGCGGGCACTGCTGCACTGCCCGACGGTGACCAGGTCAACTTCCAGCTCTGGCAGCTGTTGGTCTTCATCCCGATCGCGGCCATCCTCGGCGGCCAAGTCGGGTATTGGATCGGCCGCAGCATCGGCACCTCGATGTTCAAGCCCAAGGCGCGATTCCTCAAACAGCGCTATCTCGACGAGGCCCACCTGTTCTTCGAGCAGCGCGGGCCGTTCGCCATCCTGCTGGCCCGGTTCGTGCCGATCGTCCGCACCCTGGCGCCCATCACCGCGGGCGCCGCCCGGATGGGTTTCGCCGTGTTCACGCTCTACAACGTGATCGGCGCCGTGGTCTGGGGCGTCGGCCTGGTGCTGCTCGGGTACGGGCTCGGCCAGTTCGAGATCATCCAGAAACTCCTGGAGCCGATCTTCATCCTGATCGCGTTGGCGTCGATCACGCCGATCCTGATCGAGTGGTACAAACGCCGCAAGGCGGCCAAAGCCGCCGGCGGCGAGCCGACCGAACAGCCGACCTAGAACAGCACCTTCGCCAGTTCCCGCAGCGCCGGACGCGGGTCGCCCATCGGGTTGTCCCCGAGCACCTGCAGCACGACGTGGTCGGCGCCGGCATCGAGATGCGCGGTCACCTTGGCCGCCGCCTCTTCGGCAGATCCCATGCCGACCAGGCCACGGGCCAACTTGTCGGAGCCGCCGCGGACCAGATCGGTTTCCTCGTCGAAGCCCTGGCGCAGCCATGAGTTGCGGTAGTTGGGCAGCCCGCTGTAGACGTCGAGATGCGAGTGCGCCCAAGCGAGTTGCTCCTCGGCGCTGCCACCGATCGCGACGGCCTGCTCGGACACGATCCACTTCCCGTCGCCCAGGATGTCGCGGGTGACGCGGGTCTGCTCGGGCAGCACCAGATAGGGATGCGCCCCGTCGGCGGCGCTGCCGGACAGCTCGATCATCTTGGGGCCGAGTGCGGCCAGCAGCCGGGTCGGCCGCCCCACGCCGGGTTCGATCACCTCGGACACTGCCGCCATCTTCGCCAGGTAGTCGCGCATGGTGGCCAGCGGCTTGGAGTAGGTGCCACCCATGCCGAGTTCGACCAGCGGCGCGTGGCTGACCCCGAGGCCCAGCACGAACCGTCCCGGATGCAGCGCGGTCAGCGTGCGGGCCCCGGTCTCGGCCGCCGAGGGCAGCCGGATGTGGATGTTGGCGATGCCGGTGCCGATCACCAAACGCTCGGTGGCGGACAGGAACGCCGCCGACTGGGTCAGGACTTCCTTGCCGGTGACCTCGGGGATGAACAGCGACCCGAAGCCGAGCGCCTCGATCTCGCGGGCAACCTCCTGCGCGTCGGTGATCGACCAGG
>JBEVHL010000029.1:0-15619 GCA_040511255.1 Mycobacterium sp. | reverse complement strand
GCCAGGGGCAGCAGCACGATGACGCTGAGCCACAGCGTCGCCGCCCCCACCCGCAGGCTGGTCGAGCCGTGCCTGCGGTTGAACAGGCCCCGCCTGTCGGCCGGCGCGACATTGCTGTCATCCGGGCCGACGGCGGGGTCGATCACTGCTGTCATCCAGTGGCCGCCTTGTAGATCTTCGTGATGGAGCCGTTGTCCTTGTCGAACAGCGCCGGATCCACCGCACTCCAGCCACCGAGGTCGTCGATGGTCCACAGCTTCTGCGGGGTCGGGAAATCACTGGAGAAGTCGGCGGCCACCGAGGGGTCGACCGGCCGGAAACCTGCTTGCGCCCAGAGCTTCTGCCCCTCGGGGGTGTACAGGAAGTTGTTCAGCGCCTTGGCCTGCTCGAGGTGCGCGCTGGTGTTGACCACTGCGACCGGGTTGTCGATCTTGAACGTCTGCGGCGGCGTGATGTGCTCGACGGGCTTGCCCTGCCGCTCGGTGTTGATCGCCTCGTTCTCGTAGCTGATCAGCACGTCGCCGCTGCCCTGCAGGAAGACATCGGTGGCCTCGCGGCCGGAACCGGGCCTGGTCTTGATGTGCTCGGAGACCAACTTGTTGACGAAGTCCAGACCGGCCTGGGCGTCCTGGCCGCCGTTGCTCTTGGCGGCGTACGGCGCCAACAGGTTCCACTTCGCCGAGCCGGAGCTCAACGGGCTGGGGCTGACCACCTCGAGTCCGGGCTGCAGCAGGTCGTCCCAGTCCTTGATGTTCTTCGGGTTGCCCTTGCGCACCACCAGGGTCACCACCGAGCCGAACGGGATGCCCTTGGTGGCGTCGGCATTCCAGTCCTTGTCGACCTTGTTGGCCTTGACCAGCCGGGTGATGTCGGGTTCGACGGAGAAGTTGACGATGTCGGCGGGCTTGCCGTCGACCACGGCGCGGGACTGGTCGCCCGAGGCGCCGTAGGAGGTGGTGACGGCGACGCCCTTGCCTTCCGGCGTGGCGGCGAACGCCGGGATGATCTTGCTCCAGCCTGGCTCGGGGACGGCGTAGGCCACCATGGTCAGCGTGGTCGCGGCCGCCGGACCCGCACTCTCACCCGCGACGTCGCTGGAACCGCCGCCGCCACACGCCGCCAGCAGCGCCGCGGAGGCAGCGAGTGCGGTGGCGGTGCGCCACCGCAGTTTGGCTGTGTTCATCGGAGTCATTAAGGGGCCTTCCTGGATTTCGGGGTTTCGAGCAACGAAGTCCCGACTCGCAGAAAGGCGATGGATCGACAGTTCAGGCTTGTGTTGAAGCCGAATCCGACACCAGACCGCGGGGCGGGTTTGGGTCAGCGACAACAAGCGACGTCTGCAACAGCGCAATTTCCCACGGCAATGAGGGCCACAATGTGACCCCCCATGATGCCGGACGCTGCGTGCATGGCGCGAAGCCTAACAGAGTTGCCATGAACGTCCCGCTACGACCAGATAAACGGTTCGTCGCAGCTCAGCGGGTAAAGAACCACATCACGACGACGAGTACCAGCAACACGATCAGCACCAGTGTCACCCGCGAGCGCGGCAGCCCGGTCACGTTCTGGATCCACTCCGGTGACCGACCCGGCGGACCAGTGAAATTGCTCCGCCGAGAATGGCGTCGAGCAACACCGCCACGGCATATGCCAGCAGCAGGACGACGGGCATGACCACGATGGTCTGCAGCACGAACCCCAGGCCCGAAAGCCACAGTTCGACGCCATCCCACCAACTCAAAAACCCGTCCATCGCCACCAACCCAACCATACGATCAACGGTGTGACGATCCCCGGCGAGCCGGCAGGACCGGCGTCGACCACCTGCCTGATCGCCGGCGGCGGTCCCGCAGGCATGATGCTCGGGCTGCTACTGGCCCGCGCGGGCATCGACGTCACCGTGATGGAGAAACACGCGGATTTCCTGCGCGACTTCCGCGGGGACACGGTGCACGCCAGCACCCTGCGCATGCTCGACGAGCTGGGCCTGGCGGACACCTTCGCGAAGGTGCCGCACCGGTTGATCGAGAACATGACCCTGCAGATGCAGGGCACTCCGGTGGCGATGGACCTGAGCCGGCTGCCCGGCGCGCACAAACACATCGCCCTTGTTCCCCAGTGGGATTTCCTGGAGATGCTGGCCACGGCCGCCGAGGAGGAGCCGTCGTTTCACCTGATGCGCAGCTGCGAAGTTCTCGGCCCCATCTACCGCGGCGGGCGGATCGCCGGCGCCCGCTACCGGGACGCCGACGGCACCGCCAGGGAGATGACCGCCCTGCTCACCGTCGGCTGTGACGGCCGCTCCTCCACCCTGCGGTCGGCGGCCGGCCTGGTGCCGAAAAGCTTCGGCGCACCTATCGATGTCTGGTGGTTCCGGCTGCCGCGGCACCACGGCGACCCCCGCGGCCTCAACGGCGTGTTCAAGACCGGTCAGGCGGTGGCCGTCATCGACCGCGGCGACTACTACCAGATCGCCTATCTCATCCCGAAGGGGTCGGACGCCGCGATGCGCGCTGCAGGCATCGAGGCCCTGCAGCGCCACGTCGGATCGTTGGTGCCGTGGCTGGCCGATCGGGTGGACGCGCTGACCTCCTTCGACGATGTGAAACTGCTTGACGTGCAACTGAACCGGCTGCGACGGTGGTATGTCGACGGGCTGCTGCTGATCGGCGACGCGGCCCACGCGATGTCGCCGGTGGGCGGGGTCGGGATCAACCTGGCCGTCGCCGATGCGGTGGCCGCCGCCCGGATCCTGGCCGGACCGCTGCGCTCGGGTGCGGTCCCCACGCGGCAGTTGGCCCGCGTGCAGTTGCGGCGGGTGATCCCGGCGGCGATCATCCAGCGCGTGCAACGACTGGTGCAGGAGCGGGTACTGGCCGTCGGGATGACCGGCGATCTGCAGGAGCGGCCGCCGCCGCTGGCGATCCGGTTGGCCGGCCGCATTCCGGCGCTGCGGGCGATAGCCGCCTACGGCGTCGCGATCGGTCCGCTGCCCGAACACGTGCCCGCCTACGCGCGGCGCTGAATTGACGCGGCGGACAGTGCCGCCACAAGTAGACGCATCCCCCGTCCTCGGTCGATGATGTTGCCCATGACCGCCGATACCGACACCGACGACGACGCAGCCAAACCGGCGGCGAGGGATTCCGGGACGTCTGGGGCGCCGTACATGGTGACCGCACCGGTCCCTTATGTCTCGGGTGGGTCGTTGCGCAACCCGTTCCCCCCGATCGCCGACTACGGGTTCCTGTCGGACTGCGAGACGACGTGCCTGGTGTCTTCGGCGGGTTCGGTGGAATGGCTGTGCGTGCCGCGGCCCGACTCTCCCAGCGTGTTCGGCGCGATCCTGGACCGCGGGGCAGGACATTTCCGGGTCGGCCCCTACGGCGTCTCGGTGCCCGCGGCCCGTCGGTACCTGCCGGGCAGCCTGATCCTGGAAACCACATGGCAGACCCACACCGGCTGGGTGATCGTCCGCGAAGCCCTGGTGATGGGGCCGTGGCATGACATCGAGCGGCGGTCCCGCACGCATCGCCGGACCCCGATGGACTGGGACGCCGAGCACATCCTGCTGCGCACCGTGCGTTGCGTCAGCGGCACCGTTGAGATGGTGCTGAGCTGCGAGCCCGCCTTCGACTATCACCGGATTCCGGCCACCTGGGAGTACTCGGCGAGCGCGTACGGCGAGGCCATCGCGCGGGCCAGCCGCAATCCCGACGCGCACCCGACGCTGCGGCTGACCACCAACTTGCGGCTCGGTCTGGAAGGCCACGAAGCGCGGGCCCGCACCAGGATGACCGAGGGCGACAACGTCTTCGTCGCGCTGAGTTGGTCGGGGCATCCCGCGCCGCAGACCTACGAAGAAGCCGCCGACAAGATGTGGAAGACCAGCGAGTCCTGGCGGCAGTGGATCAACATCGGAGATTTCCCCGACCACCCGTGGCGGTCCTATCTGCAGCGCAGTGCGCTCACGCTCAAGGGGCTGACCTATTCCCCCACCGGCGCACTGCTGGCGGCCAGCACCACGTCCCTGCCGGAAACCCCGCAGGGCGAACGTAACTGGGACTACCGCTACGCCTGGGTCCGTGATTCGACCTTCGCGCTGTGGGGTCTGTACACCCTGGGCCTGGACCGTGAGGCCGACGATTTCTTCGCGTTCATCGCCGATGTGTCCGGCGCCAACAACGGCGAGCGCCATCCACTTCAGGTGATGTACGGCGTCGGGGGTGAACGCACCCTGGTCGAGGAGGAACTCAATCACCTGTCGGGCTACGACAATTCGCGGCCCGTCCGGATCGGCAACGGCGCGTATGACCAGATGCAGCACGATATCTGGGGCACCATGCTCGACTCGGTCTACCTGCACACCAAATCCCGCGAACAGATCCCCGAAAACCTGTGGCCGGTACTGAAGAACCAGGTCGAAGAGGCCATCAAGCACTGGCGCGAACCCGATCGCGGCATCTGGGAGGTGCGCGGCGAGGCCCAGCACTTCACCTCCAGCAAGATCATGTGCTGGGTGGCCCTGGACCGCGGCTCCAAGCTGGCCGACATCGAGGGTGAGAAGAGCTACGCCCAGCAGTGGCGGGCCATCGCCGAGGAGATCAAGGCCGACATCCTTACCAACGGCGTCGACGCCCGCGGGGTGCTGACCCAGCGCTACGGCGACGATGCGCTGGACGCCTCACTGCTGCTGGCGGTGCTGACCCGGTTCCTGCCCTCGGATGATCCGCGGGTGCGGGCCACCGTGCTGGCCATCGCCGACGAGCTCACCGAGGACGGGCTGGTGCTGCGCTATCGCACCGACGAGACCGACGACGGGTTGGCCGGTGAAGAGGGCACCTTCACCATCTGTTCGTTCTGGCTGGTGTCGGCGCTGGTGGAGATCGGCGAGATCCACCGCGCCAAACATCTCTGCGAGCGGTTGCTGTCGTTCGCCAGCCCGCTGCATCTCTACGCCGAGGAGATCGAGCCGCGCACCGGTCGCCACCTGGGCAACTTCCCCCAGGCGTTCACCCATCTGGCCCTGATCAACGCCGTGGTGCACGTGATCCGCGCCGAGGAGGAGTCGGACAGTTCTGGAGTGTTCCAGCCTGCGAACGCCCCGATGTAGCGGATAGCCGGGGCGACACCACCATTTGGTAACGCCGTACCGTTTACGGGTAATAGCGTCAAGCGGCTATCGGCAACATCGCGCCAGGAGGATCAGGCATGGGCAAGATTTTCGGCAATGTCAGTGAGTTGGTCGGGCGTACTCCGCTGGTCAGGCTCAACCGGCTGACCGAGGGACTCGACGCGCAGGTGGTGGCCAAGCTCGAGTTCTACAACCCCGCCAACAGCGTCAAGGACCGCATCGGGGTGGCGATCATCGACGCCGCCGAGCAGTCCGGTGAGCTGAAGCCCGGCGGGACGATCGTGGAGGCCACCAGTGGTAACACCGGTATCGCACTGGCGATGATCGGCGCGGCCCGCGGCTACAAGGTGATCCTGACCATGCCGGAGACGATGTCCACCGAGCGCCGGGTGATGCTGCGGGCCTTCGGCGCGGAGATCGTCCTGACCCCTGGCGCCGAGGGCATGGCGGGCGCGGTGGCCAAGGCGAAGCAACTCATCGCCGACACCGAGAACGCGGTCTCGGCCAACCAGTTCGCCAACCCGGCCAACCCGGCGATCCACGAGGCGACCACCGGCAACGAAGTCTGGGACGACACCGACGGCGAGATCGACATCTTCGTCGCAGGCATCGGCACCGGGGGCACCATCACCGGCGTCGGACGAAACCTCAAGGCGCGCAAGCCCGGAGTGCAGATCGTCGGAGTCGAGCCCAAGGACTCCCCGATCCTCAACGGTGGTGATCCCGGGCCGCACAAGATCCAGGGCATCGGCGCGAACTTCATCCCCGAGATCCTGGACCGGGAGATCTACGACGAGATCATCGATGTCACGTTCGACGATGCGATCGCCGTCGCGCGCGCCCTCGGTACCGAGGAAGGCATCCTCGGCGGCATCTCGTCCGGCGCGAACGTCTGGGCTGCACTGGAACTGGCGAAGCGCCCGGAGAACGCGGGCAAGCTCATCGTCACGGTGGTCTGCGACTTCGGTGAACGGTATATCTCGACGCTGCTCTTCGAACACATCAGGGACTAGGTCACGCCCTGATGTCGTGGCTGTCCATGGTGCGTGCGGATCTGCAGAACGCGCGGTCGCACGACCCGGCCGCACGCGGTGATCTGGAGAACGCCCTGGTCTATTCGGGGCTGCATGCCATCTGGTCCTACCGGCTGGCCCACCGGCTGTGGGCCAATCCGGCGTTGCGCGGTCCCGCCCGCGTCCTGACGCAGATCACCCGATTCCTCACCGGTATCGAGATCCATCCGGGCGCGACCATCGGGCACCGGTTCTTCATCGACCACGGCATGGGTGTGGTGATCGGGGAAACCGCCGAGATCGGCGACGACGTGATGCTCTATCACGGAGTGACGCTGGGGGGCCGGTCGCTCAACCAGGGTAAGCGCCATCCCACCGTCGGCAACCGCGTCACGATCGGCGCCGGGGCGAAAGTGCTTGGGCCACTGCGCATCGGCGACGACAGTGCCATCGGCGCCAATGCCGTGGTGACCCATGACGTGCCTGCGGAATCGATCGCGACGGGTATCCCGGCGGTGGTTCGGCGGCGCACCGAGAAGCAGCGCGAACAAGGCGTCGATCCCACCACCTACATCGATCCCGCGATGTACATCTGAAGCGCGGCACCTTTGAATCCTGGCGACTTAAAGCGGCCCTGCGCCCCACCCACACCGGAAAGATGGTGCTGATGAAGGTTCTGTCGTGACAGTCAAACTGCACTGGTTCCTGCCCACCTACGGCGACAGTCGTCTGATCGTCGGGGGTGGCCACGGCACCCCGGCGGGCACCGCGCACAGCGACCGGGACGCCTCGATCGACTACCTGGCGTCCATCGTCCGGGCCGCGGAGACCTTCGGTTTCACCGGCGCACTGATCCCCACCGGCGCGTGGTGTGAGGACGCGTTCGTCACGGCGGCGCTGTTGGCCCGCGAAACCACCTCACTGGCGTTTCTGGTGGCGTTCCGGCCGGGACTGGTCAGTCCCACGTTGTCGGCACAGATGGCGGCCACCTTCGCCCGACATGCTCCCGGCCGCATCCTGCTCAACGTCGTCGTCGGCGGCGAAGCCCACGAACAGCGGGCCTTCGGCGACCACCTCGACAAGGACGCCCGCTACGACCGGGCCGACGAATTCCTCGATATCGTCCGGCGATTGTGGGCCGGTGAGACGGTGACCACCAACGGCAGGCACATCAGCGTCGAGGAGGCGTCACTGGCCACCCTGCCGAACCCGTTGCCGCCGTTCTATTTCGGCGGCAGCTCCGCCGCGGCCGGCCCGGTCGCGGCGCGCCACGCCGACGTGTACCTGACGTGGGGTGAACCCCCGGCCGCGGTGCGGGAGAAGATCGACTGGATTCGCACGCTGGGCCGCGAACAGGGCCGTGACATCCGGTTCGGCATCCGCCTGCACACCATCTCCCGCGACGACGCGGACGAGGCGTGGGCGCAGGCCGACAAATTGATCGCCGCACTCGATGAGGAGACGGTGCGCTCAGCCCAGACCGGGCTGAGCCGCAGCCAGTCCGAGGGCCAGCGACGGATGCTCGCTCTGCACGAGGCCAACCGGGCCGACGGCTCCTGGCACGACGCGCGCAGCCTGGAGATCGCGCCCAATCTGTGGTCGGGTGTCGGCCTGGTGCGCGGAGGTGCAGGCACCGCCCTGGTCGGCAGTCACACCGAGGTCGCAGACCGCATCGCCGAGTACGCCGACATCGGGATCGACGAGTTCATCTTCTCCGGCTACCCGCATCTGGAGGAACTCTTCTGGTTCGGCGAAGGTGTGGTGCCGATCCTGCGCGAGCGCGGACTGTTCGACAGCGGACGCGTCGACGCCCGCCCGACGTCGATCCCGTTCGTCGGGTCCACGCGGTGAGCCACGACGCGTTCCATCCCGATCTGGCGCACCCCCAGCCGAACCTGCGCCACATCCCCGGCGGCGACGTCAGCGGGGACACCGTCCAGACCTCGGGCATGCAGCGCTTCGAGGCGATCAGCAACACCAGCGTCGGATCCGAGAAACTGTGGATGGGCCAGACCCACGTCGCTGCGGCCACCGCGTCGGGCGACCATCACCACGGCGAGGCGGAGACGGCGATCTACGTGGTGTCGGGGCATCCGGAGTTCGTCTTCCTCGATGAGACCACCGCGGCAGAAACCCGGATACACGCCGCACCCGGTGACTACGTCTTCGTGCCGCCGTATACGCCTCATCGTGAGGAAAACAACGATCCCGAGCACGAGGCCGTCGTCGTCATCGCCAGGAGCACCCAGGAAGCGATCGTGGTGAACCTGCCCTCCCTGTCCGGCGAGGCCGGGCCCTGACTGCGCAGGAATGGACGTGGGCGTCGCGCGGTTAAACTGGCGACAGGTTATGAGTTCGGGCGGTGCAGCCCGGCTTGCCGGTCGACGATGCTGGCCCACGACGACGCAGAAGGAGCCGATGGTGCACTCCGCCGCAGGCTGTTCGGTGCCGTGTTGGTGTCGTCGGCGGCGGCTGTCCTAACCGTTTGGACGTCGCCGCGCACTGTAGGCCCCAGCCCGCCGACGAAAGCCGAACCGAATGTCTGATCCGATCCATCTGGCCGTTGCGCTCGAAGGTGCAGGCTGGCATCCAGCCGCCTGGCGGGAGACCGACGCCAGGCCCGCTGACCTGCTGACCGCCGGCTACTGGACCGACCTGGTGGCCATCGCGGAGCGTGGACTGCTCGATTTCGTCACCATCGAGGATGGCTTCACCCTGCAGTCCGACGACAAGTTCACCCCCGACCATCGCGTCGACCGGGTTCGTGGCCGCCTCGATGCGGTGCTGATTGCCGCCCGGGTGGCGCCGCGGACCAGCAACATCGGGTTCATCCCCACGGCGACCGTCACCCACAGCGAACCGTTCCATGTGTCCAAGGCCATCGCCACGCTGGACTATGTCAGCACCGGCCGGGCGGGTGTGCGGGTGCAGATCTCCGGCCGGCCCGATGCCGCCGCGCACTTCGGCCGCCGCGAGGTGCTCGCGCTGTCGACGAAAAATCTCGACGACCCGGCCGTACAAGCAAGTATCACAGCACATTTCGACGAAGCAGCCGATTATGTCGAGGTGCTGCGCCGGTTGTGGGACAGCTGGGAGGACGACGCGGAGATCCGCGACGTGTCGACCGGCCGGTTCGTCGACCGGAACAAGTTGCACTACATCGACTTCAAGGGCGAGTGGTTCTCGGTCAAAGGCCCGTCGATCACGCCCCGGCCGCCTCAGGGTCAGCCGATCGTCGCCGCCCTCGGTCACGCGGGGCCGGCCTACCGGTTGATCGCCCGCAGTACCGACGTCGGGTTCATCACGCCCCACGACGGCGCGCAGGCGCGCACCATCATCGACGAGATCGCCACCGCGCAGCAGGAATTCAGCCGGTCCGACGACGTCCGGGTGTTCGCCGACCTGGTGGTGTTCCTCGACGACACCGAGGCCGCCGCCCACGCCAGGCGCAACCGACTCGACGACCTCGCCGGTGTCGAATATGCCAGTGACGCAGAAATTTTCGCAGGCACCCCGGCTCAACTGGCCGACGTGCTGCAGGACTGGCACACCGCGGGGCTGACCGGCTTCCGCCTGCGCCCCGCCGCGGCACCGCACGACCTGACCCAGATCACCGAAGGCCTGGTGCCCGAGCTGCAGCACCGCGGACTGTTCCGCACCGCCTACGAAACCGGCACCCTGCGCGGGTTGCTCGGGCTCGGGCGTCCTGCCAACCGCTACGCAAGGACAGCGATATGAGCAAGCCCATCAAGCAGGTTCATCTGGCCGCACACTTCCCCGGCGTCAACAACACCACGGTGTGGAGTGACCCGGCGGCAGGCAGCCATATCGAGTTCAGTTCCTTCGTGCGCTTCGCGCAGACCGCGGAACGCGGCAAGCTCGACTTCCTCTTCCTGGCAGAAGGGTTGCGGTTACGCGAACAGAACGACCAGATCTACGACCTCGATGTGGTCGGGCGCCCGGACACCTTCACGGTGCTGGCGGCGTTGGCGGCGGTCACCGAACACCTCGGGTTGGCGGGCACCATCAACTCGACGTTCAACGAGCCCTACGATGTGGCCCGGCAGTTCGCCAGCCTGGATCATCTGTCGGGCGGCCGCGCCGCCTGGAATGTGGTGACGTCCTGGGATGCCTTCACCGGGGAGAACTTCCGGCGCGGCGGCTACCTGCCGAAGGAGCAGCGCTACGAGCGGGCCCGGAGTTTCCTGCAGACCGCCCACGAGCTCTTCGACTCGTGGCGCGGCGACGAGATTCTGGCCGACAAGGACTCGGGCGTCTTCCTCTCCGACCCGAATCCAGGTGAATTCGCCCACCGGGACGCACATTTCGACATCTCGGGCCAGTTCACCACGCCCCGCAGCCCGCAGGGCCGGCCGGTGGTCTTCCAGGCCGGCGACTCCGAAGAGGGCCGCGAGTTCGCCGCCGCCGAGGCCGACGCCATCTTCTCCCGGCACAGCACCCTGGACGCCGGTCAGGAGTTCTATGCCGACGTCAAGGGCCGGCTGGCCAAGTACGGGCGGCGCCGCGAGGAGCTGCTGATCCTGCCCGCGGCCACCTTCATCCTCGGCGACACCGACGCCGAGGCCGCCGACCTGGCCCACGAGGTGCGGCTCGCCCAGGTGTCCCCGCAGACGGCGATCAAGTTCCTCGAACAACTCTGGAACCGGGACCTCTCCGATCACGACCCGGACGGACCACTGCCCACGGTGGATCCGTTGGTGGGCGAGAACACGATTGCGCGCGGCCGGGCCAGCGTCCGGATCAACCGCGACCCGATCGACGTCGCCAACGAGTGGCGCGCCAAGGCCGAGGCCGAGAACCTGACCACCCGCGAACTCATCATCGAGGTCACCGGCAGGCAGAACTTCGTCGGCTCCCCGGACACCGTCGCCACCACCATCAACGAGTTCGTCCAGGCCGATGCCAGTGACGGGTTCATCCTGGTGCCGCACATCACCCCGGCCGGTCTCGATCCGCTGGTGGACAAGGTGGTGCCGCTGCTGCAGGAGCGCGGTGTGTTCCGCACCGAGTACGAAGGCACCACGCTCCGCGACAACCTGGGCCTGGCTCCGCTGCCTGCCGGACGCTCCGCCCGCAGGGGCGAGTCCAGCAGCGTGGCTTCCTGAGCTGGAGCGTGGCCTCGGTGACGCACCCGTTGGACAACCCGGTGCACGCCGCGCTGACCGGGCCGCAGGCGCACTTCGCCGAACGCTGGGGCGCCGCGCTGCGCTATCAGGCCGATGTGTCCCCGTTCATGGCGCTGCCCAGCGATCCGGGTGACCAGGAGTGGGCCGATCTGGCCGCGCTGGTCGGTCCGGGTGCGACGGCCGCCCTCACCGGCGCCGATCCCAAGCCGCCCGCGGCATGGGACGTGATGTGGAGCCTCGGCGGCGTGCAGATGGTCGACGACGGTGTGGCCGGCGCCCCTGACGTCGACGCCGTCCGACTGACCGCCGCCGACGTGCCCGAGATGCTGGCGCTGGTGGCGGCGACCAAGCCGGGGCCGTTTCTGACCCGGACCATCGAACTGGGCACCTATCTGGGCATCCGCCGGGACGGCCGGCTGGCCGCGATGGCAGGCGAACGGATGCATCTGACGGGGTGGACCGAGATCAGCGCCGTGTGCACCGATCCCGACTTCCGCGGCAGCGGATTGGCCAGCCGGCTGGTTCGGGCGCTGGCGCAACAGATTCGGGCCCGCGACGAGACACCGTTTCTGCACGCGGCGGCCACCAACACCAGCGCGATCCGGCTGTATGAGGCGATGGGTTTTCGCCTGCGCCAGAACGTGATGTTCGTCGCTGCCCGCACGCCCGCGTAGCGGGTTTCGGCCTTTCGCGCACCGCGAGATAAAGCGTGGTGCTCTGCTGCCGCGGTACCTATCGTCGAAGGACCCTGACTTTGTCGGCGCAGCCGGCCGCCTACCCCTTCAAAGGATTATCGATGCCCGAGTTCACCTACACCACAACACGATTGGGCAAGCTCTACCAGGGCGATCCGCTGCCCGTCGACCGCGCTGCCACCACCTACTATCCGGCCGGCGCGGTGACCTTCGGAGTTGAGGGTCGCGCGTTGTTCAAATCCGGCGACGATGCGCCGTGGGCGGGCGGACCCACCCTGCACGTATTCGACACCGCTTCGGGGCGCGAACATCTGCGCTTCGACGCCTTCCCCGGTGAGGAGCACTATCACTATCTGACGCCGGGCGTGCAGAACCATTGGGTCGGTTACGACTCGGTGGCCGACGGCGACTTCATCAGCTGGATCCTGGACCGCGTCAGAAACAAGCTCCCCGAACTGCTCCGGTACGCCGGCGCCACCGACCTGGCCGACCAAGTTGACGCAGCGGAGATCGCCGCCGTCCTCGACGAAGTGCATGCCAGGCTGCGCAGCCGCGAACTGCAGCTGGAGGGATAGACCGTTGACCACCATCGACTACGCCACCCGCCCCGACTCCGAGGCGGTGGACAGCCCGCGGTGGCCCCTGGCCCGGCGGTTCGGCGTCGAGGCCGTACTCACCGACCTGGCTGCGCGGGCCGCCGCGCGCGATACCGGCAGGCATTCCCCGGCCAGCGACATCGCCCGCCTCAAAGAGGCCGGCATCGGGGCCCTGCGGATACCCGAAGAGCTTGGTGGCCAGGGCATTTCGCTGGTCGAGTTGCTCGCGTTCATCCAGGAACTGGCCGAGGCAGATCCGAGTGTCGCGCACGCGCTGCGCAATCACTTCGCCTTCGTCGAGCTCGCCCTGCAGACCCCGCACGGCAGTATCCGGCGCCGCTGGTTGGACAGGATCGCCGAAGAACGGGTCCTGATCGGCGGCTCGTTCAGCGAACTGCAAGCCGCCAAGGCCGGTGGTACCGATTTCGCGACCACCCTCACCCCGAGTGACGACGGCTACCGGCTCACCGGCGACAAGTTCTACAGCACCGGCAACATCTACTTCGACTACATCTTCGTCAAGGCGGTGCACCCCGACGGTCGGCCGGTGACGGTGGTGGTGCCGACAGACCGGGCCGGGGTCGACCTGACCGACGACTGGGACGGCATCGGTCAGCGCCTCACCGGCAGTGGCTCCACCCGCTACCGCAATGTCGCGGTCAGCGCCGAAGAGATCGTGCCCGAAGCCGAGTTCAGCATCGAGAAGGACTCCTACTCGGCGACCTTCCCCCAGCTGTACCTCACCACCGTCGTCGCAGGCATTCTTCGCGCGGTGCTCGCCGACGCCGTCGCGCTGGTCTCCAGTCGGCGCCGGAACTACTACCACGGCAGTGCCGACGAGCCACGATTCGAGCAGTCCGTGCAATCCACGATCGGTCAGATCTCGGTAAACGCCTACGCCGCAAGCGCTATCGTCGCCGACGCAGCCCGCTCGCTGGCCCGGGTGGGCCGCAGCCGTGGGCAGGCGCGCGAGGACGCGGCACTGCAGGCCACCCTGGACGCGGCCAGGGCGAAGATCAGCGTCGACGAGCTGGCGGCGCGCACCACCTGGCAGATCTTCGAGACCGGCGGCGCGAGTTCGATTCGCTCCGACCTCGACCTGGACCGGCACTGGCGCAACGCCCGCACGCTGGCGTCGCACAATCCGGACAGCTACAAGCTGCGCTATATCGGCGACTACCTGCTCAACGCTGTCCAGCCGCCGAAAGCCAGCTTCTTCTAACCGCCGGCGTACCCCACCGTCTCACCGGTGGTCCGGCGTGCCCTGACTGGTTCCGGTGTGGTGCGGAGCCGGGCTGCCATCGGAGGTCGGGGTGAAGAACACCCCGCCGACCAGGACGGCTGCCGCCGCGAACCCCAGGACCGCCCACGGCCACCAGGTGTGGCGCCCGCGGGGCGCGGCCACGTCGAGGTGTTCGACGTCGATCGTCGTGGTCATGCGCGTCCCCTCCGCCAAAGCACCCCGAAACTGGCTGTTACCGAAGGTTAGAGCCGCATCCGCGGGTTATCCGCGTGCCGGCGCGGCGTTGGTCCTCGATCCTCTCGCGCAACCGTCCCCGGGAACGCGAAACCCATTCGTGCAGTACAGCTTTCGCCGCTGCCTCAGCGGCCGGCCACCGGGGTGAAAATTAGAATCAGGCTGGCTGCAAAGCCGGGACTGCCAGGTGTATTCCCCCGGGAACCGCCGGGTAGACGGTGCCAGCTCAGTTCTGCCGAATGCCAGTGCCCCGATGGGTGGTGGCTGCGATGATGCGAATGTGAACGCAGGCATGGTCGCCCGTCCGCTCGAGCTCAGTGCTGTCGCCACCTTTCTCGACTCGGCCCGCACGCAGGCGTCGGCTCTGCTGATCGAGGGTGACGCGGGGATCGGTAAGACGACGCTTTGGCTCGAAGCAGTCCAGCAGGCGCGCGAGCGGGGTTTTCGGGTGTTGGCGACGCGCGCCGGGGCCGCCGAGGTGACGTTGACGTTTGCCGCACTGGCAGATCTGCTGAGCGAGGTCGAGGAAGCGGTGCTCGACGAATTGCCGTCCATGCAGCGACGTGCGGTGGATCGGGTGCTGTCGCGGACTGATGAGGGCCCCGCCATCGGCGAGCACGTACTGGGTGCTGCCGTGCTGTCGGTGTTGAAGAGCCTGGCTGTCGACGCACCCGTGCTGGTCGCGATCGACGACCTGCAGTGGCTGGACGCCTCCAGCCGCGTGGTGGTGGCGTTCGCGATACGGCGACTCACCGGCGGTGTCGGTGTCCTCGGCACCGTGCGCACGGGCACGGGCACGGGTGCGGGTACGGCCCACCATGATGCGGGCACGTGGATCCAGTTGAGTCGACCCGACGGGGTCCACCGCATCGAAGTGAAACCCCTGGCCCTGGGCGGCATCCACAAGCTGATCGTCGAACGGCTGGGACGGTCCCTGGCCAGACCCACGTTGGTGAAAATCGCCGAGCTGTCCGGCGGTAATCCGTTCTACGCTCTTGAGCTGGCGCGAGCCAGCGACCTGGAGTCGTCGAGCTCGGATGTCAACCTGTCCCCCACCCTGAACTCGTTGGTGCACAGCAGGATCGGACTGCTCGACGCAGAGGTCCGCGATGCCCTGCTGGCTGCCGCAGCGACGGCGGAACCCACGGTGGAACTTCTCGCCCACGTGTGCGACGTGAGCACTGACCGCGTCGTCGAGTTACTGGAAGACGTGGAGAACAAGGGCATCGTCACGATCACCGGGGGCCGGCTGCGGTTCACGCACCCACTGCTGGCGACCGGCGTGTACACCGGCGCGTCGCCGTCGCGCCGCCGGACGATGCACGGCAAACTGGCCACGGTTGTCGAACAGCCAGAACTCAGGGCCCGCCATCTGGCGTTGGCCGCCACCAGTGCGGATTCCGCGACGGTGGCGGCACTGGACGCTGCCGCTGACGCCGCCATCGCACGTGGTGCTCCACTGGCCGCCGCCGAGCTGATCGACCTGGCCATCGCCCTGGGGGCCGACAAGCCTGTGCGCCGAATCCGCGCTGCGGAGTTGCTGTTTCGAGCCGGTGC
>JBEVHL010000028.1:0-4336 GCA_040511255.1 Mycobacterium sp. | reverse complement strand
CACGTCGATGGCCCTGCGCGGCGCCGCCGGTCGCGATGACAAAGACATCGAAAACTTCCCGCAGTACCTCGACGAGGTCGCTGCGATGATGAGCACCACCGGCGTCCGGGTGGAGTTACCGCGGCACCTGATGCGGCCCGATTACGTCCTCAAGGCCACCCCGGCAGCGGCTAGCGAACCCCGGCTGTGGTTGCTCGGCAGCTCGATGTACTCGGCGCACCTGGCCGCGGCCAAGGGCCTGCCGTATGTGTTCGCCCACCACTTCGCCGGGCAGGGCACCGTGGAGGCTCTGAAGATCTACCGCTCGGAGTTCCGGCCCAGCGACCTGGCGGCCGAGCCCATCACGTTCATGACCGTCAACGCGTCGGTGGCGCCGACCCGCGCCGAGGCCGAGGCGCTGATGCTGCCCAACCTGCACATGATGGCGGCACTGCGCACCGGCAAACCGCTACAGGCGCTGGCCATGGTCGAAGACGCCCAAGCCGCCCGGCTGACCGCGCAGGAGCTCGCGATCGTCGCGTCCGGCCTGGAAGCGGCCATCGTCGGTGCGCCTGCGGAAGCGGCCGATCAGATCCGGGCGGTGGGTGAGCAGTTCGGAGTGGACGAAGTGATGGTCAACCCGGTGGCATCGGCGTATCGCGGTACCGATCCAGCCACCGCACCGGCGCGTGAGGTGACGCTGGAGCTGCTCGCCAAAGAGCTGTTCTAACTGAGTCAGACGGCGCTGCTCGTTCCTCTCAGCGCGTCGTCGTCAGCGCGGGCTCAGCACCACCACGGCGATCGGTCGGTCCGTCTTCTTCTGGTACCCCGTGTAGCGGTCGGCGTTGTTCTTGTTGACGATCTGCCACAGCCGCGCATAGTCGGGATCGTCGGGCAACAGGATCTGTGCGGTGACCGGGAAGCGCTTGGGCCCGACGTTGATCTCGACATCGGGCTGGGCCTTCAGATTGTGGTACCAGCCGGGGTAACGCTTGGTGCCGCCGTTGGACGCGACGATCAGATAGTTCCCGGCGTCGGTGGCGTAGGTCAACGTATTGACCCGTGCCTGACCGGTTTTGGCGCCGACGCTGTGCAGCAACAGGTTCGACGGCCCGAAGGGGATCTTCTGTCCGATCCAGCCGCCGCTGCGCTGGTAGATCACATCGTGCACCCTCAAGAGCTTCAGTGCCAGCTTTTCCACGCGTGCGTCCACCTGGCTACTCCTTGATTGCGTCGAGTTCGGCCAGCGCGTCCCGCAGAATCTGCCCGGTAGCCTCCCGGTCGGGATCCCGCCGCACGACGAGGCCCTTGGCGAAGGACAGCTTGTCACCGTCCTGGCGCGGCGCCACGTGCAGATGGATGTGGAACACGCTCTGAAAGGCGGCTTTACCGTCGTTGATGACGATGTTGTTGCCGTCCGCCTTGAGCTCCGAGGCCCTGGCCGCCCGGGCGATCCGCTGTCCGATGGTCACCATATCGGCGACGGTCGCGGCCGGCGTATCCGTCAGGTCGACGGTGTGGCGCTTCGGGATGACCAGTGTGTGCCCTCGGACGATCGGCCGGATATCGAGGATGGCGAGATAGTTCTCGTCCTCGTAGACGCGGACCGCCGGCGCCTCGCCCGCGATCACGGCGCAGAAGATGCAAGACATGCCGCCACCGTAGCCGGTGGTCCCGACGGGGTCTCAGGTCACGGCGCTGTGGAACGGCGCCGTGACGACAACGACAGCCACGGAAGCTAGCCCGATACGCTGCGGCCATGGACTCGATCGAGTTGGCCTTCGCCGGCGCTGCCGAACACTCGCGGATGCTGGCCGCCGGGGCGGTCACGTCGCCGGCCCTCACCGATCTCTACCTGCAGCGCATCGCCCGCCTGGATCCGGAACTGCGCGCCTACCGGGTGGTGCTGGCCGAGTCGGCCCGCGCCGAGGCCCGCGACGCGCAGGAGCGCCTCGACGCCGGTGAGCGGCTGCCACTGCTCGGCGTGCCGATCGCCATCAAGGACGACGTCGACGTCGCCGGCCAGACCACCACCTACGGCAGCAGCGCGCACGGCCCTGCGGTCACCAAAGACGCCGAGGTGGTCCGCCTGCTGCGCGAGGCGGGCGCGGTGATCCTGGGGAAGACCGCGGTGCCGGAGATGATGATCTGGCCATTCACCGAATCGGTCAGCTTCGGCGCCACGCACAACCCGTGGGACGTCTCGCGTACGCCAGGGGGGAGCAGCGGCGGGAGCGGGGCGGCGGTCGCCGCTGGCCTGGCCTCGTTAGCGCTGGGCTCGGACGGGGCGGGTTCGATCCGCATCCCCGCCACCTGGTGCGGGCTGTTCGGAATCAAGCCACAGCGGGGCCGGGTGCCGCTGTCGCCGCATGACGACGCCTGGTGCGGCATGTCCGTCAACGGGCCTCTGACCCATACCGTCGAGGACGCGGCGCTATTCCTCGACGTGACCTCGGACAAGTCCATGCCGGGTCCCGACGGCGGCTTCGTCGGCGCGGTGTCGCGCCCACCCAACCGGTTGCGAATTGCGTTGAGCACCAATGTCCCTCCGCCACTGACGGCCTACCGTGACGCCGAACAGCGGGCCGCCGTGCACCAGGCAGGCGCCGTCCTGCGGGAACTCGGCCACGATGTCCTCATCCGCGATTTCGATTACCCGCTCACGGCGGCGTACGGCCACGTGTTGCCCCGTTTCTTCCGCGGGATCCACGACGATGTGCGTGCGCTGCCGCATCCCGAGCGCCTTGATTCCCGTACCCGCGGGATGGCCAGGATCGGAAGTCTGTTCTCGGACAAGAGGATCGCGAAGATCCGTGCGGGCGAGACAGCTATCGCGGCGAGGATCAACTCGATCTTCGACGACGTGGATGTCGTGATCACGCCCGGTACGGCGACGGGCCCGTCCCGGGTCGGCGCCTATCGCAAGCGGGGTGGGGTGTCGACGTTGGCGCTTGTCAGTGCCAGGGTGCCCTACCTGGCGGCCTTCAACGCGACGGGTCAGCCCGCGGCTGTGGTGCCTTGGGGCATGGACCGCCACGGCCTGCCGCTGTCGATCCAACTCGTCGGGCGGCCGTTCGACGAGGCGACGCTGCTGTCGTTGTGCGCGGAGATCGAAGCCGACCATCCGTGGGCGGATCGCCGTCCGCCGATCTCCTGACTTTCATTGAGCGTCCACGTCTGACTTCGGCGCCAGAACTGACACGTCACCGCTCAATGAACGGCTCATCCGCCAGCGGCCGGCTCTAGCCTGTCTGGATGATTTCCCGCCACGCCGCCAGCTTGGCCGCAAAGGCCATGGTGTGCGCCGGACTGGTCGACGGCAGCCGGCAATACGTCACCGGCGCCGCCACTGCGACCAGCTTGCGGTAGTTTGCCTCAGCCGCGGCGCCGTTGAAGAACACCCGCTCGATGCTGGGATACACCGCGAACAGGGCGGCAAAGTCGTTGGCCACCATGCTGTCTCGCTCCACCGCCGAATCCAGGCTGCCCACCCGCCGGCAGGACCGCAACACGTCCCACACCGCCACACTGTGCGCAGCCAAGGCCGCCACCCGCTCGTCGTAGGAGCCGTCGGCGGAGAAGCCGAACAGCTCGCCGACGATCCGCCAGAACGCGTTGCGCGGGTTGCCGTAGTACTGCTGCACACCCAGCGACAGCACGCTGGGCATGTTGCCGAGGATCAGCAGACGGGGGCTGCCACCCACGATCGGCGGCAGCCCCGTCAGCAGGGGAGAGCGGGTCATCAACTCAAATGATGCACCTCGGCCAACCCGTACACCGGCGTCGGGATGCCGACCTGCCGGGCTTTGAGCTGCAGCGCCAGATACAGCGAGTAGTGCCGCGACTGGTGCAGGTTGCCGCCGTGGAACCACAGGTTCTCCTGCTGGGTGGGCTTCCACATGTTGCGCTGCTCGCCCTCCCACGGGCCCGGATCCTTGGCGGTATCGGAGCCCAGCCCCCAGACCTTGCCCACCTTGTCGGCGATCTCCTGGCCCATCAGGTCCGCGGCCCAGCCGTTCATCGAGCCGTAGCCCGTCGCGTAGACCACCACATCGGCCGGTAGCACCGTGCCGTCGGCCAGTACCACCGAGTCCTCGGTCAGATGCGAGACCTGGCCGTGCGCCAGCTTGATGGACCCGTCGGCCACCAGGTCGCACGCGCCGACGTCGATGTAGTAGCCCGATCCGCGGCGCAGGTACTTCATGAACAGGCCCGAATCGTCGTCGCCCCAGTCCAATTCGAAACCGGCCGCCTCCAGCCGCGCGTAGTACTCCTTGTCGCGTTCGCGGATCGCGTTGTAGATCGGGATCTGGAATTCGTGCATGATCCGGTACGGCAACGACGCGAACGTCATATC
>JBEVHL010000027.1:0-20283 GCA_040511255.1 Mycobacterium sp. | reverse complement strand
CCGGGTCCGAAATCGATCTCCTGAGCCGGGGTCTGATCCCAGCCGGTAGCCTCACCGGACTCAAATCTCGGCTCCTCCTGACACTGCTCTTGATGTGTCACGCCAGCCGAACGCAGATTACCGAGGCGTTCCTAAAGGTAGGTATACCTGGATCAGGCGACTTCCGGCTCGGTACGCAACGGCCTAGGAGCGCGCAATGACTCAGGATCCGGGGACGCCCTCGCACGTCGCCATCGATCGCATGGTGATCACCAATCACCGGATCGAGGTACCACTGGACTGGAACGACCCCACGGGACCTCAGATCAGCGTCCACGCACGGGAAGTCGTCGCCGCGGAGCACGCCGGCGATGTGAGCCGGCCGGCCATCGTGTGGTTTCAAGGCGGTCCGGGGCACGAGGTCGCGTTCCCCGACCATCGCGGTAGCTGGCTCGGACAACTGTTGACGCGGTACAGAGTGTTGTTGATGGACCAACGCGGCACGGGCCTGAGCACCCCGCTGGACGCGCGTGCGCTTCCCATCGAGGACGCAGCACGACTTGGCGACTACCTTCGCAATTTCCGGCAGGATGCGATTGTGCGTGACGCAGATCGTCTGCGCGCCAAGCTCTATGGTCAGGACAGCGACTGGTATGTCTTCGGTCAGAGCTTCGGTGGCTTCTGCGCCCTGACCTACCTGTCGTATCTGCCCGAACATTTACGGGGTGTGATCATCACCGGCGGTTTCGCGCCCGTGCTGCATGAGACCGAGGAAGTCTGCGCCCGGCTCTTCGAGCAGGTGGCGAGCCGCAACGCCGACTATTACGCACGGTTTCCGCAGGATGCGCAGCGCGTGCGACGGATCGTCGATCATCTCGAGGCGGTCACCGACAGCGACGGACACGGTCAACGGCTCAGTGCCCGAAGATTTCTCATGCTCGGCAGCATGCTCGGCCTTGCGCATGGAGCCGCCGAGCTGCACGGCATCATCGAGCGCGCCGCCAACGATCTCAAGCAGCTCGGCATGCTCAGCGGAGCGGTGCATGCGCAGGTCGCATCGATGATGTCGCCCGCCACGAACCCCATCTACACGGTGCTGCACGAGGCCACCTACTCCAACGGACCCGCGACTCGGTGGGCTGCCGAGCGCGCACGCCGCGCCGATGCACGTTTCGCACTGGATGCGCAGCCCGCGCCATATTTCACGGGCGAGGCGGTTTTTCCGTGGATGCTCGACGAGTTGCGCGAACTCGGGCCGCTTCGAGACGTCGCGAATGTCCTTGCCGATCACGATGATTGGCCACCGATCTACGACATCGCCCGACTCAAGGCGAACACTGTCCCGGTCGTTGGCACCGTGTACTGGGACGACGCATACGTTGAGCGGACCATGGCGCTGGAGACGGTCGCACTGCTCGGGAACTGCAGCCCCTGGATCACCAATGAGTACGAGCACGGCGCCTATCGGGACGACCCACAGCGAGTCGCTGACCGCCTGTTCGCGCTCCTGGACGATCTGACCGCTCGCGGGTGAGGTGCGGTCGGGTTACGGTGACGACTTCAGGATGACGATCGCGCTGTCGATCTTCTTGAATGAGTCGAAAGTCTCTGCGGGAACACCGAAGACGGCCGACAGCACCCGGGGTGGGAGTCGGCTGAGCGACTCACCGATGCCGATGTTGTCCGTGTCCTCGGCGGCGCTGGTGTTCTGGATGATGACGATGTTCATGTCGCCTGGGCCCCGGTTCTCGAAATAGTGGAAGGAACCCTGGGGAGCGAAAACGACGTCGCCGACGTGTTGGTCGAAAGCCTCGTGGTTGCCGTTCCCGTCGATCACCACCCATGTCGCGACTCCACTGGTGACCAGGTTGATCTCCCATGCGCTGGGATGCCAGTGCGGCTCTCGAATGCCCCCGGGCTGCAATGTGAGCATCAAGATGCTGGCTTCCTGCCCTCTGAGGATCGGAAAACTGTCCTCGTCCGCCTGCTGGAACGAGCCTCCGTCAAGCGTGGTGGGGGGTTGAGCACCGAGACGGAACACGTGGGATCGTGAGGTGATGGTCTCGGCAGGTACCCGCGGATCACCAAAGCGGCTGGCATCATCGGCCATTGGCTCCACCATGTCGGTGCGAAAACCGGGAGTGCCGTCGGAGAACAAGCGATCGACGCCCGCGCCCGTCGCGGCCGCGGCGCCCGCCAAGCCCGCTCCCCCCAAGACCTTACGACGACTGATCACCACGGACGTCCCTCCATCAAGGGCCTTGAAAGGCCAAGCCACCAAACGTGATAACTCCGGCACGAGCTGGCCGCATCACCACACCAACACCCTCAAGGTTGCCCGTCTGGCCGTCTCCGGACGACACCGCTGACGTCCATAGCTACCCCCCGGCTAGCGTTACTGACGCCTACCGGCCAGCTGTCACTCTGAGGATTTGCCGCCCATCGGGGTGAGGCCCAGATGAGCGCGGAGCGCCCTGGTGGTGTCGTCGATCGCAGTGAGCTGAGCGTCGGTGAACGCGTCGATGAAGTAAGCCTTGACCGCCTGCGAGTGGGGGAACAGGCTCGCCCGGAAGGCGCGCGCGCCGTCGTCGGTGAGCACGACTTGCCAACCTCGGGCGTCGTCGGCACACGGCTCTCGTCGAATGAGCCCTCGCTTCTCCATCCGCCCAAGGTGGCCGGACAACCGGCTGCGCTCCCACTCGATGTGTGCGGCGAGTTCTGAGGAGCGGAACGACTTCTGCTCGGTCTCGCTGAGCGCGAGCAGCACCTTGTAGTCGCCTTCGGAGAGTCCGGAGTCCGCTTGCAGCTTGGCTTGCACTCGCGCGCGGAGGATTTCGACCGTTTGGATGTAGGCCCGCCACACCGCGAACTCTTCGCTCGTGGGAATCCCACTGCGCCTTGCTGCGCCCATCGTTCCCCATCTAGTTGACACGTGAATGATTTCTGACGATGATTTACATGTCAATTACATCACTTCTGTCGCCTGCCGAGCAGTGAACGGAACGACTCGCTGGGGAACTCCGGATGCGGCGACCAAGAGGAGCACAATGACGGACGTCTCAGACATCACCTTCGGCATCGACAGCTTCGGCGATCTGCCCCGCAACGATCGGGGCGAGATTGTGTCGCACGCCCAGGCGATCCGGGCCGTCGTGAACGAGGCGGTACTGGCCGATGAGATCGGCATCGACGCCATCACCGTTGGCGAGCACCACCGGCCGGATTACGCGATTTCGAGCCCCGACACCGTGCTGGCCGGCATCGCCACGGTGACGAAGCGCATCCGACTCGGATCAGGTGTCACCGTACTGTCGTCCGACGACCCCGTGCGGGTGTTCCAGCGCTTCGCGACAGTCGACGCGCTCTCGAACGGTCGGGCGGAAGTGATCCTGGGGCGGGGCTCCTTCACCGAGTCGTTCCCGCTGTTCGGATACGACCTGGAGGACTACGACCTGCTGTTCGAGGAGAAGATCGAGCTGTTCCATCGCCTCCTCGACGAAACGCCTGTCACGTGGGAGGGCACCACCCGCGCGGCGCTGCACGATGCCGACGTGTACCCCAAGACGGAGTCGGGACGCCTACGTACGTGGGTAGGAGTTGGCGGCTCGCCGGAGTCGGTGGTCCGAACCGCCCGCTACGGCTTCGGGCTGATGCTGGCGATCATCGGCGGTGCGCCGGATCGGTTCGTGCCGTACGTCGACCTGTACCGCAAGGCGACCGAGCAGCTCGGCACGACGGCCCAGCCCGTCGGCATGCACTCACCCGGCTTCGTCGCGGCGACCGACGAAGAGGCGAAGGAGCTGTTCTACCCCGGCTACCGCGTGATCCGCGACAGAATCGGCGCGCAGCGCGGTTGGCCGCCGTTGCGCCGCGAGGAGTTCGACGCCGACGTCGCCGGCGGCTCGTTGTACGTCGGCTCGGCCGAGACCGTGGCGACCAAGATCGCGCGCACCATCCGCACCCTCGACGTCGGTCGATTCGACATGGTCTACTCCGCAGCCGGCACGGTCTCCGCCTCGGCGAGGCTGCGCTCGGTCGAGCTCTACGGAACCCAAGTCATCCCCCGCGTGCGAGAGCTGCTCGCCGAGCGCAAAATGCCCGCGACCGTGAGATGACGGCACCCACGACGACGAGGAGGTCCCGATGACCGATAGCCGGGCAGAGAACGGCTGGCCGTCACTAAGGGTCGACGACTGGGAACCTACGCGCAGATCGCTACACATGTGGAGTCAGATCGTCGGCAAGGTACGACTTGCCCACGCTCCGCTGCTCAACCACTGGTGGCAGGTGCCGCTCTACGTGTCACCGCGAGGGCTGACGACGTCGGCGATTCCCTTCGGCACCAACTCATTCGACATGGAGTTCGACTTCGTCGACCACGCACTCGTGGTGCGGGTCAGCGACGGCGGCTACGCCACGATCAACCTGGCGGACACCTCCGTGGCGGAGTTCTACCGCGACGTACTGGAGACGCTCAGCAGTCTGGGCGTCGAGGCGAACGTCTCGATCGGGCCGAACGAAGTAGACCCCGCAATCCCGTTCGCCGAGGACACCCACGCCCATTACGACCCCAGTGCGGCCAACGCATTCTGGCGACAGCTGATTCAAGCCGACCGGGTGATCGGCCGATTCCGGGCCCGGTTCATCGGCAAGGTCAGTCCCGTGCACTTCTTCTGGGGTTCCTTCGACCTGGCCTGCACCAGATTCTCCGGTCGCCCGGCCCCCCGGCCTCCCGGAGGCGCGCCGAACTGCGGCGACTGGGTGATGGAGGAGGGGTACTCCCACGAACTGAGCAGCTGCGGTTTCTGGCCCGGCGGCGCTGACGAAGGGGCGTTCTACTCCTACGCCTATCCAGAACCGGCCGGATTTGCCGACGCCGCAGGACTTCCCGATGGTGTCTTCTACGATGCCGGGTTGCGGCAGTATCTGTTGCCGTACGAGTTCGCCCGCCAGGCGGAGGACCCCGACGGGGCGGTGCTGGATTTCCTCGAGTTCACCTACGGCGCGGCCGCCGATTTGATGGGGTGGGACCGGCCCGCCCTCGAGACCGACCCGAACCGCTGGACGCACAAAGCCTCGCGCTGACCGACGGGCGCAGGGACGGCTCAGCGGGCCCGCTTGACGCGGGCCTCGTCCCAGACCGGTTCCGTGGTCTCGCGGACGGTACCGTCGGCGCCGAAAACCAGAAAGCGATCGAAGGTACGGGCGAACCAGCGATCGTGGGTAACCGCCAAGACAGTGCCCTCGTAGAACTCCAGGCCTTCCTGCAGAGCCTCCGCGGATTCCAGGTCCAAGTTGTCGGTCGGCTCGTCGAGCAACAACGCGGTGGCGCCCTCCAGCTCCAGTAGCAGGATCTGGAAGCGGGCCTGCTGGCCGCCCGAGAGCCTGCCGAACGGCTGGTCGCCCTGGCGTTCCAGTTCGTAGCGGCGCAGCACGCTCATCGCCGCACCGCGGGCCTTGGCGTGTACCTCCCACAGGGTGTCGACCAAGGTCTGTTTCTCCAGTTCGGGGTGGGCGTGCGTCTGGGCGAAGAAGCCGGGGACGACCCGTGCGCCGAGCTTCCAGGTGCCGGTGTGGGCAACGTCCTGCCCGGCCAGTAGCCGCAGGAAATGCGATTTCCCTGAGCCGTTGGAGCCGAGCACCGCGACCCGCTCGCCGTAGAAGACCTCGAGGTTGAACGGTTCCATCAGCCCGGTCAATTCCAGTTCCTGGCAGGTGACGGCCCGCAGCCCGGTGCGGCCGCCGCGCAGCCGCATCTTGATGTCCTGCTTGCGGGGCGGCTCCGGTGGCGGCCCGGCCTCCTCGAACATCCGTAGCCGCGTCTGGGCCGCCGCGTACCGGGACGCCATCGCATCGCTGCGCCCTGCGTACCCGCGCATGTCCAGGACGAGTTTCTTGAGCTGAGCGTGCTTTTCGTCCCAGCGCCGACGGAGCTCATCGAACCGCTCAAACCGCCGCTCGCGCGCCTCATGAAAGGACGCGAACCCGCCGCCGTGCACCCACACGTCCGAGCCGCTGGGCGTGGGCTCCACGCTGGCGATCATGTCGGCGGCCACCGACAGCAGCTCGCGGTCGTGTGAGACGAACAGGACGGTCTTGGCGGTGTTCTTGAGCTGTTCCTCCAGCCAGCGTTTACCCGGCACGTCCAGGTAGTTGTCCGGCTCGTCGAGCAGCAACACCTCGTCGGGTCCGCGCAGCAACGCCTCAAGGATCAAGCGCTTCTGCTCGCCGCCGGACAGGGTCCGCGCGTCCCGCCACTGGCACCCCACGTAGGGCACGCCGAGCGCGGCCATCGTGCACTTGTCCCACAGGTTCTCCGCCTCGTATCCGCCGGCGTCACCCCAGTCGCTGAGCGCCTGCGCGTAGGTCATTTGCGCGGCCTCGTCATCGCGCTCAAGGAGCACCAGTTCGGCCGCGTCGACTGCGCCTGCCGCAACGGTGATGGCCGGCCGGGCGACTGCGACGAGTAGGTCGCGGACCGTCCGGTCGTCACGGACCGAGCCGATGAACTGCGGCATGACGCCGAGACCGCCACTGGTGGTGATGGTGCCTTCATCGGGCTGTAGTTCCCCGGCGATCAGACGCATCAGCGTGGACTTCCCGGCGCCGTTCGGCCCGACCAGGGCCACGGCGGAACCCTGCTCGACCCGGAAACCGGCGTCGGCCAAGAGCAGCCGCCCGTCCGGTAGGTAGTAGTCGACGTGCGCGACCTCCAGGTGACCCATGGTCGCCATCATCGTCTATGCGCCACCTCGCGCGATCGACGTGCCCTCAAGCGCGCGCTGATCCTGGGTGCAGTGCTCCCAGGAAGGCTCGCCCTTCCACGCAGGTCGTCGCGACGATTGACTTGCCGTCACGACCTGGAGGAAAGCTTCTCCGGACCATCCTCGAGAGGAACACCATGACAAGCCTGACCGCCCGCACCGCGCTCGTTACCGGGGGGTCCCGAGGGATCGGCGCCGCCATCGTGAGACGCCTGGCCGCAGAAGGGACAGACGTCGTCTTCACCTACGCTGTGGCTGCAGATGCCGCGAACGCATTGGTGGACAGCGTAAGTCGCGACGGTGGGTCTGTGTCTGCCGTGCGGGCAAACAGTGCTGACCGCGCCGAAGTCATCGACGCGGTCGCCACCGCGGTGGATCGCCTGGAGCACCTTGACGTCGTAGTCAGCAACGCCGGGGGCGGAGTCCTGTTGCCGCTCAGCCAGATCGGCTACGGCGAGATCGACCGGATGATCAATGTCACCGTGCACGGAACCGTCACTCTTGTGAAGGAATCGTTGCCGCACCTCCGCGAAGGCGGGCGAGTCATCACGATCGGCAGTGTCAACGCCCACTACACCCCGTTCGACTCAATGGCGATCCATGCCCTGGACCGAGCGGCGTTGGTCGGATTTGTCCGTGGCATGGCCCGCGAGCTCGGACCAAAAGGGATCACCATCAACAACGTTCAGCCTGGACCGGTGGACACCGATGCCAACCCCGCCGATGGGCCTACCGGTGACCTGCAGCGATCGCTCATCCCGATCGGCCGGTACGGCGAGGCGGACGAGGTGGCATCTCTGGTGTCCTATCTCGCGGGGCCGGAGTCATCCCTGATCAACGGCGCCTCACTCAACATCGACGGCGGTTACAGTGCGTGAGCGACATCCGGTAGAGGTGTCACCCTCGCCTCGTGGGGCCGCAATCAGATGGCCTGGCCGCCGTCCAGGACGAGGTCGGAGCCGGTAAGGAAGGACGCCTGGTCCGAGGCCAGGAACAAGGCTCCGGCGGCGATTTCGGTAGCGTCACCCAACCGACCCATTGGCGTGGTGATAGTGAAGACGCTGTCGCCGGGGATCTCCTCGATCAGACCGGTCATCCCAGGGGTCTCTACAGGCCCGGGGCACAGCGCGGAGACCCGAATCTTGCGCGGCGCCAGCTCAATCGCCCACGAGCGCGCGAAGTTTCGGATCGCCGCCTTGGTCGCGGCGTACACGCTCATCCCCGGTTGCCCGGTGATACCGGCGATCGACGACACCAAGACGATCGATGCACCGTCGGCCAGCAGGGGCAGCGCCTTCTGCACGGTGAACACCAAGCCTTTGACATTGTGATCAAAGGTGCTGTCGTAATGCTCTTCGCTGATGTCGCCTAGACCGACCAGGCGACCGCTGCCCGCGTTGGCAACCAGAATGTCCAGACGTCCGCTGCGTTCGGTGATGGTCGTGTAGAGGTCGTCGAGGGCAGCCAGATTCGAGACGTCTCCGACGACTCCGGTGACCTGGCCGCCGGTGCTGCTGGTGATGTCGGCAACGGCATTGTCGACCACGTCCTTCCGCCGCCCTGTCAGATAGACCTCGGCTCCTTCCGCGGCGAAGCGGCGCGCGATAGCCAAGCCAATTCCTGCGCTGCCACCGGTAACGAGTGCTACTTTGCTGTCCAGCTGTCCCATGATGGTCGTCTCCCTAGTGTTGCGTTGTTGCGGGTTGCTATGGTGCACAAGCTGTTTGGTCTCTTGGTCAGCTCAGGTCGATCCGGTCGCCGAGCTGCTTGACCAGGGGCGCCAAGGCCTCATCAGCCACGCCGGCCAGGAGCGTTCGGTGCACCCCGGCTTGGCTGAACTGATGCAGCAGCGCGGTGACGCGATCCATCGCCGCAGTGTCACCGTGTGCGGCCGCGTTGAGTTCGGCCGGGTCACCCGGGTAGGGCACGGTCACCTCGATTTCAGCAGGATCCCGTTCCCGCCGAATCGATTCGGCGTTCATGATGTCCAACAGCGGAGCCAGCTGGCCGGGTTCGGTGATGCTGGGGAAGTATCCGTCGCCGATCTCGGCTGCGCGCCTGGCAGACCGGTCCGATCGCCCGCCGATGACGATCGGCACACTCCGACGCACCGGATGGGGCAGGCTGATGGCGTTGTCGAAATCGGTGTACGTGTTGTGCACGCTGGCCCTGGTGTCGCGCCACAGCGCCCGCATCGCCTCGACATAGTCGTCATGGCGGCGGCCGCGATCGGGCCACGGGACGCCCACGGCGGCGAATTCTTCAGCCAGCCACCCCACCCCGACTCCAAGTAGCAGCCGACCGCCGCTGAGCACGTCCAGTGAGGCGACCTGCTTGGCCAATACCACCGGATTGCGTTGCGGCAGAATGATAACGCCGGTACCCAGCTTGATCCGCTCGGTGACCGCGGCGGCGAACGTAAGCCAGGTCAGCGGTTCAGCGATGTCGACCTCTTCGACACCGCCCATCATCTTGCCGGACTCGTGATAGGGGTATTCAGTCTCGTACCCCGACGGCATCACCACATGATCGAGCGCCCACAGCGACTCCAGTCCCAGCTCTTCAGCCAGAACCGCGGTCGTTCGCGCCTGCCGCGGGGCCACGCCGGCGCCGACGTTGAGCCCGTACAGTCCAAGTTTCATTTCATATCTCCTTAACCAGCCGGCCGCGCAACGTGGCGCCTATGTCTTGGTGGTGAGGACGAGTCAACCCGGGTGCCCACCGACGGAGAAGGGCGAGCTTTCCTGGGTGCGCTACACCCACCCATGGCGTCGCGTCGCATCGAAAGCCCGTCGGGGTCATAGCCCGACAACCGATCCAGTCAATATGCGTAGGAACTGATCAATCGATTAGCCGATGCGAGGCAGTGCTGGCGCGTCTTGATGAGCCCAATACGTGCGGTACCCGCTGAGGCACTTGACTTCCGACCCAGCGCCCTGCCAAGGTGGCTGATCGAGTGATCAGTTTCTGACACCGCCTGCGAATGCGCAGTCACATAGAAGGTGGGAATGAACATGGCAGGGCGCGTAGAAGGCAAGGTCGCGTTTATCACCGGCGCAGCCCGAGGCCAGGGCCGCAGTCACGCGGTTCGGCTGGCGCAGGAGGGCGCGGACATCATCGCGGTCGATATCTGCAAGCCCGTGAGCAGCAACAGCGAGATCCCGGCGTCGACACCCGACGATTTGGCCGAGACCGCCGACCTGATCAAGAACCTCGATCGGCGAATCGTGACTGCCGAGGTCGACGTGCGTGACTTCACCGCCCTTCAGGCCGCTGTGGACAGCGGTGTCGAGCAGCTGGGACGATTGGACATCATCGTCGCCAACGCCGGCATCGGCAACGGCGGCCAAACATTGGACAAGACCAGCGAAGCCGACTGGGACGATATGATCGCGGTCAACCTCAGTGGGGTGTGGAAAACAGTCAAAGCCGCTGTACCGCACCTCCTTTCAAGTGGCCATGGTGGATCGATAATTCTGACGAGCTCGGTCGGCGGACTGAAGGCCTATCCCCATACGGGTCACTACATCGCGGCCAAGCATGGGGTGGTCGGACTGATGCGTACGTTCGCGGTTGAGTTGGGCCAGCACATGATCAGGGTCAACTCCGTGCATCCCACCAACGTGAATACACCGATGTTCATGAACGAGGGCACGATGAAGCTGTTCCGCCCCGATTTGGAGAACCCGGGTCCTGACGACATGGCCGTGGTGGCTCAGATGATGCACGTACTTCCGGTGGGCTGGGTCGAGCCGGTGGATATCAGCAATGCGGTGCTTTTTCTTGCCTCTGACGAGTCACGTTACGTGACAGGGCTTCCGGTGACCGTCGACGCGGGAAGCATGCTGAAGTAGCGGCGGCGACGTCATCGGGCCGGGCCTGATGACGTGCTCGCTCCGTACTGGGCGAAGAAGCGCTCCAGGAACGCTTGCATCTCCTTGTGGCCGTCCGTCACCCCGATAGCCACTTCATTGCACATACTGCGCGCCATCTGAGCTACCAGCATCGAAATAACCACGGGCGGAAACTCATTGAAGTCGACTCCATGTGCGCGCATCGCTACCGTCACCGCCGCAGACTCAATCTCGCGGACGCGCTCTGCATACACTTTCAACTCGGCTCCAATTGCCTTGCGGTGATTGGCCAGCGCCATGAACTCTGTGTTGAGTCCGGTGCGTCGCAGGTCGGAGTTGATCAGCCAGAGCGCTCGAAGTGGGTTGTCGTCGGTCAGCGCCTGGCGCATCTCGGCTAAGGACACCTCAGCACCGGCTCGCAGCAGCGCCAAGAACAAATCGTCCATCGTGTCGAAGTAGTAGTAGACCAACGCCGACTTCACCCCAGCAAGAGCGGCCACCCGCCGCGACGTCGCGGCCGCATACCCCTCGTCGCGCATGATCTGAGCAGTCGCTTCCAGCAGACGACGTCGAGCTCCATCGTCTCTGTTCTTGGCTTTCTTAGCGGCAGTCACGTCACGTTTCTCCACGATCTTGTTGTTCACGAAGCATATACGCCAAGCCTGATCCGATTCTTGACCATACGAGTAAACCCGTGGTATCCATGACCACCGCAACAATTTGATCGATCGATCAGTTTTTGGGAGAGGTGGAGGCGATGTCGGTGTCACAGCGACGCGTTCGTGTGGACTCCCGGCTGTGCGAGGGGCACGCCCTGTGCATAGACCTCGCACCCGAGGTCTTCGACCTCTCCGACGACGATGTCGCCAGCTGCGTCGATCAGCCACCAGAAATATTGTGGGACAGCGTGAATGCCGCGGCGAACGCCTGCCCGCGCGGAGCGATCACCATCGAAATCGCGTAGTACCCATCAGCCCAGAACCGGACCCAAAGGACCGCTGCCGCATGACCGACCTCGCCACGGTGAACTACTTCACTGACCAAGCCACGGCCCAGGATCCCTACGACTACTACGAATACCTGCGCGGCCACGGCCCCGTCTATCAGGAGCCACACCATGGCGTCGTCGCGGTCACGGGCTACGCGGAGGTCATGGCAGCGTTCAAGGACTCCGATTCCTTCTCCGCAGTCAATGCGATCGGTGGACCGTTTCCCCCGCTGCCGTTCGTGCCTGACGGTGACGACATCACCGAACAGATCGAAGCCCACCGGCATCTGTTCCCGATCTTCGAGCACATGGTCGTCATGGACCCGCCCGCCCACGAGCGCGAACGGTCACTGCTGAACAAGCTGTTGACTCCGCGCCGACTCAAAGAGAACGAAGACTTCATGTGGCAGCTGGTCGACACCCAGCTGGACGAGTTCATCGCCAACGGCAAGTGCGAATTCCTGTCCGAATACGCCCGGCCGTTCGCCACGCTGGCCATCATCGATCTTCTCGGCGTGCCGGAGGAGGACCGGGCCGAGTTCCGCCGGGCGCTGGGTGCTGAGAAGCCGGCAGGCAACCGTGTCGGTGCACTCGACGGCGAGCCGGTCGGGCTCAATCCACTGGAATACCTGGACGGCAAGTTCAGCGGATACGTTGCCGAGCGACGACGGGAACCACGCGGCGACGTGCTCAGTGGCATGGCATCCGCCACGTATCCCGACGGGTCCATCCCCGAACTTCTTGAAGTCGCCAGGCCCGCGACGTTCCTGTTCGCAGCCGGTCAGGAGACAGTTACCAAGCTCTTGAGTGCCGCGGTCCAAACCTTGGGTGATCATCCCGAGTTGCAACAGGTGCTGCGCGACGACCGCAACCTGATCCCGGCGTTCATCGAGGAGGCCCTGCGGTTCCAGAGTCCCACCAAGGTCGACTTCCGGCTCGCACGTAAGACGACCGACCTCGCCGGGGTGCACATCCCGGCAGGCACCGTCTTGATGCTGTGTTTGGGTGCGGCGAATCGGGATCCCCGAAAATTTGAGGCGCCGCACGAGTTTCAGCTGGACCGCAAGAACGTGCGCGAACACATCGCCTTCGGTCGCGGTATCCACACCTGCGCCGGGGCACCGCTGGCCCGTGTGGAGGGACGCATCACGGTGCACCGGCTCTTGGACCGGATGCGCGATATCACCATCAGCGAGCCCGCCCACGGGCCGCGGGGCGAACGTCAGTACAGCTACGAGCCGACGTTCCTGTTGCGCGGGCTCACGGAACTGCACATCGAATTCACCACTGTCACATGACAGATGGGGCCGTCTTATGCCACCGAAAGAGAGTCCAGATGGGTTCACACGCGTTGCGGTCAGCTCGACCGTAGCGGTGGTCTCAGCCATGAGTGTCGTTGCACCGCCAATCGCGGTCGCCGAACTCTGGGGCATCAACGGTGAATTCGTCGCCACCTCGAATGGTCAGTATGCAAGAACCAACCAGCAATTCAGCGACGAAACGGTCATGCGTACCACGTGGACGATGTCGACATCCTGCATCAACCCCACCGATTCACGGGGACGGTCACCAGTGACGCCGGTTGGGCTGCACCCATCTACGCGCGCAGCGGTCTCTGGTACGTCAAGCGCCCCATCACGAACTGGCGACCGTGCGGTGATGGGACCTTTGCCGAAGGAATGCAGAGGTTTCAATTCTATGCCGGCGACATCTTTACCGGTCAGGTCGTGCCGCCCAGCCAAACTCCGTCAGCATGGCTGGGCCAAGATATCACCAGCTCACCCAGTGGGCCTGCGGCACCAATAAACAACTTTAGGTTGTCATGCCATTCAACCTAAGACATTCCTAGAGCGCGCGTCTCGAATGCGCAACGTAGGAAACCTATTTGGCGGGCGGGAAGATTCGCGACGGCGATGATGGCGGTGCGGCCGCGTCAAAGCACCGGTCAGCCGTCCTCCGGTGGGACACGAGGTTGCGCGCCGTGGGTGCGTTCATGGCCGGTGTAGCGCGCGACCTCATCGAGGATGTCGAGGATTTCCGCGTCGGTGACGCCGTTGCGTAGAGCGTGTTCGATCTCGTTGCGCAATTCAGGTCGATTCTGCGCCGCGGCGACAGCGATGTTGAGCAAGCTCAGGTCGTGTGCGGGAAGTCGCTGATGGATGGGCGACCCGTGGCTGATGCCACCGAGGTCCGTCTCGTTGTGATCGTTCACGGACGGGCGCGCTTCCTGGCGGTGGCCGTGGCCGCCTGCGCCTGTCGGCCGACGTTGGCGTCGTGACCTTGGGTCATCCAGAACACGCAGCGCTCCAGGCTGGGCACGATGTCGGTGATGGCGATCTCTCCGGCGGCGAATCGTCCCAACAGTCCATACACCAGACTCGAAATGACGGTGTCGAGGTCGGCGATAAAGCGTTCGTCCACACCCGCCAGCACCTCCATGCCGGCCGGGACGACCATGTCCAATCCGTGGTGCAGCAACTGCTCGCCGTTGGGTGAGGACCTGGCCCGGTAGAAAGCCGCCAACATGTCAGGGTGCTGCTCCCACGGTTCGAATATGTTCCGGAATAGTCGAACCAACCCCTCGTACACCGACTCGTCCGGCCTCTTCCCGGGTCGTGACACCCGGGAGTACCGGTTCTCGTCCATCCAGGTTTGCAACGCAGCCAGGATCAGTTCGTCGCGATTGGCGTACCGCTTGTAGATCGTGGCCAACGATGTGCGAGCCCGCCGGGCGACTTCGCGCAACTGAACGGCCTCGTAACCCTCGGACTCGAGGATCTCAACGACGATGCCGAGAATCCGGACATAGGGATCGCGCGAATCACCCAGCGGCCCACCGAAACTGCTCACCGTGATTGCCCCTTGCCGACGAAGTGTAACCAGGTTACTGTACTACGAGTAACCGGGTTACTCCGCCCCCCTGGGGCGTCGCCGGACCACCGCAACGCAGCGAGGATCCATGACTTCACTGAACGGGCAAGTCGCATTCATCACCGGCGTCGCGCGCGGCCAAGGCCGCAGTCACGCCGTACGACTGGCCGCCGACGGCGCCGACATCATCGGAGTCGACATCTGCGCCGATATCGACTCCAACGGCTACCCGATGGCTTCACGCGCAGAACTCGAGGAGACCGTGGCGCTCGTCGAGGCACAAGGCGCCAAGATGGTCGGCTTGGTCGCCGACGTCCGCGACTACCACGCCCTCAAGGCGGCCCTCGACGACGGTGTCGCCTACTTCGGACGCCTGGACATCGTGCTGGCCAACGCGGGCATCGCCACCATGGCCTTCCGTCAGTTGACCATCGAAGAAGAACTCGAGCAGTGGACTGACGTCCTGGACGTCAACCTGGTCGGTGCCTTCCACACCGCCAAGGCGGCCATCCCGCACCTGCTCGCCGGAAACCGCGGCGGCTCTATCGTCTTCACCAGTTCCACTGCCGGACTTCGTGGTTTCGGCGGACTCCAGGGTGGCGGGCTGGCTTATGCTGCCTCCAAACACGGCATCGTCGGCCTTATGCGCACCTTGGCCAACGCACTGGCCGCCCAGAGCATTCGGGTCAACACAGTCCATCCCACCGCGGTCAACACCATGATGGCCATGAACGACCAGATGCAGGATTTCCTGAAGAACTCCCCCGACGGCGGGGGGCCGCACCTGCAGAACCCGATGCCCGTCGGCATGCTCGAACCTGAGGACATCAGCGCAGCGATCGCCTATCTTGTCTCCGATCAGGCCAAATACGTTACTGGCGTGACGTTCCCGGTCGATGCCGGCTTCACCAACAAGCTCTAAGGCCGCGTGATGACCACCACCGGCACCGGGCGCGTCGCCAACAAGCGCGTCCTGATCACCGGCGCGGCCCGCGGAATGGGTCGCAGCCACGCCGTGCGACTCGCCGAAGAGGGCGCCGACCTCATCCTCGTCGACATCTGCCACTCCCTGGAGGGTCTGGAATATCCGTTGGCATCGTTGGAGGATCTGGAGGAGACCGCCCGGCTCGTGCGGGAACACGGGCGTCGCGCGATCACCAAGGTGGTGGACGTGCGGGATGAGATCGCACTCAAGGATGCCGTCACGGAAGGTGCCGCCGAACTGGGCGGCCTGGACGCCGCGGTCGCCAACGCAGGGGTACTGACCGCTGGCACCTGGGATGCGACCACCAACGAACACTGGCGAATGGTGTTGGACATCAACCTGATCGGTGCCTGGAACACCTGCGCCGCCGCGCTACCTTTTCTCCTGGAACAGGGTGGCGGCAGCCTGGTCAACATCAGCTCGGCCGCCGGTATCAAAGGTAGCCCGTTACACCTCCCCTACACCGCGTCCAAGCAGGGCATCGTCGGTATGAGCGTCGCTCTGGCCAACGAACTTGCCGCCCAGAGCATCCGGGTCAACACGGTGCACCCCACCGGTGTGATGACCGGCATGGCCCCAGTCACCATGCACACCCTGTTGGTCGAGACCCGCACCGACCTCGCACCCCTGTTCGCCAATGCCCTACCGGCAACGCTGATCGAACCCGTCGATGTCAGCAACGCCGTGCTGTTCCTCGTCTCCGACGAATCCCGTTACGTCACCGGCCTGCAATTCAAGGTCGACGCCGGCGTCACCATCAGATAGGAAACCCATGAGCAGCCAGAATCGGCGCGCGACAGGACTACGACAATTCGCCGAAGTCATGACAGTGGATCCGCCCACCGACACCAGCCCAACCATCGCCGACGGACTGATCGACTTCGTCTTCGCCGAGATCTGGTCACGCCCCGGACTGAGCCGCCGCGACCGCCGCTTCGTCACCCTGGCCTGCGTAGCCGCCGCCGACGCCGACGATCCGCTGGAGCAACACGTCTATGCCGCCCTCAACAGCGGCGATGTCACCATCACCGAAATGCGGGAAACTGTGCTGCATTTCGCCGTCTATGCCGGATGGCCGAAGGCATCCAAATTCAACATGGTCGTCGACGCCCAATGGGCGCTTATCCTCGACCAGCGAGGCCTGCCGGCGACTCCACCGGAGCCTCTGCTCCCGCTCACCACCGAGGGCGATTCCGAACACCGACTGCAGGTCGGCGAACAGTCCTTCAAACACATCAACTGCCTGCCCTACGCGCCGGTGCGTGACAACCCGTACTCCGGCGCTGGGATCCTCAACTTCGTCTTCGGCGAGATGTGGCTGCGCCCCGGCCTGGGCATGAAGGAAAGGCGTCTGATCACCGTCGCCTGCGTGGCCTTCCAAGACGCCGAACTCCCCATCCAGTCACACGTGTACGCCGCATTGAAGAGTGGAGAGGTGTCGGGTCCTGAGATGGATGAACTGGCACTGCATTTCGCCGCCTACTATGGCTGGCCGAAGGCGTCGCGGCTCAACCAAGCCATCAGCGACCAGAAACAACGCGTCACTGACGAACTGGCCACAGATCGGGAGGCGGCCGCCTCATGACTGCCGCCACCGCCGCCCGCCCGGTGGCACCCAGCGGCCCGGTCGGGCTGCTCATCGGCAGCGACCGCATCACCGCCACCTCAATCGGTGTCCATCAACACATCGACCCCGCGACGGGCAGGCCCAACACCGCCGTGGCACTGGCGTCCGCGACCGAGATCGACCTCGCCGTGGCTGCCGCACGTACCGCACAGCGCGAATGGGTGGCGATGACCGTCGATCGCCGTCGCGATCTACTCATCGACCTCGCCGATGCCGTCCACGAGCACCTCGACGAACTCGCCGCCCTCAACGTGCACGACTACGCAGTCCCCGTGTCGTATGCCGGCACTGCCGTTCTGCTGGAACGCTTTCTGCGCCATTTCGCCGGTTATGTCGACAGGCCACACGGCTCCAGCACGCCGGTCAACGGCTCCTTCGACGTCAACCTCATCGAACGGGAACCCTACGGAGTCGTGGCGGTCATCGCACCGTGGAACGGTGCCCTGGCGGTCGCGGCCAGTTGCGTAGCCCCGGCGCTGGCGGCTGGAAACGCTGTCGTGTTCAAGCCGTCTGAGCTCGCACCTCTGGCTGCGTTGAGATTCGGCGAACTGTGCCTGGAAGCCGGTCTGCCACCCGGCTTGGTCAACATCGTGACCGCCGATGCCGACGGTGGGGACGCGCTGGTCCGCCATCCAGGCATCCGCAAAATCCACTTCACCGGCGGAGGTGCCACTGCGCGCGCCGTGATTCGCACCGCGGCGGACAATCTCACCCCCGTGGTTGCCGAGCTCGGCGGGAAATCCGCCAACATCATCTTCGCCGATGCCGACCTCGACACCGCCGCCACGCTCTCGGCACACCAGGGACCTCTGATGCAGTCCGGCCAAAGCTGCGCCTGCGCCAGCCGTCTGCTGGTTCATGATTCGGTCTACGACGCGTTCACCGAGAAGTTCCTCGGCGTCGTCGCAGCCGCCAAGATCGGTGATCCGTTTGATCCCGCAGTCGGATTCGGCCCCGTCATCAGCCAAGGTGCGGTCGATCGCATCCTGGCTTCCATCGATACCGCCGTCACCCACGGCGCCGGTGACCTCCTTGTAGGCGGTCTGCGCATCGGAGGCGCACTCGCACAGGGCTACTACGTGGAGCCGACCGTCCTCGGGAACGTGAACAATTCATCAGACCTGGCCCAGGTGGAAACATTCGGTCCGGTGGTATCGCTGATCCGCTTCACCGACGAAGACCAAGCGGTGAGGCTGGCGAACGACACACCCTTCGGGCTCAACGCGTTCATCCATACTCGCGATCTCCGACGCGCCCACGCTGTCGCCCGTCAGCTCGAAGCCGGCTCGGTGTGGGTCAATACCTTCAGCGACATCGCTCCCCAAGGGCCCTATGGCGGCTACAAACAGAGCGGCTACGGCCGCACCGGCGGCGTCGACGGTCTCAATGAGTTCCTCCAGATCAAGAACATTCGCATCGGTATGGGTTGAACCCTGCACGATGTTCAAGCATCTCACTGAGCGGGGCGGTGTTCGGCCAACGATCGGAAAGCCTGCACAGGTGAGGCGGTGGGGTCCTCGGTGAAAACTTGGATGCCGACGTGGTTGGCTCCGGCCACGAGATGCTCGTTGATCTGGCTGTAGATCGTTTCCGGGGAACCATGAGCCACCAGGGCGTCGATGAGTGCGTCGCTGCCTGACCCGTCGACGTCCGCTTCGGTGAACCCGTGCCGTATCAGGTTGTTGGTGTAATTGCGCAAGCCGAGGTAGGGGAATTGGACGGCCGGACGGCCGATCTTTCGCGCCTCGTCGTCGTCCTCGGTCAGCACGACCTTGTGCTCTGGCGCCAGGAAAGCATTGCTGCCCAGCACTTTTCGCGCATACCCTGTGTGTGCGGGCACGGTGAGATAGGGGTGCGCGCCGAGTGTCTTTTCGCCGGCCAGTCCGAGTGTGTTGGTTCCCAGGGCGCCGATCACGATAGCTTCGGCAGGCACTCTGTCATCCAGGAGCGCGTCGACATAGTGGACCATCCGCTCGTATGGCCTCTCATAGGAGACCCGGCTCTCCGGATGGCCGAGACCGATGCCCAGCAGCAGGCGAGGTCCGTAGCGGTCGACGATTCGGTGATAGTGATGGGCGATGCTGCGGGGGTCGTCTTGCCACATGTTGATGATTGCGCTGGCGATGATCGCCTGTTCCGTCGCGGCGATCATCTGCTCAAGCAGGTTCATGTCACCGACGGGGTCTGCACCGATTCCTGCCCAGATCGTCTGATAGCCCAGTTCTTCGAGTTGAGGCGCGTACTCGATACGGGGCGCATCGCCCAGTGCGGGATTGAGCCATGCTCCGTACGTGCCGAACTGCTCGTGCATCTGCGTTGTCTCCTTCTGGTGGGCGTACCGCCGACGCTGAGATAACCGCGGAATGAACCTGTCCCGGAATGCTTTCAATCTGGTGGTGGAGTGGTGCTGAAGATGGGCCAACAGATTTCCGTCGCGGTGAACGTCGTTGGATCGGAGGGCGTGCCGTCGAGGTAGTGCTCGCGGATCGGTCCCTGGTGGCTGATCAGATGCTCGTTTGCGTATATTCCCAGAGCCGCGTAACTACGGTCTATATCGTCGTGACCGCCGGAGTGGGTGAGCACCGCGAACTCGGCTCGAGGTAAGACCTCGGCACGGATGCCCTCCGGGGGATCCGATGCTGGCGGCGCTGCGACGAATAGTGTTGCTTTGCCTCGCGATTCGAGGAACAGCGCTCGGTCGTAGAGACCACCTGGCACTACCGCGGAAGGTACGCCCGCTGCCGTTGCCAGTGCGTCTCGTAATTTCCTCAGCGTCGCCGCGAACCAGTTGTCAATCTCAGCAATCGCGATGGTGGCGTCGATGGACCACACGGCGAGCGCAGGTTCACGGCGCAATTCGACGTGGGCCGGGGTGTGCACGGGAGAAAGTAACTCGCGCAGTGCGACAACGGTGTCGCGAGTTTGCTGCAGCTGCACCTCCATCTGTTCGAGATGAGTCGTGATTATCTCGGTGCGAGCCGCGGCTTCTTCTGTGCTCAGCAGCGCCTTGATGTCGGGAATGGACATGCCGAGAGATCGGAACCGGCGGATGATGTGTGCATGGTCGACCTGCCCGGTGTCGTAGAAGCGGTAGCCGGTGTGGGAGTCGATGTGGGCTGGTTCGAGAATGCCGATGTCGTGGTAGTGCCGTAGCGCCTTCCTGCTCAGGCTGGTCATCACCGCGAAGTCACCAATCGAGACCTGTGCGCCCATGG
>JBEVHL010000026.1:0-10010 GCA_040511255.1 Mycobacterium sp. | reverse complement strand
CCTTCGGACCCATCACCAGATTGCCCCAGACATAAGGCAATTCGGTGGCATGCGCGGCGCCGAGCCGCAGTAGCCGCAGCATCGGTGTGGTCCAGTCGAACCTGTACAGGTAGACCGGAGCCACCGCGGCATGCCCCTCGGCCAGCCACACGCTGGGCATCCGGAAGCCGACGTCCCGGGCGACGTGCAATCCGAGCTGGCGAGTCCGGATGCCGGAGTACGCCGACCCGATCTCGGCTTCCGACGGCAGTTGCAGCCCTGGCTGTTCGGCGGCGATCTCCTCGAACATCGCCCGGATGGTCTTCGGGGCGATCGGCATCAACGGCGATTTCATCCACCGGAACAGCGCGGCTTCGTCGCGGTTGGTGCCGATGAGCAACGGCACCGGATGCGACCGGCCGTCGCGGGCCAGCTTCACCGGATAGTCCGGTACCAGATCACCGTCGACGGTCGGCGCGAACGCCAACGTGCCGGGCGTACTGGTCGGGACATGGTTGAAGACGTATTCCGAGGCGTCGACCAGCGCCTGCACCGGGACCGACCGCGCCTCGGCGGCGCTGACGCCCAGCCTGTCCAGCACCATCTGCACGACGCTGCGCTGGCGGTCGCTGCTGTACACCGACGTCGCGGGTGAGCTCTGCGCTATCACGCGGGCGAACAGGCCCGTGGCGGCCGGCGCGGTGAGCAAGGTGGTGACGATGCCGGCACCCGCGGACTCGCCGAAGAGCGTGACCTGTGCCGGGTCGCCGCCGAACGCCGCGATGTTCTCGCGCACCCAGTGCAGCGCCGCCAGCACGTCACGCAACCCGAGGTTGCTGTCGAACTGCTCCTCGGACTCGGTGCCGCTCAGGTCGAGGAACCCGAACGCACCCATCCGGTAGTTCAGCGTGACCACGACGACGTCACCGACCGACGCCAGCGTCCGGCCGTCGTACAGCGGCTGGCTGCCGGACCCGAAGATGTACGCCCCGCCGTGCACCCAGACCATGACGGGCTTGCCTGCGCCGGCGTCCGCCCCCGACGGCGCCCACACATTGAGGAACAGGCAGTCTTCGGAGATCCGGGTGCCCGCACCCAGCGGGATCGGGCTCTTCGGCTGCGGGCAGACCGGGCCGAACCGGTCGGCCTCGAAGACCTCGGTCCACGGCTGCGGCGCCACCGGCGCCCGCCACCGCAGCTCACCCGACGGGGCGGCCGCGTAGCGGATGCCCTTCCACACTGCGGCCCGGCCGTCGTCGCTGCCGCGAACGGGACCGGCGGTGGTCTCGACCACCGGCTGCCCGACGGCTGCCGCCGAATGCGCTTCTGCTGTCACCGTTGAAACCTCAGTCCTTTCCGGCCCGAGCGGCCCGCCGGTCCTCATCGGAGAAACCGGCCACGTCTCCGTCGACGCCGGCTGCACGTCGGCGCGAGACGTAATTGCCCGCGGCCACAAATGCGGCGTCGACGCCTTCCGGCGAGGCCTCGTAGGTGATCGACTTGTCCGCGCCGAATCCCAAGCTCTGGCCGACGGCCACTGCGTCCATATTGGCACCGAGGAAGACGAAGTCCCACGAGAACTCGGTCTCTTGGCGCTTGATCGCCTTCAGCACGGCGTCGTTCGTCCACTCCACGCTGGAGTTTTCCAGTCCGTCGGTGAGTACCACCACAATCACCGTCCCTGGGCGCAGCTCCTCGGGTTGGCCCGCCAGTTCGGCGCCGACGTCGGTGATGATCCGCCCGACCGCGTCATACAGCGCAGTCATGCCCCGGGGCTGCAGCTCCAAGGTGGGCACCTGGGCGATCGGCAGGTCGGCGTAGACCACCTCATAGTCGGTGTCGAACTGAGCAAGAGTCACCCACGCCTGATGGTCCGGGCTGTCCTGTGCGAGTTGCTGATTGATGAACGCGGCGAAACCGCCTTCGGTGTCGGACTTGATCGACTCCATCGATCCCGAACGGTCGAGCAGAACAGCGATCAGGGTGCGCTGCGGATCAGTCATGGTGCTCTCCAATTTCGGCGGGATGGGCGAGGAAAACGACGTTACCCACCTACTGAGACAAGGAGCGGCAGGCCACGCTTCGCCCGCCGGTCACCACTCCTTGAGCACCCGTTGCTTGCCGGCGTTCACCGCGGCGGCACGGCGGAGCCGCTTCAACTCGGGGACAAACGCGTTGTGGTCGTTGTTCTGCAGGTTGAGCGGCAGATCCAGGCCGTGGATCAGGGTGTCCTCGAACACCCACGGCTCGGGGTGCAGCACCCACGACACCCGCGAGTTCTCGGCCATCCACTGCGTCAGCACCGCCTCGCCGCCGGCGAACGTGCTGCGCTCCCCCGAACCGATGCGCCGCAATTCGATCCCGAGTTCATCCTTGAGGAGGATGCCCAGCGATTTGCGCAGCGTCGAGCCTTCGGCGCTCGCACCACTGCCACCGAAGTGATACCTGATGCGTTTGCGCAGATCCTGGCTGATCGGGCGTTTGCCATTGGCCGGTGGCGGAGTCGGGGCGATGCCGACATACAGCAGGGTCAAGCCGTCGCGCTGCTGGCACCCGGAGGCATCGATCGCGGCGGGCACGCTGGAAAACCACCATCCGAAGGCGCCCGGTTCGCTGGGTACCGGGCATGGCTCACTGAACACTTCGTCATGCGTAAACGCCCGCGCGCCAACGAAACCCGCCAGTTTGCCCGCTCTGTGTCCCTTGGACATGCACCCTCCGATGATCACGCAGGGCAGCTCGGGAAACGAACGCCTCGCCAAAGCAGCCTAGTCGCCACCGGCTATCCTGACCGCCGACCGAAGGAGCGGGTGTGCGTAAATGGGCGCTGCTGGCCAGTGCCATCCTGAGTGAGGTGACGGGCATTCTGTCGCTGCGGGCGTTTCAGGATCACCCGGCGTGGCTGGTGCTGGTCATCGTCGGTTACCTCGCGTCGTTCGTGTTGCTGACGTTGGTGCTGCGCACCGGGATGCCCATCGGAGTCGCCTACGGCATCTGGGGCGCCTGCGGCACCGCGCTCACCGCGGTACTGGCGGCCGTCATCTTCGGTGATCCGTTCACCCTGCCGATCGTGCTCGGCATCGGATTCATCATCGTCGGAGTGTTGCTGATCGAGTTCGGTTCGCAGCGGGCGCAGGCCGCCGGTGCAGACAGTCCCACGCCATGATGTGGCTGTATCTGGTGGCGGCGATCCTGGTGGAAGTGGGCGCGACGATGTCGCTGCGCGCCTCCGACGGCTTCCGCAAGAAGATCTGGCTGATCCCGGTGGTCATCGGCTATCTCGTTTCGTTCGCCCTGCTGTCGGCGTCGCTGTCGCTGGGGATGCCGGTCGGCGTGGCCTACGGGGTGTGGTCGGCGTGCGGGGTGGCCCTGGTCGCGCTGCTGGGCAAGGTGCTCTTCGCCGAACCGTTGACGTGGGTGATGGGGCTGGGCATCGCGTTCATCATCGCCGGGGTGCTCACCATCGAGCTCATCGGCTCGGTGCACTGACGCGGCGCCTGCCCGTCAACACCAGCGCGAACACCATGATGGTCACGCCCGCGATGGGCACGATCAGCAGGCCGACCCGCAGGCTGGTCGCGTCGGCCACCGCGCCGACCAGCGGTGGGGACAGCAGAAACCCCACCCGCATCAGCCACGACACCAGCGTCAACCCGGTGCCCGGTCGCAGCCCCGGGATGTTGTCCGCCGCCTGCATCGCGGCGGGCACCACGGTGGCGGCGCCCAGACCCGCCGCGGCGAAACCGGCGATGGTGCCCGCCACGGTCGGATAGGCCAGCGCCACCCCCATCCCTGCCGTGGTCACCGCTCCACCGACCGCGACGACCGCCCGCACGCCGAACCGGTCGACCAGCCGATCGCCCGACAGTCGTCCGATGAACATGAAACCGACCAGCGCGATGTAGCCGAACGCGGCGAGCACGGCGGGCGCATCCAGGCTGTCCCGCAGATAGATGGTGGCCCACGAACTGCCTGCGTCTTCGATCGCCGCACCGGCGACGCCCAGGATCGTCAGGGCCGCCACCATTGCATATGCCGCCAGCGCAGCCCCGGTGCGGCCGTCGGCCGCGGTATTCGGCCGGTCCGGCTCGTCGTGGTCGGGTCCGCGCAGCAGGAACCGGTAGCTGATCACGCAGACCAGGCTGAACAGCAGTCCCGACGTGCCCAGCTGAACCGTGCGGGTCACCCCCAGCGCAATCGCCGCGGCGCCCATCAGGCCGCCGAGAATGGCGCCGACCGACCACACCGCGTGTAGCGAGTTGATGATCGAGCGGCCGTAGTTGTTTTGCACTCGTAGTCCGTGGGCGTTCTGGGCCACGTCGGTCACCGAATCGGCCGCACCGGCGATGAACAACGCGACGGCGAACGCGACCGGTGTCGGAGCGGCGACGGCGACCAGCGTGAACGTCGCGATCGTCACGCTGCAGGCCACGGCCACCCGCGCGGAGGTGAACCGCCGGATCACCGCGCCCGCGGTCAGCCCGGACAGCAACGCACCCGCCGGGAACGCCGCGACGCACAGGCCGAACGCGGTGTTCGACAGCGCCAGGTCGGCTTTGATTTCGGGGTACCGCGGCAGCATGTTCGCGAAGATTGCGCCGTTGGTGAGGAACAGCGCTGCCACGGCGATCCGGGCGCGACGGTCTACGGTTTTGTTCATGACCGGTCATCACAGTAGGGCAGCCAATGACCGCTGATGTGCTCGGCCTGTTCCCGCCGGGGAGCCGCCTGGCCGACGACGGCACCGTGACCGTCGCTGGCTGCCGGCTCGACGATCTGGCCCAGGAGTTCGGCACTCCGGTGCTGGTGGTGGCCGAGGATGCCCTGCGTCGACGGGCCAGGGATTATCTGGCGGCGTTCCGCAGCCGGTGGCCGCGCGCCGACGTCGCCTTCGCGTCGAAGTCGTTCCCGTGCACCGCAGTTCAGCGGGTGATGAGCGAGGAGGGCTTGCACCTCGACGTGGCGGGCGCCGGCGAGATCGTCACCGCGTTGTCCGCAGGCGTCGATCCCGCCCGGCTGGTCATGCACGGCAACGCCAAGACCGACGAGGACATCGAACTGGCGGTACGCAGCGGTGTCGGTCTGGTGGTCGTCGACAATTTCGACGATATCGACCGGCTGGAGCGCATCGTGCCGACCGGACAGAAACAACCCTGCCTGGTGCGGGTCATCCCCGGCGTGGCAGCCAGCACCCACGCCGCGGTGGCGACCGGGCACGCCGGGTCCAAATTCGGGCTGCTGCCCGACGACGCCCGCGACGCCATCGCCAGGATCGGACGCAGCGGCGTGCTGCGCTGCGACGGCGTGCACACCCACGTCGGCTCTCAACTGCTGAACACCGAACAGCTGGCTGCGGCCGTCGAACCCATCGCCCGGCTGGGCACGTTCGACGTCTACGACCTCGGCGGCGGCCTCGGCGTGCGCTACACCTACGACGAGCATCCGCCGGATCTGGACGCCTATGCCGAGGCGATGGTCGAGCGGGCCAGGGCGGTGCTACCTGCCGACAGCCGCATCATCGTCGAGCCGGGCCGCAGCATGGTCGGCGCCGCGGCGTGCACGGTGTACCGGGTGACGACGGTCAAACGCGGCGCGGTCACGCACGTCGCGGTGGACGGCGGCATGGGCGACAACCTGGAGGTGTCGCTGTACGGGCAGCGGTTCGAGGCGACCATCGCCAACCGGGTCGGCTCTGACGCTCAAGATGAGGGTGAGCTGGTGACGGTCGTCGGTCGGCATTGCGAGTCCGGGGATCAGCTGATCGACGGCGTGCGGCTGCAGCACCCGGCGGTGGGCGACCTGCTGGCGGTTCCGGTCACGGGTGCCTACTGCTACACGATGTCCAACCAGTACAACGGGGCCCGGCGGATCCCGGTGGTGTTCGCCGCCGACGGCGCCGCTCGGCTGGTGGTCCGCCGCGACACCTGGGCAGACCTGCTGTCGCGCGACGTAACGGCGTGAAACAAAGCAAGATTGCGGCCATGACCGATTTGGATCCGACGCTGGCCGAGCTCGCGCAGCGCTGCGGGGTGGCCACCGAGTATCACGACTGGACCGGCCGCGGCGTCTCCGTCCCCGAGCACACCTTGGTGGCCGTGCTTGGCGCGCTGGGTTTCGCCGCCGACACCGCCGACGACCGCGCGGCGGCGTTGGTCACCCACGAGCGCACCAACTGGGCGAAGCCGCTGCCGCCGACCATCGTCGGGCGGGCCGGTGCCGAAACGACGTTCTGGGTGCACGTCACCGACGGCGATCCTGCGCAGGTCTGGGTGCGGCTCGAAGACGGCACGGTCCGCTCCGATGTGCGTCAGCTCGACAACTTCACTCCCCCTTATGATCTCGACGGTCGGATGATCGGCGAGGCCACCTTCGCCCTGCCCGCCGACCTGCCATTGGGCTATCACCGTGTGTATCTGACGTCGGGCGACACCGAGACCAGTACCGCGCTCATCATCACGCCCGGATGGCTGGGGTTGCCGGCCCGGATGGGCAACAGTCGCAGCTGGGGGATGGCGACCCAGCTGTACAGCGTGCGCTCCAAGCGGTCCTGGGGCGTGGGCGACCTGACCGATCTGACGGACCTCGCGGTGTGGTCGGCCTCCCGGCACGGCGCGGGGTATGTCCTGGTCAACCCGTTGCATGCCGCCGCACCCACCATCCCGATGGAGCCGTCGCCGTATCTGCCGACGTCGCGGCGGTTCGTCAACCCGCTGTATCTGCGGGTGGAGGCCATCCCCGAGTACGCCGACCTGCGGGGCCGCAGCCGGGTGGGGGCGCTGCGCGACGACGTCCGTAAACACGCCCGCAAACTCGATTCGATCGACCGGGACGCCGCGTGGACTGCCAAACGCAAAGCGCTGCGGATGGTGCACCGGGTCGAGAGGTCCGCGGGCCGCGAGCTCGCGTACGCGGCGTACCGGGCCCGCGAAGGTGTTGCGCTGGACCATTTCGCCACCTGGTGCGCGCTGGCCGACCGGCACGGCAGCGATTGGCGACAGTGGCCACCCGAGCTGCAGCACCCCTCCGGCGACGGCGTCGCCAAGTTCGTCGAAAGACGTGCCAGCACAGTCGATTTCTATCGCTGGCTGCAGTGGCAACTCGACGAGCAGCTGGCCGCCGCCCAGTCGGCGGCCGTCCGGGCCGGGATGTCGCTGGGCATCATGCACGACCTCGCGGTCGGCGTGCATCCCACCGGCGCCGACGCCTGGGCCCTGCAGGACATGCTGGCTCTGGGGGTCACCGCCGGTGCTCCGCCTGACGAGTACAACCAGCTGGGCCAGGACTGGTCGCAGCCGCCCTGGCGGCCCGATCAACTCGAGACGCATGAGTATCTGCCGTTCCGGGCCCTCATCCAGGCGGTGCTGCGCCATGCCGGCGGGGTGCGCATCGATCACATCATCGGGTTGTTCCGGCTGTGGTGGATTCCCAAGGGCGCCGGACCCAATGAGGGCACCTATGTGAAATATGACCACGAGGCGATGATCGGCATCGTCGCCCTGGAGGCACATCGCGCCGGTGCCGTCGTGGTCGGTGAGGACCTCGGCACCGTCGAACCGTGGGTACGGGATTATCTGCGGGCACGCGGGGTGCTCGGCACCTCCATTCTGTGGTTCGAACTCGACCGCGACGGGGACGGCGGACCGCTGGATGCCGGGAAGTGGCGGGAGTACTGCCTGTCGTCGGTCACCACGCACGACCTGCCGCCGACAGCGGGCTATCTCGCGGGAGACCATGTGCGCCTGCGTGATTCGCTCGGCCTGTTGACGCGACCGGTCGCCGAGGAAATCGCCGACGATCAAAAGGAGCAGCTGGCCTGGCTCGCCGAACTGCGCCAGGTGGGACTGTTACCTGCCGAGGGTGAGCCCGACACCGAGCAGATCATCCTCGCGCTGCACCGGTATCTGGGCCGGACGCCGTCGCGGTTGTTGGGTGTCGCCCTGACCGACGCCGTCGGTGACCGGCGGACGCAGAATCAGCCCGGCACCACCAACGAGTACCCGAACTGGCGGGTGCCGCTGACCGGTCCTGACGGTCGGTCGGTCTCGTTGGAGGACGTCTTCACCAATGCCCGGGCAGCGACGTTGAGCGAGGCGATGCGGGTGGTGGTCACCCCGCCCGAGGTCTGATCAGGTTGCTAACACCCGTCGCGGCGGCGTGTCGGCGTCGACAGTGAATTTGGCGACGCAAATGTCGAGTGCAGCGTCGCCACAGTCACAGTCGAGGCTTCAGTTACCGGCGTGGATGGCCTGTTGCCCGAACGAGTTCATCGCCAGCGACCCTTCCGGCAGCTCAAGCTCGCCGGCTTCCAGCCGGGTCCGCAGGTAGGCGAACGACTGCACGGTCTGCGCGAACAGATGCTCGCCAGCCCGCAGGGTGGGTCGTTCGCGTCCGTCCTCAGAAGCGAACTGCGGCAACGGCTTTACCTCGGTGTGGTAGTCGACGTTGAAGAACAACGGGAACGAGTACCGCTCCTCTTTGACCTTGCGCACACGATGTGACGTGGCGATGAACGCGCCGTTGGTCCACAGCTCCAGCATGTCGCCGACGTTGACCACGAAAGTGCCGGGGATGGGCGGGACGTCGATCCACTCCCCTGCCCCGTTCATCACCTCCAGGCCGGGCGCCGTCGGCTTGAGCAGGGTGAAGCACTCGTAGTCGGTGTGCGCGCCGATGCCAAGGGCGTCTTGGGCATTCGGGTTGTACGGGTAGTGCACCAGCCGCAACTGGCTGGGCGTCTTGGTGGCGAACTGCACGAACGTCTCCGGGTCTTCGCCCAACGCCACGGCGAACGCCCACAGCAGTTGGTCACCGACCGCCAGAATCGCGTTGTAATAGGCCGTCACCGTCTCGGCGAATCCAGGGATGTCCGGCCAGGCGTTCGGTCCGAGCATGGGGTTGCCTGCCAGGTAGTCCGGGTCGTCGGCGGGCAGATCCAGTGCGGTGTCGAAGGCCTCCTTGAGGTCGGGCTCGTCGCCGCTCAAGCCTTCTTCGCCGTACGGCACGTAGCCGCGGTGGCAGCGCGAGAGCCCGATATAGGACCGCATCTTCTCCTCGATCGGCAGCGCGAAGAAGTTCTTGGTCGCGGCCAGCAGATCGGTGAACAGCGCCTCGTCGATATCGGCGCCCCGGATGTAGAAGAAGCCCACCTCTTTGGCGGCCTGCCCGAGCTCGCCGGCCACCCGTTGGCGGTCGGCCAGGTTCGGCGAACCCAGGTCGGTGATGTCGACGATCGGGACCGAGGTGAACGATGTTGCCCCACTCACAATGTCACGCTTCCTTCGCTTTCCGTGATCTGCCAGCGGTTGCCGACGGCGCCCGCCACTTTCAGTTCGCCGCCGTCGCGGCGCGGTGCCAGTGACGTCCCCGCCCGGTGCGGCAATGACGAGTCCGTGATGAGCCACGCGGAGTCGGTGACGGTGCCCAACGCGATCTCCACGTCCGACCCGACGCGTTCGGCCCAGCCGAACAGTCCGCCCACCCGCAGCAGCAGCGCGGCGTCGCCGTCGGCCGTGCTCAGCCCGAGCGCCCAACTCGGTTCGGCGGGCGCCGGGTCACGCACCCAATGTTCGGCATAGTCGGAGTGCACGCCGTCCTCCACCAGAACGTCACCGTCCCAATGCATCCGGCCCTCGTCGGGGGTGTCCTGGGGTTGGATTCCGGCGAACCGGTCCCAGGTGAAGACGTCACCGGATTGGCTCAACCAGCCGGCGAAGCCGTCCTGCTCGGACAAGTCGAGCAGCGGTCGGGGCCTGCGCAGGTCGACGAACGCGGTGATCCCTTGCAGCCAACGCACATCGGCGGTGTCATTGCGCGACCCATCGGTGTCGATCAGCAGCGTGCGCCGCCACAACCCGGCACATTCAGTCATCCGCACATCGGTCACTGCGCGGCCGCCCAGTTGTCGCGCAGTTCGGCCATGCCGGCCGCGGTGGGCCGACCGAGCGCCCGGATCCGGGCGATGCCGCCGTCGGGGTAGGCCTGCACCCGCAGCGCGGTGATACCCGCGACTTCCGCGCTGTCGATCACGAAGA
>JBEVHL010000025.1:0-13174 GCA_040511255.1 Mycobacterium sp. | reverse complement strand
CGATCATCGCCGCCGACGGACAGTACGTCTGGGACGGCGACGGCAACAAGCTGCTCGACTTCTCCGGGCAGCTGGTGTTCACCAACATCGGCCATCAGCATCCGAAAGTCGTTGCCGCCATTGCCGAACAGGCCGCCAAGCTGTGCACCGTCGCACCGCAGCACGTCAACGCGGCCCGCTCGGAAGCAGCCCGGCTGATCGCCGAGCGCACCCCCGGCGACCTGAATCGGATCTTCTTCACCAACGGTGGCGCCGACGCCGTCGAGCATGCCGTCCGGATGGCGCGCCTGCACACCGGCCGCTACAAGGTGCTGTCGCGCTACCGCTCGTACCACGGCGGCACGGACACCGCGATCAACCTGACCGGTGACCCGCGGCGCTACCCGAACGACTACGCCAGCGGCGGCGTCGTGCATTTCAACGGACCGTTTCTCTACCGCTCGTCGTTCTTCGCCGAGAACGAGCAGCAGGAGACCGAGCGGGCGCTGGACTACCTGGAACGCCTGATCCAGCATGAGGGCCCGGCGTCGTTCGCCGCGATCATCCTGGAGTCGGTGCCCGGCACCGCGGGCATCATGGTGCCCCCGCCCGGATACATGGCCGGCGTCCGCGCGATCTGCGACAAGTACGGCATGGTGTTCATCGCCGACGAGGTGATGGCCGGTTTCGGCCGGACCGGTGAATGGTTCGCCATCCAGAACTTTGACGTGATCCCCGATCTGATCACCTTCGCCAAGGGCGTCACCTCCGGGTACGTGCCGCTCGGCGGCGTCGCGATCAACGACGCGATCTACTCGTCGTTCGCCGACCGTGCCTACCCGGGCGGGTTGACCTACTCGGGCCACCCGCTGGCCTGCGCCGCCGCCGTCGCCACCATCAATGCGATGGAGGACGAGGGCATGGTGGCCAACGCCAAGCGCATCGGCGAGGACGTCCTCGGTCCCGGTCTGCGCGAGCTGGCCGCCAAGCACCCGTCCGTCGGCGAAACCCGCGGCCTCGGTGTGTTCCAGGCGATCGAACTCGTCAACAATCCCGAAACCCGGGAGCCGCTGGCACCGTACGGCGGCAGTAGCCCCGGAATGAATGCCGTCATCGCCGCGTGTAAATCGGGTGGCCTGCTGCCGTTTGCGAACTTCAACCGCATCCACGCGGTGCCGGCCTGCAACATCACCGATGCCGAGGTCGCCGAAGGCCTCGCCATCCTGGACGCCGCGTTGACGGTGGCGGACGGTTACGTGGTCTAGCTCAGACGAAGACGTCGCGCTGGCTGTGCAGGTAGTCGGCGAACGTCATCGGCGGCCGCCCGAGTAGCGCCTCCAGTCGGGCGGCGTCCGGCACCAACCGCGGCGCCTTGCCCGAACCCAGGACGCTACCGAGGTTCGAGATGTGGGCGGCCATATCGGTGTTGACCGCACCGTCGCCGGAGGCTGCCAGCTCGACCAGTTCGGCGTGCCATTGCTCCCGGCTGATCGACTCGAACTCCACCGACCGGTCGAGTTCGGCGGCCAACGCCTTGGCGATCTCCAGATGGCTCAACAGCTCCGCACCCGGTAGGTAGTGAATGCTGCGCTCGGCGAACAACTCTGGTCGCAGCAGGGCCGCCACTCCGAGGTCGGCCGAATCCTGACCGCTGATCCACGGCGCCGCCCCGTCACCGAAGTTGTTGCGGATGACACCGTGCGATTTGATCGTCTGGGCGTGCAACAACCCGATGTTCTCGAAGAAGAACCCTGCGACCCGCAGCACCGTCGGGTTGATGCCGCTCCAGCCCATGATCTCTTCGGCGAGCGCTGCCGCCCGACCGAGATGGCTGGGACTGTCCGGGCTCGACGGGCCCATGGACATCACGACGACGCGCGGTGCGATGTCCAGCGCGCGGATCGCCGAAGCGAAATTGCCTGCCGCCGAGACAATTCCACCCGCGATCGGGTAGGTGAAGTACGCCCCTTGCACGCCGTCGAGTGCACCGAGCAGGCTGGCCCGGTTGTGTAGGTCGCCGACGTGAATCTCTGCCCCGAGCGCGCGTAGCTCGTCGGATTTCGCACTCTCGCGACGGACCAACACCCGCACGTTCAACGTGGCTGCGAGCAATTGGTCCACTACCCGCTGACCGGTTCGTCCGTGCGTCCCGGTCGCGCCGGTGACGAGCACGGTTGCGGCGCTCGGCAATTCGCTTGTGGTCAAGTCGGATACCTCTCCCGATGAGTAACTTCCAGAACGATACCGACCCTAGATGGGTTACTATCGTTTTGCAAGCCACTACGTTGCGAGAGGGGACAGCCGGTGCAACCGAAGAGCCTGGCCAATTTGGAATGCCCGATCGCCCAGAGCCTGGATGTGATCGGCGACCGGTGGAGCCTGCTGATCCTGCGGGACGCCCTCGACGGGTTCACCCGCTTCGACGAGTTCGAAGCCAACCTCGGCATCGCCCCCAACACGCTGAGCCGCCGACTGGCCGGGCTGGTCGAGGCCGGACTGCTGGACCGCAGGCAGTACAGCGACCGGCCACCCCGGCAGGAGTATGTGGTGACCGACCGCGCGCGGGAGTTGCGGCCCGTTCTGGTCGCGCTCTACGCGTGGGGGGTCCGGGGGCAGAAGCCCGGTGCCCGCACCATGGTGCTGGTCGACGCCGACTCGGGCAACGAGATCGAACCGGTGCTGGTCGACAAGCAGACCGGCCGGCCCCTGGCCGAGTTCACCGCGCTGTTCGCCGCCGGCCCGGCCGCCCATCAACCGATCCGGGACCGGCTCGATCCCGAGTCCCGGGCCCAACGCCGGCAGCGCAACGGCTAAACCGTTGGCCGAGTGTGGAATTCGTCTACGCTCCGACGCCGACGGGCGTGGCTAAAGTCCACGTTCGGCGGCAACGAGCACATCTCGGCAGCCCGCCCACATCTCGGCGATGATGTCGGCGACCGGCCGAACCTCGGTGATGCGGCCCGCGACCTGACCGGTGTTGGCCACGCTCGCCGCCATATCCCCGTCGAAGTAGAGCGCTCTCACCTGCTCCAGTGCGGCCCCGTCGGTGCCTGTCCCGGCAGCACCCGAGGCGTCGATTGCCTCCGCGGTCTCCGTCCGGATCACCCGCATCATCTGCTTGCCCCGCAACGGCAGCAGCACCGTCCCGGTCTCGTCGGCGTCGACGATCGCCCGCTTGAAGTTGGTGTGCACCGGGGAGTCCGCCGACGCCAGCAGTCGGGTGCCCATCTGCACGCCCTCGGCGCCCAGCACGAATGCGGCGGCCATAGAGCGCGCATCGCAGATGCCGCCCGCGGCCACGATCGGCAGGTCGACGTGGGCAGCGACCAGCGGTAACAGCACCATGCTGGACGCACCGTAGCGGTTCTTGAACCCGCCGCCCTCCACGCCCTCGACCACCAGACCGTCAACCCCGGCGTCGGCCGCCTTTCGGGCCGACGCCAATGTCCCCACCACGTGGAATACGGTGATACCCGCGTCGTGCAGCCGCTCGGTGAACAACGACGGATCCCCCGCCGAGGTGGTGACGAACCGAATTCCATTGTCCACCAACACCTCCACGATGGCCGGGTCGCGCATCATGATCAGTGCGATGTTAGCGCCGACCGGCTTGTCGGTGAGGTCACGGACCCGCGCCAGATCCGCCCGGCCCTGCGGGGATGCCGTTTCGACGATGCCGAGGCCACCCGCGTTGGACACCGCGCCGGCCAGTTGGGCACCGGCGATGTAGGTCATCGGCGCGCCGATGATCGGTATCTCGACACCGGCGAGCCGGCACACGCGGTTCATGCGCTCAATTACAACCTATGGCCGCCGCGCTCTTACGCTGCCTTCTGTGCCGGAACAGCTGCGACCAGACCGCCAGGCCGGACCGGCGCTTCTCGTGCTGCTGGCCGCGGTCAGTCAGGAATTGGGTGCGGCGCTGGCAGTCACCCTGTTCTCCACGCTCGGCGCGCTCGGCATGGTGTTCGTCCGGCTGGGGGTCGCCGGCCTGGTGCTGTGCGTGGTGATGCGGCCGCGGCTGCGGGGGCTGAGTCGCGCCGGCTGGTCCGCGGCCTGCGCGCTGGCGGCCGCGCTGACCGTGATGAACACCTTCTTCTATTTCGCGCTCACGCATATCCCGCTGGGGGTGGCGGTGACGATCGAGGTGCTCGGCCCGCTGATCCTCTCGGTGGTGGTCAGCTCGCGACGGGTGGCGTGGCTGTGGGCGGCGTTGGCCTTCGCGGGTGTCGCGCTGCTGGGCCTGACGCAGGAACACCTCGGCGGGATCGACGCGAAGGGCGTGGGCTTCGCGATCGGCGCAGGGGTGGCGTGGGCGGCGTACATCCTGGCCTCGGCGCGCGCCGGTGCCGAACTCCCGCGGCTCGACGGGTTGGCCATTGCGTCGGCGATGGGCGCGCTCGTTCTCGCGCCGTTTGCGGTGATGTCCCTCGACACGGCCGCTGCGCTGCACTGGCACGTGATCGGCCTGGGTCTGGCCGTGGGTGTGATGTCCTCGGTCATCCCCTACTCACTGGAACTGCTGTCGCTGCGCCGACTTTCGGCGGGCACGTTCGCCATCCTGACCTCGATCTCCCCGGTCACCGCCTCGATCGCCGGACTGGTGGTGCTGGACCAGCAGTTGGGGCTGCTGGGCTATCTGGCGATCACGCTGGTGTCGGTCGCGTGTGTGGGAGCCGTCCGGTCGGCGCAGGGCGGCCTGGGGCCGGCGCCGAGCGGGCCGTGACCCAATGGGTCTGCACAGGGCATGTGGACGCGCCCCTGCGAGCGTCAGCGGATCCGGGCGTTACCCGGGTCGTAGATCGCCTTGAGCGACACCGTGATCGGATACAGCTGCCCGCCGACGTTGACCTCGTACCGGCCCGCCGTGACCCAATCGGGGGTAACCGGCTCCGCCTCCGCCGACCGGATGTAGGCCAGACCGACGCAGGTTCCCGACGTCGCACCCCAGGCGGCAGAGGTGACCTGGCCGGCCGCGAGGCCGTCGCGCAGGATCAGCTCCCCGCCCCACAGCATCGGTTCGGGATCATCCACGGAGAACCCGATGAGCCTGCGCCGCGGGCCGTCGGCCCTGGCCTGCTCGACCGCGCTCCGCCCCAGGAAGTCGACATCGGTCTTGAGCTTGCACGCGAACAGCAGACCCGCTTCGACGGGGCTGTCATTGGGGGTCAGCTCGCGACCGAACGCACGGTAGCCCTTCTCCAGTCGCAGCGACTCGATGGCGTAGTAGCCGCCCCGAGCCACGCCGAACGCCGCACCCGCCTTCATCAAGTCGTCGTACACCCCGACCGCGAACTCGGTGGGAACGTAGATCTCCCAACCCAATTCACCTACGTAGGTGATGCGGGTGGCCCGGACGGTCGCATAGCCCAATGAGATCAGCTTGCTGGTACCGAACGGGAACGCCTCGTCGGAGAAGTCCGCAGCGCTCAGCGCGGCCAACAGCTCCCGCGAACGCGGGCCCATCACCCCGAATACGGCCAGCGCCGAGGTCGAGTCGACGAGCGTGGCGCGGGCACCGTCGGGCAGGTTCTTGCGGATGTGGTCCTGATCGCGTTCGGTGGTGGCCGCACTGCTGACGATGAGGAATTCGTCCGGCGCGGTGCGGGTGATCGTCACATCGGACTCGTAGGTGCCCCCGGCGTTGAGCATGCCGGTGTACACCGTGGTTCCGACGTCGACTGCGATGTCTGCCGTGCAGAGCCACTGCAATGCGCTTTCGGCGTCGGGGCCGACCAGCAGATATTTGGAGAACGACGTCTGATCGAAGACCGTCACACCGGTGCGGGTGCTGACCTGTTCGGCCGCCGACCAGGGCAGCCAATTCGGCTTGCCCCAGGTGTATTCGATTGTGGGCTCCTGGTCGGGCGGCGCGAAGAAATTCGCGCGCTCCCAGCCCATCCGGCTGCCGAAGTTCGCGTTCGCGGCCACCAGCAGGTGATGCACCGGGGACCGCCGGAACGGCCGAGCGGTGGTCATTTCCCGGTTGGGCCAAGGGATTTCGTAGTGCAGGCCGAGGATCTCGGCGACCCGGTCGTGCAGCCAGGTGACGTTGCCGTTGAACGGCGCGAACCGGCGGATGTCGACACTGGTGAGATCGCTGGTGGGCGCGCCGTTGACGATCCACTCCGCCAGGGCGCGGCCCGCGCCGCCTGCCGAGGCGATGCCGACCGAGTTGAACCCGGCCCCGACGAAGAAGTTCGTCAGGTTCGGCGCCTCCCCCAGGATGAACTGGTTGTCGGGGGTAAAGCTCTCCGGGCCGTTGTAGAGCTTTTTGACACCGGTCTCGTCGAGCACCGGGATCCGCAGTATCGCGTTGTCCATCAGGATCTGGAAATGGTCCCAATCCTCGTCCAACAGCTGGAATTCGAACGGGTACGGAATCTTCTCCGGGGACACCCAGGGTTTGGCTTCCGGTTCGAATCCGCCGATGACCAGACCGCCGACCTCTTCCTTGAAGTAGGTGTAGCCGTCGGGGTCGCGCAGGATCGGCAGGTCGGTGTGCACCCCGGCGATGGTCTCGGTGACGACGTAGAAATGTTCCGCCGAGTGCAGCGGCACGTTGACTCCCGCCAGCTGCCCGACGTGGAAGGCCCACTGCCCGGCACAGTTGACGACGATCTCCGCCTCGACGTCACCCGCGTCGGTGCGGACTCCGGTCACCCGTCCGTCGGCGGTGAGGATGTCCAGCACGCGGGTGTGCTCGACGATCCGGGCGCCGCGCTGCCGGGCGCCTTTGGCCAGGGCACCGGTCAGGTCGGTCGGGTTGGCTTTGCCGTCGGCGGGCAGCCAAATCGCGCCGACCAGGTCGTCGATCCGCATCACCGGATACCGCCGCAGCGCTTCGTGGGGGGTGAGCAGCTCGCACTCCAGGTCGTACGCGGCGGCGTTGGCTGCGGTCCGGCGCAGTTGCACCATCCGGTCCTCGGTGCGTGCGACGGTGACCCCGCCGCATTGTTTGTAGCCCGCGGACAGTCCGGTCTCGGCTTCCAGTTCCGCATACAACTGGGTGGAGTACTGCACCAGCCGGGTGCCACTCTCCGAAGCCCGCAGCTGACCCACCAGCCCCGCCGCGTGCCACGTCGTTCCCGACGACAACTGACCCTGCTCCAGCAGCACGACATCGGTGTGCCCGAGCTTGGTCAGGTGATAGGCGACGCTGGTACCGATGACGCCGCCGCCGATGACGACGACGTGCGCACGGTCAGGTAGCGGTGCGGATGACAAGACGCACTCCTTCACTCATCAGCCGACACCTCGTCGAGCAGTCGGCTGAACCGGGGGTGGCGGAATTCTGCCACCGCATTGTCGTAACGCTCCATGGCCCACTCCCAGAAGTCGAACTCCAGTGCGCTGGAGCCGTTCTGGATACATCCCCACAACGTCCAGCCGTACTGCGAGACGGTGCCCTGGAGCCGGGCGCGCGCGATCTTGTGCCGCACTGGCCGGCCGTAATATGTGTTGACCAGTTCCTCCAGCCCGTCGACGGACAGCCGACATTCCCGCCAGATGTTGCCCAGCTCGAAGCACGGGTCGTTGTTTCCGGAGTACTCGTAGTCGATCAGGTGCACGCGGTCTCCGTCTTCGACGAAGTTCGCCGCCAGCAGATCGTTATGGCAGGGCACGCTCACCTGCTCCAGGGCCGCGAGCGCCCGACGGATCTGGTCGAATTGTGGGGCGAAGTCCAGGTAGCTATCCGGGATGCGGAAACCGTTGTCGCGCACCACTTTCAGATAGGCGGGCTGCTGGGCGAACATGTCGAAGTCCCCGCGGAAGCGCGGGCCGGCGTGCAGGGTCCGGCAGGCGCGGGCCACCTTGCCGATGACGCCCGGCCGCGCGAAGTCCGCGTTGGACAGCGTGGTGCCGTCGAGATAGCCGAGCAGCAGGATGCCCAGGTCCGGTCGGTAGTCGTGCACCGGCGCCCCGACTCCGGCCCGCTCGGCGGCCTTGCTGTTGTAGTACTCCTGATCGCGGTCGATACCGAGCAGGTTGGCCGGGTCGACGCAGCGCGCGACGTAGACCCCGTTCGGGGTGGTGACCTTGACGTTGCGATTGGTCAGGCCGCCGGCGAGGTCCTCGACCCGGCGCGGTTGACCGGCCAATTGGGGAAGTTGTTCCAGCAAGGCGTCCAGCGCAGCATCGCTGAGCGAGAACGACATGACCGCAACGCTAGTGGCAGGCCTCCGACACCGGGTCCTCATCCTTGACAATCACCGACCGCGCCGTCATCCTCGTGGCCGGACACACGCGGGTCATCAGGCGCGACGACCCGCTGTGCAGAGGGTGCGGTTTCACAAAGCGGAAATGCCATTTCCGCAGATCAATTGCGGTATTTGTGCTGCGGCGGAGTGCGGTTGAGGTCGTTCTCAGATTCGGGGAGTAACGTCATTCTCGCCCGTACCGTCAGGACGGACCAGGAGGTAATGATGCCGTCCAACGTGCGGACATGCGTTGTCATGGACACTTTCGACCACGGTTCGCCGTCGATGTCGGGGCTCTGATGGCGGGACGATCGACCAACGGCACCCGCGAAAACGCCAACGATCCGCAACTGGCCGCCGCCGAGGCTGACGCCGCCGAAGCAGAAGCCGCCGAAGCGGAGGCCCTCGCCGCCGCTGCCGCCGCCCGCGCGAAGGCCGCCCGGTTACGCCAACAGGCCCAGGAATCCCGCGCTGCGCTCGCCGAGAGTGAAGCGGCCGCCGCCGCGGCTGTGGAAGACGACAGCGACAGTGTCGACGTCGCCGCGGAACCGATCGCGGCCGACCAGACCGGAACCGTCGAGCAGCCTGCCAAGGGATCGCGGCGGTGGGTGCCCGCGGCGGCCACCGGTGTCGCCGTCATCGCGCTGATCGCACTGCTGACGCTGAGCGGGCTGATGATCTGGAGCCACCACAAGGCCACCCAGCGTGAGGCGCTCGCCGACCAGTTCAGTACCGGAGCCCGCCAGGGTGTGGTCAATCTGATGTCGCTGAACTTCAACAACGGCCAAGCCGATCTGCAGCGCGTGCTCGACAGCACCACCGGCTCGTTCCACGACGACTTCCAGAAGAGTCAAAAGGACTTCCTGACCGTCATGCAGGATTCCAAGGTGGTCACCTCGACGGCGGTGAACTCCACCGCCATCGAGTCGATGAACGATGACTCGGCGGTCGTGCTCATCACGGCCACCTCGCAGGTCGCCAACAACGCCAGCCAACAGCCCAGTCCGCGGTCGTGGCGGCTCAGCGTGACCGTCAACAAAGAGAACGACCAGATCAAGATGTCGAAAGTCGAGTTCGTACCGTGACCACTGAAGAGACCTCGCGGGCCGCCGACGGCGACAACGACGAGACATCCTCTGCCGTCGAGCTGACCGAGCCCGAAATCACCTCGGACACCGCGGTATCCGATCCGGAGGCGGACTCCACACCCGTTGCCCCCAAGCGTCGAGCGCCCTACGTCTTGGTGGGTGCCATCGTGCTGGCCGTCGCCCTGGTGGCGTCCGCCGGCCTGACCGCGTGGCTGTACTTCTTCCAGTTCCGGCCCGACCAGCAGGTCGACCCCGCCGCGCAGCAGAGCGCGGTCGCCGCGGCCCGCGACGGCACAGTGGCGGTGCTGTCGTACGGACCGGATTCACTCGACAAGGACCTGGCCAACGCCAAGTCCCGGCTGACCGGCCAATTCCTCAGCTATTACAGCGATTTCACCGATCAGGTGGTGCGGCCGGCCGTCGAGCAGAAAGCGGTCAAGACTGACGCCAAGGTGGTGCGCGCCGCGGTCTCGGAGATGCAGCCGAGCAATGCGACCGTGCTGGTCTTCGTGAACCAGACCACCCTGAGCAAGGACCGCCCCGACCCCGCGCTCGCCGCCAGCAGCGTGCTGGTGAAGATGACCAAAGTCGATGGCAAATGGCTGATCTCGGAGTTCAATCCGGTGTGACGCCGGTCCGGGCGGTCGATTCGATGATCGCCCGAACAGAGCGTCGACACCGACCGCATTCCGACCCTGCGCCACACATCTGAGCGACTTGCTTGCTGGTGGTCGCACCGGCCGCAACGGCCTGGGCGACGGTATGGCTGGTGACACCCATACAGAGACACACGTACATCGGCCGCGACCGTCAGTCCGTCCCGTCGACCCGCAGCATGCGGTCGAACTCACCGACGAACAGCGGCGGATAGACCCCCAACCCGGCGTGTGCCATCCACTCGGTCGCCACATCCGGGTTGTCCATCCAGCGCCGCGCACTGGCCTCGTCGTCGATCTCCTGCAGGATCAGTACTTCGCGGGAGTCGTCGAAGGCCTGAAAGACCCACATCTTGCGGATGCCGAAGGACTTGAATCGGGCCGACGCCATTCGCAGCTGGGTGGTCAGGACCGCCACGTCGTCCACCGAGACGATGCCCGCCACCACGACACCGGGCGCGAGCTCGACGGGTGACGGGTCGGTCAGGTCGAACCGCTCGATGATCTCGCCGGCGAAGATCGCCGGGATGTCCTCAACCCCAACGGAATCGAACCAGTCGAACAGGACCCGCGACCGCATCAGGTCCACGATCGGCTCACGGCTGTGCACGCCGGTCATCACCAGCACCCGACCGTGTTCGCGAATGGACCGGTAGACCAGGACGTGGTGTGCCCCGATCTCGGCCAGCGCCGCGGTCCGGCGCTCCAGCAGCGGACCCACCCGGGAGGGGTCCGGTATCCGATAGTCGAACGCGATCACCAAGGAGTGCCGGTAGACGTCGGAGACGCTCACTGCAATTGGTCTTTCATCACCTTGCCGGTGGCGTTCAACGGGAGCGCCTCGAGGAACACGATGGATTTCGGCACCTTGAACCCGGCCATCCGCTGCTTGCCCCAGGCGAGCAGGTCATCCTCTGTGACGGCACCGCCGCTCTTCAGCACGACAAAGGCCTTGCCGACCTGGCCGAGGCGCTCGTCGGGAATGCCGATCACCGCGGCTTGCGCCACTGCAGGGTGCTCGAGCAGGAAGCCCTCGATCTCGGCCGGGTAGGCGTTGAAGCCGCCGACGATGAACATGTCTTTCTTGCGTCCGACGATGCGGACCCGGCCAGCGTCGTCGATCGTGGCCAGGTCGCCGGTGTGCAGCCAGCCGTCGGCGTCGACCGCCTCGGCGGTGGCGACGGGATCGTCGAGGTAGCCCTTCATCACGTTGTACCCACGGACCAACAGTTCGCCGTCCTGTGCGACCCGCAGTTCCATTCCCTCGCACGCCAGGCCGACGGTGGTGGCGATGTCCTCGAAGGAGTCCCCCGGTCGCGATGCGGTGACCGTGCCGCCCTCGGTGAGGCCGTAGCCCGTCATGATCGAGCGGAACGGCAGCTCGCTGCGGACGCGGCGGATCAGTTCCACTGGGATGTCGGCAGATCCGGTGACAGCAGCCCGCAACGAGGCCAGCCGACTCTTGTCCGGCACCTCCAGAAGCGAGTGGTACAGGGTCGGCGGTCCGGGCAGCATCGTCACATTCTCGCGCTCGATGAGCTCCACCACCCGGTCGATGTCGAAAACCGGTACCGGGAGCACCGTCGCACCGCGGATCATCGAGGCGATACACCCGGCCTTCCAGCCGAAGGTATGGAAGAACGGGTTCACGATCAGATAGCGGTCACCCTCGCGCAGGTCGGCCAGATCGCACCATTCGGCGTAGAGGCGCAGGGTCTGGCGGTGACTCATCATGACGCCCTTGGGCCGGCCGGTGGTGCCCGAGGTGTAGACGATGTCGGCGATATCTGACCCGTCGAGGCCGTCCAGTTCGCGTTCGAACGGCGACCCGCTGGACAGGAAATCCGATCTGAGATCGATCACCGGCACCCCGGGCGGAGTGGGGTAATCCAGTCCGAGGAAACCCTTTTCGATCAGGACGGCCTTGGCGCCGCTACGGACGATGATGTCGCCGGCCTCTTCGGCGCGGTACCGGGTATTGACCGGCACCAGGACACCGCCTGCGGTCATCAGTCCGAACGCCGCGATCATCCACTCGGCTGAGTTCGGCGCCCAGACCGCTATGCGGTCGCCCTTGCCGATTCCCATGCCCGCGAAAGCACCGGCGGCGCAACGGATCCGCTGAGCCAACTCAGCGAAGGTGAATCGACCCGATTCGCCGACGACCGCCTCGGCATTGCCGAAGCGGTCGCCTGCGCTCAGGACCATCTCGGGGATGGTCTCCCATTGCATGTCTGGTCGGGTCACACCGTAATGAGGCGAGACAGGTTACCGCCCATGATCTTTGCCTGATCCTCGACGGCGAGGTGATCGAGCGCAGTCACGTAGTGAGTCGGTTCCGCCAGCCCTTCCGGGTGGGGCCAGTCGGAGCCGTAGAGCACCTGTTCCACACCGATCAGGTTGATCAGGTCGTCGATGCCCTCTTCGTAGAACGGGCTGACGTAGATGCGGTTCTTGATCTCTTCCATCGGATTGCCGAGGAAGGCCTCGGGGGCCTTCTTCCACACTTCGGCCATGGAGTCCAGCAGCGGGAACATCCACTTGGAGCCGGCCTCGACGATGCCGACCTTGAGCTTCGGGAAGCGGAACAGCGCGCCGTGGATCACCCAGGAGGCGACCGCGTCCTGGATGGGCCGCCACTCGTTGAGAATGCCCATCGCGTTGGTCTGGAACGGCAGCATCTCCTGCGCGCCACCGTCCCACTCCGACGTGTAGCGCGAGTAACCGCTGTCACTGGAGTGCATTCCGACGAAGACGTCGTACTCGACGCACTTCTGCCAGAACGGGTCGAACTCGGGCAGTGCGAACGACCGCGGGCCGCGGAAGCCGGGCACCGGCGCCGGGCGGATCAGAATAGCGCGAGCACCGCGCTTGACGCACCAGTCCAGCTCCTCGATCGCCTTCTCCACGATCGGCAGGGTGATCACCGGGGTGGTGAAGATCCGGTTCTGGTAGTTGAAGCCCCAGACCTCGTCCAGCCACTGGTTGAGCGAGTGCACGATGACGTGGATGGCCACCGGGTCGTCGGACAGCCGCTCCTCGATCAGGCTGGCCAGCGTCGGGAACATCAGCGTGCGGTCACGGCCGAGTTCGTTCATCTTCTCGAGGCGTGGGCCGGGCTCGAAGAACGCGGGAATGGCCCTCATCGGCTCGCCGAAGAGCTCCTTCTTGCTCTTGCCGTCGGGGTTGCCGAACTTGAAGTACTCCTCCCACGCACCCGGCTTGGCGACCACCGAGAAGGTGGGGTTGG
>JBEVHL010000024.1:0-10649 GCA_040511255.1 Mycobacterium sp. | reverse complement strand
ACACGGCGGGGGCTGGTTGATGGTGAGGCTGAAGTCCAGCGCGGCGGAGTTCTTGAACGGAGCCGCCACCGCCTGGGCGATCGCGCCGCCCTGCGGCAGCAGCACCATCGTCTGCTCCAGGCCCTTGTTGTAGCGCTTGAGCATGTCGAAGACGATTTCCAGGTTCGCCAACGTCTGCGGCAACGCTTCCCGGACATCACTGAATACCGCGGTGGCCTGGTCGGCGGTCGGCCCGGCCTGGGTCAGCACGCTGCGCACCGACTTGTCCTGAGCCGCAGCCTGGGCGGTGATGGTGTTCAGGTTGGCCGCCCAGCGTTGGATCGCATCGCTGGAATTGATCTGGCTGTCGATGATCGGCGCCGAGTTGTTGACGATGTCGTTGACGTCGCCGATATTCGCCTTGAAGTCCCCGACGATCGCCTGCGTGCCGTCGACCAACCGCTGCAGCGCCGGGCCCAGGCCACCCACCGCCTGCGAGGTCTCGTCGAGCAGGCCGGCGATCTTCTCCTTCGGCAGCACGGCGAGGCCGTTGTTGGCGGCGTCCAGCGCGGGGCCGATCTCCCGGGGCACCGTGCCCCGGGTGACCGTCTGCCCCGGCGAGAAGTACTGGCCGGGATTGCCGTCGGACACCAGGTCGATGTACTGCTCGCCGATCGCCGACACCGAATGCACATTGGCCGTCGCGTCGAGCGGGATCTTGTAGTCGTCGTCGATGCTCATGGTGGCCTTGGCGCCGCGCTCGGTCGGCACGACGTCGGTGACCTTGCCGATGGTGATACCGCGGTAGGTGACGTTCGCCGTCGCGTACAGACCGCCCGAGGCGGGCAGGTCCGCGGTCAGGGTGTATTGCCCGATGCCCGCCATGCTCGGCAGTCGCAGGTAGTACCACCCCAGCACGGTCAGTGCGATCACGGTCAGAATCGTGAACAGCACCAGCTGGATTCGAATGAAGCGAGTCAGCACGGGTTCATCACCCCTCAGCCCTTTCGACCAGCGGCCCGCCCGCAACCGAGTTCGGGTTCGGGGTGAATCGCACGTCCGGGATCATCGTGCTCGGATCGCGGCCCCACGACTGTTCCAGCGCCCGCAGCATGCCCGAGAATCCGGTACCCGTCAGGAACGCGTTGTCGATGGAGCTGAGCGTCAGGTCGAAGGTGGCCGAGGTGTTGATGTAGTCACCGCGAATCACCTTCTCCGCACTGTCGATCGGGTACGGCGCGGTCAGGATCAGCTTGAGCGCATCGACCACGTAGGGCGAACCCCGACCCAGTTGTTTCAGGGGCCGCTGCAGCAACTGCAGGTTGGTCTTGATATCGCCCTGGGCGGCCGACAGCGTGTCGGCGGTGGCCTTGCCGAACCGGCCCAGCGCCAGCACCGCGTTGGCGAACAGGTCGCGCTGGTCGGCGAAATGCTTTATCAGCGGCGGGAATTCGGTGAGCACCCGGTCCAGGGTGTCATTGCGTGCGGCCACGATCTTGAGCAGCTCGTTCGTCGAGTCGATGGCGCGGGTCAGATCTTCGCGCTGCGCGTTGAGTTGCTCGGTGAAGACGTCGAGCTTGTTCAGGAAATCGCGGATCGGCACGGCGTTGCCGTCCAGGATGTTGTTGACCTCGGTCGTGATCACCTCGAGGTTGGGGATACCGCCGCCGTTGAGCACGGTGGCAATGCTCGCCAGGGTGCGCTCGGTGGTGGGATAGGACGTCGCGTTCTTCAGCGGGATGGTGTCGCCGCTGCGCAGCCGCTGCGCCGACGGCTGCGGCGGCGCGGTCAGCTCGACGTGCTGGGTGCCCAGCAAGCTGGTCTGGCCGATCCGAGCCAGCGCGTTCTCGGGCAGCTCCACGTTGGGGTCGATATCCAGGGTCAGGGTCGCGACCCAGTTCTTCAGTGCGATCGCCTTCACCGATCCGACGAAGACATCGGCCACCCGGACCCGGCTGTTGACGTTGAGCGCCAACGTATCCGGCATCTGGACGTACACCGTCATCCGGTCTTCTCCGGACCCCGGGCCGCCGGGCAGCGGCACGTTGGCGATACCGCGCCAGCCGCACGAGGACAGCACCAGTGCGGTGACCAGCAGCACCAGACCACGCCAGGCCACCCGCTTCGACACTCTCACCGTGGTCGTCACTGGCCACCTGCCTCAGCGGGCAGCGGGGGTCCGCTGGGAGCGGGACCCGCCGGACCTGCGCCCGTACCGGGAAGCTGCGCGGACACCGGCGCGGGTCCGGGCACCACGTCGGGTCCCGGTGCGGGCGGCGGAGCGGGCTGCACGTACCACGGCGGCGGCAACGGGTTGGTGTCGCTGTAGGCGTTCGGCGAGGCGCCGCCGGGCGGGCCGGCCGGCGGGATGGAGGTGATGTCCGGTCCGCCCATCAGTTCGGCCAGCGAATCGGGCGTCAGCATGTTCTGGGTGAACGCCTGCACCTGCAGGCCCTGCATACCCGGTGCGACGATCCAGCCGGGTTCGTGGTTGCCGTGGCTGAACAGGGTGTCCCGCGCCCAGACTCCGGGCACGGTGGTGTCCTTGTATCCCGACGGCGGCTGCAGCCGGTTCTCCGAGTACGCCACCTCTTTGGGCAGGGTGTCCGCGGTGGAGAACATGTTCACCCCGAACGGCGGGAAGTTGAACTTGATCGCATCGAGGATCGGCGCCAGGTACTGCGCACACAGCTCCGCCGATTCCTGATACCCGAGCCGGCTGCCCGCCTGGATCGAGCTGCAGATGAACTGCATCGGGTTGGCGAAGCTGGCGACCACCGGGATGGCGGTCAATGCGCCGTGGGTGGGCTCGTAGATGTTGGCCGCGTTCGCCCCCAGCGTCGGGAAGACGTGGAACACCGTCTCCAGCCCGTTGCGGGGCTCGGGCTGCAAAATGGCGTTGGTGGCCTCGGCCAGGTTGTTGACGTCCTTGGCCAACACCGAACCGTTGTCGTTGATGAATTTGTGTGCGGTGGTGAGCAATCCGTCGATCTGCTTGATCGCCGTCGACAGCTCCTGGTCGCTGTTGGTGAAGGTGTTGGTGAAGTCGGCCAGGTTGGTGTTCAGCTCGACGAACTGCTGATCGCTCTGATGCAGGGCGTTGACGAACAGCGCCAAGCTCTTGGCGACGGCGAAGAAATCGCCGCGGCCCTCGTTCAGCGCGGTGACCGCGTCGGACAACGCGTTGAGCGTCGTATTGATCTCTTTGCCTTTGCCCGCCAGGCCGTCGGCGAAGGACTCGATGACATCGCCGAACGGACCCTTGGGCTGCTCTTTGGTGGGCCCGAGTTGGCTGATGATGTCGGTGATCTGGTTACGCAGGTCATCCCACTCGACCGGAACCTGCGTGCGGTCCAACGGGATCAGCGCGTTGTTCTCCAGCACCGGTCCGCCGGTGTAGGCCGGGGTGAGCTGGATGGTGCGCGACGCGACCAGGCTGGGGTTCAAGATCGACGCCGTCGCGTTGGCAGGCACCTTGTACTTGTTCTCGTAGTGGAAGGTCACCCGCATTCGGTCGCCCGCGGGCTCGATCTTGTCGATCGTGCCCACCTTCACGCCCATGATCTGAACCTTGTCACCGGGATACAGCGCCAGCGCCTGCGGGAATTCGGCGACGACGGTGTTGGTGGTCAGCTTCTTGTAGAGCTGCCAACCGACGATGGCGCCCACCAGGCCGAGCACGATGACGATGGTGGTGATGATGACTGCCGTGCGGGATACGTTCGGCAGCTTCATGTTTCGGACGTTGAAAATCGTGGACACCGGTCAGGCACCTCCGGTATCAGTTGGTGCGAGCGACGGCAGGATGAACGGCGGGTTCCCCGGCAGGGGTGCCACCGAGTTGGGCGACAGTTGCTGACCGGGTCCAGGGGGCGGCGGACCCTGCTCCAACGGGACCGGCGGGGTCGCCGGCGGCGCCGGGGCCGGGCCCGGCAGTGGGCCGAGCGGGTCGGTGCGGGCGCCTGGAGGTCCCTGCACCAGCGGCGGCGGCGGGACACCGGGGACAGCAGGTGACACCTCACCGGGAACCGCGGCCGCAGGCACGCCGGGAGCGGGTGGTCCGGCATCGGGGTTCGGCGCGGAGGTGGCCACATTCGGCGGCCCGTAGTTGGGTCCGTACGGGTTGTCGCCGAACGGGCCCTCGGTCAGCGCCGCGCAGGGCAGCGGGTTGCCCGGGCTCGGAATGCCGTCCGCCGGTGGCGTATACGAGCACGGCGAACCCTTGAGCACCGCGGGCCCAGGGAACTCGGGGGTGCCCTCGAGCGGTGTCGGCGCAGGCGGCGGGGCCCCGTTGGCCTGCCGCTGCCCGTTGGGGTCGGGGAACTGGAACGCAGGCAGGCCCGCATTGCGCCAGAATTGCTCCGGGTCGATGCCGCGCTTCTTGAACGCGGCGTCGATGAACGGCTGAACTGCTTGGCCCGGCAGCAGATTGACGATCAGCACCTTGAAGTACGGCCCCGATCCGACGGCCTCGGCCAGCGCCCCGGCGAACTTGCTCAGCGAGACCAGCACGTCGGCCAGGTCAAACTTGTGCTTGACCAGCAGACCGCTGACGGTCCTGAGTTGTTCGAGCACGTGGTTGAGGTTGGGGTTGTCGTTGACCAACCCCTGGAACTGGGTCGACACCTGCGAGATGTTCTCCAGCAGATAGTCGATGGCCTGGCCGCGCTCGTTGACTGCCGCCAGCAGCGTCTTGGCGTTGACCAGCAGTTGGTTGATCTGCGGGCCGCGATCACCGAGAACACTGGCTACCTTGTTGGCGTTGGCCAGCAGTTGCTTGAACTGCTCGTCGCGCTTGCCCACGGTGTCGGAGAACCGGGCCACCCCGTCCAGCGCGGCAGACAGGTGCGGGTAGGTCTGATCGACGGTCTCCGACAACACATTCAGCGACTGCTTGACCGTGCCGATATCCCAGCCGCCCGCGGCCTTGGTGACATCGAAGAACGCGTCGTAGATCTGATACGGCGTGGTGCTCTGCCCGATCGGCAGTACCCCGCTGGCGCGCAGCACCTGGCTGCCCCGCGGCTCGATCTCCAGGACCTTCTTGCCCAGGATGGTGTCCGTCCGGATCGCGAGCCGGCTTTCGGTGCCAATCTGGTTGCCGCCCAACGAGAAACCCATCTCGATGTGGTCACCGTCGATGGTCAGCGATTCGATGGTGCCGACATCCGTGCCCGCGATACGCACCTTGTCGCCGGTGTTCACCCCGCCGGAGTCGGTGAACTGGCCGTAGTAGATGGGCTGCGCGAACAGCATTGGGACGCTGGCGAAACTCTGTCCCACGCCGACCACCAGCACCAGGATCAGGATGCCCATGATGCCGCCGCGAACGCGGTTGCTGCCTTCGATGCTTCTCATTGCGGCGTGCACCTACCGGTGGGCTGCTGGAAAATCTTGACCGTGCGGACCGGTCCACCGGGCTGCAGGCCGTTGAGTTTCAGGTTCAGGTCGCAGAGGTAGAAGTTGAAGAAGTCGCCGTAGATGCCACCTGCGCGGCCGATGACCTTCAACGTGTTGGGCAGCTTGGTCAGCAGCTGATCGACCTCCGCCTGCTGATCCACCAGCGGCTGCTGCAGGGTCTCCAGCTTGGCGACGGTGTCTTTGAGCAGCGGGCGATCATCGGCCAGCAGATCACCCAGCGTTCCTGCGGCATTGCTGATGTTCGCGGTGGCGTCAGCCAGCGGATCGGCCCGCTGCTCCAACCCGGTGATCAGGATCTCGAAGTTGTTGACCGTCTGGTCGAATTCCTTCTGGTGCTTGACCGTGGTGGTCAGCACGGTGTTCAGGTTGGTGATCACCTCACCGATCGCCTGGTCGCGATCGGCCAGCGCCGACGTCAACGACGCGGTCTGGTCCAGGATGTCGTTGATGGTGCCGCCCTGGCCCTGGAACACCGTGATGATCGACGACGCGATGTTGTTGACCTTGTCGGGATCCAGCGACTTGAACAGCGGCTTGAATCCGCCGATCAAGGCGTCGAGGTCCAGCGCAGGCTGGGTGCGGGACAGCGGGATGAAGCCCCCGGCAGGCAGCACCCGGTCGGCGCCTTCACCGTCGCCGCGTTCCAGTTCCAGGTAGCGGTTGCCGATCAGATCCTGATAGCGGATCGCAGCGGTGGTCGACTGGTAGAGCGGTAGCGTGCGGTCCACGTTGAAGTGGATCCGGACTCGCTGACCGCCGTCGACGAGTTCGATCTTGTCCACCTTGCCGACCTCGACGCCGGACGCGCGGACGAACTGCCCTGAGCGCAGGCCGCTGGCATTGCTGAATTCGGCGGTGTAGCCGGTGGTCCGATCGAAACGGAACTGGCCGAACACCACGATGATGATGCCCGTGAAGAGCAGCAGCACCAGGGAGAAGGCGCCGAGCTTGATCGCTGTGCCGGTGATTTTCATGGGTTGATCGTGTTCTCTCCGCCTTGGCGGCCCCAGACGTACTCGGTGAGGATCGGCTGGCCGAGTTCGAAGTGGTTGTACGGCGCGATCGACGCACCGGTGTCCATCACCAAATACGGTGCGGGCCAAAGATCTTTGGTGATCGGCTGCCAGCAACCCGGGGCACCGCCCGGCCCGCCCTTGGCGTTCACGCGCGGCAGGTTGTCGGGATAGACGTACGGGTTCTCCGCGCCCAGGAACGAGGTGTTGGTCACCAGCGAATACCCGTTGCCACCGAAGGCGGCCACCGCCTTCGGGCCGATCTGGGCGTAGTTGCGCAGGGTGCAGAACAGCTCGGGGCTGTACTCGTCCAGCGTCCGCGCCGTCGGCACCAGGTCGGCCGAGCCGCGAACCAGATACGGACCGCCCCGCTCGAACACATCGCCCGCGGTGTTGCCGAACCCGACCGCGCCCAGCAGCGCCGCATCGAGGTCGCCCTGCTGCTCGTTGAGGGTCTTGGCCGTGGTCACCGCGTTGTTCAACGCATCGAAGAGATCGGGTGAGGCCTTGGTGTACACGTCGGCCAGGTCGGCCAAATGCTGGATGTCATAGCGGATCTGGGGCATCTGCGGGTTGATGTCGTCGAGCACCGCGTTGCCGTTGACGATCGACTGGCCGAACTTCTTGCCCAGCCCGGTCAGCGCCTCCGCGGTGGCCGAGAGCGTCATGTTCAGCTTGACCGGGTCGACCTGCTCCGAGATCGACGTGATGGTCTCGAACAGCGTGTTGAATTCCGTTGTGACACTGGAGACGTCGATGACGTCCTTGGTCGAGATGCGCGCCTTCACCGGATCGGCGGGCGAGGTGAACGACACGTATTTGTTGCCGAACACCGTCGTCGCCTTGATCTGGGCGTCGACATTGGCCGGGATCAGGTCGATGTAGCGCGGTGCGACATCCAGGTTCAGCTGCGCCATGGTGGTGCCGTCGCGTTCGATCGGATTCACCGCTTCGACGCGACCGACCTCGACGCCGTTGAACGTCACCTTGGAGCCGGGGTCCATTACCAGACCGGCCCGGTCGGAGACCATGGTCAGCCGGGTGTTGGGGGTGAAGCCGCCGCGGAACTGGATGTAGACCAGCGTCACCACCACCAGGGCGATGACCAGTAGCACCACCCCCGCCAGCTTGTAGGGCGGTGTGCGCTGCTCGTTCTGCGGGAGTGACTGTCCCGTGGGGGTACTCATCGCGCTACACCGTCAGGTTGAAGTTCGGGTTGACGCCGTAGAGCGCCAACGATGCCAGCAGCACCACCACCACGATCGCGATCAGGGACGCGCGCATCGACTTACCAACGGCCTCACCGACACCCACCGGACCGCCACCGGCGTAGTAGCCGAAGTAGCAGTGGTTGAGCATCACGACCACCGAGATGATGATGGCCTGCACGAACGACCACATCACGTCGTCGGGACGCAGGAAGGTGCGGAAGTAGTGCTCGTAGGTGCCGAGCGACTGTCCGTAGAAGAACGTCGTGGTGATCTGCGCGGACAGGAACGACATGATGATCGCCATCGCGTACAGCGGGATGATCACGACGAACCCGGCCAGGATGCGCGTCGACACCAGATACGAAATCGACTTGATTCCCATCACTTCCAGCGCGTCGACCTCTTCGGCGATGCGCATGGCGCCCAGTTCGGCGGTGGCGCCCGCACCCACGGTCGCGGCCAGCGCCTGACCGGCGACCACCGGTGCCGCGATCCGGACGTTGACCAGCGCGGCGAAGAAGCCGGTGAACGCCTCGACGCCGATGTTACCCAGCGAGGAGAAACCCTGGATGGCGATCAGCGACCCGCCGGACAGGGTGACGAAACCGACGATGGCCACGGTGCCGCCGATGACGGCCATCGCGCCGGTGCCCATCCCGATCTCGGCGATCAACCGCAGAATCTCCCTGCGGTAGAAGCGAAGTGCGTGGCCGATCGAGCCGACCGCGATGACGACGAACCAGGCCACCTTGCCGACGCTGTCGAGAAAGCGGGCGGGCCCGCCTGCGACGCGGTCGAAGCTGGAATACGCGCGTGGGTAGCGGCTGCGGAGTACCTGATTGGTCGACATATCAGTGCCCCGTTCCGAATCGGACGCCGATCGTGGTCAGCACGACGTTGACGGCGAACAGCGCGACGATGCAGAGCACCAGCGTCTCGTTGACCGCCGTGCCGACGCCCTTGGCGCCGCCCGAGACGGTCAGCCCGCGGTAGCAGCCGACCAGGCCGGCGATCAGACCGAACGTCAGGGCCTTGACCACCGAGATCAGCACCTCGGGCAGGCCGGTCACCAGGGTCAGCGTCGAGACATACGCACCGGCGGAGACGTTCTGGATGTACACACCGAAGATGAACCCGCCGACCAGGCCGATGGTGATGACCGCGCCGTTGAGCAGGAATGCGACGAACGTCGAGGCCACCACGCGGGGCAGCACCAGCCGGTGCACGGGATCGATGCCCAGCACCTCCAGGGCGTCGATCTCCTCGCGGATGGTCCGGGCACCCAGGTCGGCGCAGATGGCGGTGGAGCCCGCGCCTGCGACCACGAGCACGGTGACCAACGGGCCGAGCTGGGTGACGGCGCCGAGTGCCGCGCCCGCGCCGGAGACGTCGGCAGCGCCGAACTCGGCCAGCAGGATGTTGAGCGTGAAGATGATGAGCACCGTCAGCGGGACCGAGACGGCGACGGTGGGCAGGAACGCCACCCGCATCAGGAACCAGCTCTGCAGGATGAACTCTCGCCACTCGAAGGGGCGCATCACCGCCTTGCCGGTGAGCACGCACATCCGGAAGAAGCCGCCGACGAGTTCGAGCGGCCCGCGCAGCTGGTCGCGCACGTAACCCGTCATACCGCCCGTGGACGCGGTCATCCGCGCACCTGTGGGCAGGTACCCCAACTGCAGCGGCGCAGCGGCAAGCCGTCCTGCACGCGTCCTCCTCGGCCCGACCCGTGACGTGTGACGCCCATCTCCTTACTCATCGGTAATAAGTTGGACCACAGGAATGTACCCGAAGTTGTCACCGCCGTGCACCGCATCCGCACGATTAACCCTCCCCGACGGCCCCGACAAAATTTGCACCTGTGTCAAACTTGGATTCATCTAGCGGAAACTGTTGCTTCCTAGCGCTTTTCATCCGAAGAATGGCCTTCGGCCGAGGTGCCGAACCGGGTCCGCAACTCCGTCTTCAGCACTTTGCCAGCTGGGTTCCTCGGCAGTGCATCGACGATCTCGAGACCCTTCGGATGTTTGTAGCGAGCCAGGCGTCCGTTGAGGAATTCCTCGAGGTCGGCCAGCCGCAATCCCTGTTCGGAGACCGCGGCCACCGCCACCGCCACCTCGCCCCATTTGTCGTGCGCGCGGCCGATCACCGCGACCTCGACGATGCCGGGATGACCGGACAGGACGTTCTCCACTTCGGCGCAGTAGATGTTCTCGCCGCCGGAGATGATCATGTCCTTCTTGCGGTCGACCACCCAGACATAGCCCTCGGAGTCCATCCGCACGAGATCACCGGAATGGAACCAGCCGCCGGCGAACACCTCGGCCGTCGCCTCCGGGTTGTTCCAGTACCCGGCCATCAACGTTGGTGCGCGGTAGACGATCTCGCCGACCTCGCCGGTGGGCACGTCGTTCATGTTCTCGTCGACGACGCGGGCGGCGACGGTCGGGATGACCTTGCCCACCGAGCCGAGCTTGCGCAGCGCGTCCTCCCCCAGCAGCATGCACGTCACCGGCGACATCTCGGTCTGGCCGAACGCGGCCAGGATCTGGGTGCCGGGGAACGTCTCAGACATGCTGCGCAACAAGGTGTCCGACGCCGGTGCCGCGCCCCAGGACAACAACCGCAGCACCAGATCGCGGGGTTGGGCGCGCTGGGCGGCGCAGACCGCCTGCCACTGGGCGGGCACCAGGAAGATGCCGGTCACTTTCTCCGCGGACAGGACGTCGAGCAGCTGACCGGGATCGAACGCCCCCAGCGGATGGATCACCGTCGGGATGCCCAGGGTCAACCCGGACAGCATGTTGCCGATCCCGGCGATGTGGAACAGCGGGACGCCGATGAATCCGACGTCGTGGTTGATATCGGCGCCGTTGGTGTACAGCCCGGTCATGGTCTGGCCGGTCAGGTTGGTGTGGGTGAGCACCGCGCCCTTGGGCCGCCCGGTGGTGCCCGAGGTGTACATGATCAGGGCGGGGGCGTCGTTGGGCACATCGACGACGTCGACGGATTCGCCCGCCTCGGC
>JBEVHL010000023.1:0-3795 GCA_040511255.1 Mycobacterium sp. | reverse complement strand
CCGGTGGGCTGGCCGGGCACGGCCTGCAGCATCCCGGCGTTGGTGTCAGCCTCGACCAGCACGTCGTCGGCCATCGCACAGCTGGTGGCAGAGAATCCGGAGGTCAGCGCGGACGCGTTGGCCTTGCCGATGCTGTAGAGCGGATAGCGGAATACCGCGCCCTTGGCCAGCGAGCCGACTTCGAGGATCACCATGATGACGGCCACCACCAGCAGCGGGGTCGACGCCAGCGCGCGGTTGCGGCCGGTGTTCTCGACCTCGGTGTGCCCGGCGTAATCCATTCGGAAGTGCAGCCAGCCGGCGAGCAGGCCGGTGACGATCGCCAGCGCCAGGAACATCGACGTCACCGGATGCCCGGCCAGCACCGGCTGGCGGTCGAACCACGGGACGCCGTAGCTGCCGACGTAGAACCACGAATTGAGCCCGGACGTCGCCCAGGCCAGCACGAACAGCAGCGCGGTGACATACAGGGCCAGGTTGCGTCGGCTGTGCATCCCGACGCGGGAGAACGCGAACGCGGTCACACCGCCGAGCGCACCGGCCACCCCGGCGAACACGCCGAACTGCACCGCCCACTTGGTCGGGGTGAACGTCAGCAACAGCAGGCCGACGGCGGTGGTTCCGATGAGCCGCCAGACCGGCCCGTTGCCCGCCCCCGGAATGTGGCCGCGCCGCAGCAGCACGGCGAGCATGCCGAACAGGCAGAGCAGGAGAACCAGCACGGCGAAGCGGCGGGTCAGCGAGCCGTCGACGCTGTCTTCGACGGTCAAGAAGTAGTACCGCAGGAAATCCTGGTACCAGGGGATGGTCGGGCCCACCTTGTATTTGATGCGCGCCGATTCCGCCACGGTCGCCAGGGTCTGATCCCGGAACACCACCACGAACACCAACGACAACGCGGCCACCAGCGGGATCAGCGATGCCAGCACTCCGGCCCGGCCGTCGACGGCGCGCCTGTCCCGGATCACCGCGGCCACGGCGCGGCCACCGACCAGCAGCGGAGCCAGGGCCACCAGACCCTGCGGCGCCAGCGTCACGCTGAACACCGCGACGACGACCGCCACGGCGGCCGGCCACAGCCGTCGGGTGCCGATCGCGTATTCGACGAGCGCCCAGGCCGCGATGGTGCCGAAGGCGATCAGCGGTTCGGGACGCAGGCCGTTGTTGAAGGGCAGCCAGGCGGCCAGGAACACCGCGCCCGCGGTCCACATCGTCACCCGGTTGACGGCGAGCCGGCGGCCCACCCGCGGTAGCACCCAGCGGCTGACGATCAGCCAGGTGCCGATGCCGGCCAGGGTCGCGGGGATGCGCATCCAGACGCTGGCGGCGCTGACCGCGGCGAAGTGGGCGAGCGCCGCCTGGTACCAGTCGAACGGGGCCTCGGTGGCGCCGAAATAGCGGTAGTAATTCGCCACATAGCCGGCGTCGCCGGACACCCGGGCGATGGTCAGGTTGTAGCCGTCGTCGGTGGACAGCGCGCCGATCACATGCCAGACCAGCAGCGTGCCGATCACCCCGATGTCGGCCAGCCAGGTCGCCCAGCCCACCCGCCAGAACCGGCGCCAGGCGTGCGGGACGCGGCGCCCGGAGGCTCGGTCGAGCACCGCCAGCGCGACGATCGAGGAGATGACGCACAGCACGCCCAGCACCATCACGGCGAGCTTGAGCGGCGCCGGTGAGGTGACGAAGCGGGTGTCGATGTCGATGCGGGCCGACAGACCGGGCTGGGCGGCCACCTGCAGTTCGGTGAAGATGCCTGCGACCTGTGGCTTTTTGTCCGCGGGCAGCACGCCGGTGGCGCCGGGAATCCCGACGAAGTCGGCGCCCGCGCCGCCGACATTGGCCCAGAGGTGCAGGGCGCTGCAGCCGCCGGAGGCGACGGCCTGGCGCGGTGCCACGGCGGCGACGGTGTCCCGGAACGCAACGACGACGCTGGTGGCGTTGGCGCGGACGAACAGGCCGTTGCGGCTGGCGTCGATGCCATTGGCGGGGATGGTCGAGAAGACCAGACCGCCCGCGGCAGGCAGGGTGGCGATGGCCTGGCAGGGGATGGACACATCCAGCGCCAGCGGGGCGCCCGCAACCAGTGGCGCGGTGACGTCGGTGATCAGCCCGTTCGGCCCCGCGGCCTGCGGCCATTGGATGGTTGCGGTGCTCTGGCTGACCGGCAGCAGCGGTGTGAGCCCGCACAGCAGGACCCCTGCGATGCCCGCCAGGACAGCGATCAGACGGGCGATGCGGTGGGCGGACACGAGGCTCGATGGTAGGCGACGTACTTAGGTGCGTTCACGATGCGGGGCCGCGCGCCGGGTTGTGGGTCAGCTGCGACTCAACTATGCCGAAGCGGCGCCGGACTCCACAGGCCGCTGCGGGTCGCGGTGCCGAGGTCCAACCGGGCGGGTTGGGCGTTTGGATAGAACTGGTTGAGCCGCTGCAGCGAACCCCAGTCCCGGAACCAGTCGTCTTTCAGATAGGTCGGGACGATCGTCGCCCGGAACAGCAGCTCGCTGATTCCCAGCGGGCCGCCGCCGATGTAGTCCATCACCGGGGAGTTGGCTTCGGCGCCGAACCGGTCCGGCAGGATCCGCCACTTGGGCACCTCGGTGACGCCGTACTGGTGTCCGAACGGCCGCTGGCAGGGGAACGCCATGCCCACCAGCCAGTCCAGCTGGACAGGATCGGTCGACCCGACGACGTCCTGCAGGGTGCGCAGTTGCGGGATGCGCGGTGGGGTCAGCGCAATCCAATGGGTGGGCGACAGATCGTCGTCGTTGGCCACCAGGCGGATCCGGGTGGCGTCGCGCGGGATCGCGTCCAGCGGCGCGCGCAGATTGCGCCAGGCGGGTGCGGCGCCGACGTCCCCGAAGCTGATGGACCCGTCAGGTTCGGCCGTGGCGGCGTCTCCGGTGGTCCACTGCACCTTGAGGTCTGCGGCGTCGAACCGGCCTGCGGCGGCCACCACGAGCAGCGGACCGGCCTGATCCCGTGGCGGCAGGGCGTACCACGCCGAGCGCAGCAGGGCGGGCTGCTGGGCGCCGTTGCGCCAGCTGCCCATCACCGGGGTGCGTGCCGGGTCGAGTTCGAACGGCAGCCGGGCCCGCGACCCGTTGACCCCCGCGACCGGCGTGACGCCACCCTCCGAGCCGGCCTCGCCGCTGGTGTCGTTCTCGCCGGGGGTGTCGGCGAAATTGTCGTCCTGCTGATCGGTGACCGGATCGGCCGAGACGTCGATCGGGATGCCGTTGGGGCTGAAACCCGTTGCGGTGGCGGCACCGAGCCCGTCGGCGACCGGCACGCCGACCGGTGTCAGCAGACCCTCGTTCGGGTCCTGTTCCACCAGCACGTCGTTGGCCAGCCCGCACGTCTTACCGGTGACGGCTTCCAGGTTGGAGCGGCCGACCGACCACGCCGGGTACTGCGCGGTCACCGCCAGCGTCAGTGACGCCACCTCGAAGACCACCAGCACCCAGGCCGCAATTGCCAACGGCGAGTGCAGGATTCGACCCACCCGCGTCTCGCGCCACGGTCTCTCGCCGCGTTTGGAGAAATGGATCCCGGCGGCCAGCAGCAACGTCAACACCGTCAGACCGACCAGGAACGTGCTGAACGCGAAGTGCCACTCGGGAAACTGATTCGACCACGGCACACCGAAGTTCGAGACATACCACCAGCCGTTCACGCTGGCGAACGACAACGCCGTCATGAACAGCACCAGGGCGGCGAACAGTGTGCGGTTGCGCCGGGACTTCATGGCGTGGGCGGTGACGGCGACGGCGGCCAGAGCGCCGAGCGAAC
>JBEVHL010000022.1:0-3622 GCA_040511255.1 Mycobacterium sp. | reverse complement strand
GTCACCGCGGCGGTGCGCACCTCCTGGCCTTTGCGTACCCAGGTGTAGTCGTGCTCTGCGCCGTCAACAATCGCGCGCTCCCAAGCATATTCGTCGATCTCGATCCGGGCACCCGCCACCGGTTCGACGTCGTGGACGAAGTGCCGCGCCAGGGCCAGGCCGTAGTCCTCGATCGAGAGCAGGCCCTTTTCCTTGGCAAAGGCATACGCCGTCTGTTTCTGGGTGTCGGTGGGCAGCACGTCAGCCTGGTCACCGGACAGGTGCGCTGCGCTGAAATCTCCACGTAGACAAGTCGATACGTTGATGTCGTGGATCTCGTGGCGCGGCTCGTCCCGGTAGATCCGCACCACGCGGTTCTCCGCTTTGCCGTACTGGTTCTTGCCAAGGATGATCTTGGACATTGCTCAACTCCCTCGGTAGGTGGAATAGGCATACGGCGAAAGCAGCACCGGCACATGGTATTTGCCATCTGCGTCAGCGATGTCGAACGCGATGATCACCTCCGGATAAAAGGTGGGCACCTCGCGCTCGGCGAAGTACGCCCCGGTGTCGAAGGTCAGGCGGTAGATGCCGGCCGGCAGCGGATCCGCGATGCTGGCGATTCGGCCGTCCTCGTCGGTGGCCGCGGTGGCCAGCGTCGCGCCCGCGGCGTCGGTCAGGGTAACCGTGACGCCGGCAGCGGGCCGGCCGGACACCGCGTCCAGGACGTGGGTGGAAAGGTGCGTCATGACGTCGATCCTGCCTCGGTGACAGGCTCGCTGAGAAGCCGCTCCAATCGCAGCCGGTTGATCTTGGCCAGCTCGCTGCGCATCACCCGCCGCTCAGTGTCGGGGTCGTTGTCCAATCGGTCGGTCAGGATGGCCAGCAATTCCTCGGCGGAGCGACCGCTGGCACACACCAGATACACATAGCCGAACTTGTCGTCGTAGTCGCGGTTCCTGGCGGCCAACTCCGTGCGGACAGCGTCGTCGGCGTCGGCCACCCGGGCCTGCTCGCGGGCTGACGAAGCGCTGTGTGCCTCAGACACTTTCGCGCCGATTCGGGGATGGCCGTCCAGCGCCGCGTCGAGCTCGGCGTCAGGCAGCTCGGCGAGCACCCGGTCGGCACGGTCGAGCAGTGCCTCCACCGTCCGGAACGGACCGCCGGCAAGCACCCGGCGCGCCCAGATCGTCGACGAACACACCCCGAACAGCAAGTGCATGCGTTGTCGATCGGTGAGCGCGTTGAAGCCGGCCAAACCGAGTGCTTGGGATGCCATCCGGTTATTGCAGCTCGTTGAGCCGACCGAATCGCGCCGCAGCGATGGGGTTGGCGTCGGCCACCAGATCTTCGAACCGGTAGTTCGCGATCTTCTCGACCTCGATCAGGGCGAACGCCCGTTCCGCGGCCGGTGAGTTGTCCATCCGCGACCAGCCGTTCTTGAGCACGCGGTCGAAGTGTTCAGTCTCGCGGGCGCAGATCACCAGCGGGAACCCGAAATGCTCGCGATACGCGGCGGCCAGCTGCACAACGTCATTGTGGTCGTCGTCGCTGAGGTTGGACAGCGCCACGTGGTCGACGGCCAGCGCGTGCCCCGTCTCGTCTTCGGCGCCCAGATCGTGGAACGAGTTGAGCAGCTCGATCTGCTGGTCCGACGACCCGGTGAGGACGGCGTCCTGGAACGCCTCGCGCATCGCTTTGGTGGAGGCGTACGGGCGCTGCTCGAACGCCCGCTCGACGGCCCACGGCACGTCCTGGACGACGTGGCCGAACACCTCGGTGAACCGTTCCTTGGTCATCGAATTGACCTCGTCGAGCGTGATGGAGCCGCCGCCGGCCACCCGCGGACCGCGGGACCCGGTGTGGAAGAAAACGATGTTGAGCAGGATCGCGCAGACCGCGCCGATGCTGATACCGCTGCCGAAGATCAGGTTCAGTCCGGTGGGCATGGCCTTGGCGATGTCGGGATAGGACGTCACCCACAGCGCCAACGCCAAGCTGGTGGTGACGATGATCAGATTGCGATGGTCGGTGAAGTCCACCTTGCCCAGGGTCTGGATGCCGACGACGGCGACGGTGGCGAACAGCGTCAGCGCGGCACCGCCCAGCACCGGGTTGGGGACCGACGCGACGATGGCGGCCACCTTCGGCAGGAAGCCGAGGACGATCATGATGACGCCCGCGGCGGCGACCACCCACCGGCTCTTCACGCCGGTCAGCCGCACCAGGCCGACATTCTCGGAGAACGCGGTGTACGGGAACGAGTTGAAGATGCCGCCGATGGTGGTGGCCAGGCCGTCGGCGCGCAGCACGTTGCCGATATCGGAGGCTTTGACCCGTTTGCCGACGATCTCACCGGTGGCGATGGTCGAGCCCGTCGACTCCACGGCGGTGATCAGCAGCACGATGATCATGGTCAGACAGGCGACGAAATCGAATTTGGGCAGGCCGAACAGGAACGGCGGGGTGAAGCCGAACGCGGCCGCCTCGCCCACCCGGTCGAAGTTCATGTCGCCGAGTGCGAAGGCCACTGCGCAACCGATGACCAGGCCCAGCAGCACGGCGATGGTGGCCAGGAAGCCACGGAAGACCCGCTGGATGCCGACGATGATGGCGATGGTGCCCAGTGCGTAGAGGAACCAGCGGATGTTGGTGGGGTCGGGCTCGTGGGTGTGCGGGTTGGTCACCGCGTCCAGCGCTCCGACTGGTACCAGGCACAGCCCGATGATGGTGATCAGGGTGCCGGTGACCACCGGCGGGAAGAACCGCAGCAGCTTGATGAAGATCGGCGCTATCAGGAAGGTGAAGACGCCGGCCACGATGACCGCGCCGTAGACGTAGAGCAGGCTGGCCGACCCGCCGCCGTGGGCGAGGCCGATGGCGATGATCGGCGAGACACCCGCGAACGTCACGCCCTGCAGCAGCGGCAGTCGCACGCCGATCTTCCAGATGCCGACCGCCTGGATGATCGAGGCGATACCGCAGGTGAACAGGTCGGCGGTGATGAGCTTGACCAGTTGTTCCGGCGGAAGGTCGATGGCGCCGGCGATGATGATCGGCACCAGCACCGCGCCCGCATAGAACGCGACGACGTGCTGGAACCCGTAGAGCGCCAGCTTGGGAACGGGGAGCACCTCGTCGACGGGATGCACGCGCGTCGCGGGCTTCGCGGACTGCCCGGGCTTTGATGGGGCGACATCGGGGGTGGACATCGTCCAAGAATCGGCCACGTTCACACTGTTCGCATGTCGAGGCGCGAAGCCGTCACGGGCATCGTCCTGGCCGCCGGTGCGGGATCCCGGTACGGCATGCCGAAAGTGCTTGCCGAACAAGGCGATTGGCTGAAAAAAGCGGTGGCGGCGCTCGTCGGTGGCGGATGCGGTGACGTGGTGGTCGTGCTCGGTGCCGAGGTGGTCGACGTGCCTGCGCCGGCACGGGCGGTGGTCGCCGACGATTGGGCCGTCGGGATGAGCGCGTCGGTCCGCGTGGGCCTTGCGGCGGCCGACGGTGCGGCGACGGTGGTCCTGCAGGTCGTCGACACCCCCGACGTCGGGGCCGACGTGGTCCGACGCGTGCTGGCGGCCGCGGTGCCGACCGGGCTCGCGCGTGCGACGTACGGCGGCCGTCCCGGTCATCCGGTGGT
>JBEVHL010000021.1:0-7905 GCA_040511255.1 Mycobacterium sp. | reverse complement strand
CTATATGAACACATACGCGCAGTGGCCGGGTCGGAGGTGCCAGCGTGAACTACCCCCTGGACAGCATCGTCAGCCCGGCCGCCGGTGCGCCGCTGACCGGCATCGCGTCGGTGTGCTCAGCGCACCCACTCGTTATCGAAGCCGCCCTTGAACAGGCCAAAGACGGTGCCGCGCCCGTTCTCATCGAGGCCACCTCGAACCAGGTGGACCAGTTCGGCGGTTATACCGGCATGCGTCCAGCCGACTTCCGCGCACTGGTCGAGCAGATTGCGCACCGCGTCGGATTCCCCCTCGACCGGATCGTGCTCGGCGGGGACCACCTCGGCCCGAACCGGTGGCGATCGCTGCCCGCCGAAGCCGCGATGTCCCACGTCGACGAGCTCGTCCGCAGCTATGTCGCCGCGGGCTACACCAAGCTCCACCTCGACTGCAGTTATCCCTGTGCCGACGACGCAGGACCGCTCAGTGACGAGGTGATGGCCGCCAGGGCAACCCGGATGCTCGACGTCGCCGAAACGGAAGCGGCCCGGGTCGGCCTGACCGGAGCCCTGCGCTACGTGATCGGCACCGAGGTGCCCACCCCCGGCGGAGCGACCCATCACATCGACGAGCTCGCGCCGACCACCGCGGACCACGCGCGGGCCACCGTCGAGGAGCACCGGCGGGCGTTCGACCGGGCGCACCTGGGCCACGTGTGGCCGCAGGTGATGGCGCTCGTGGTGCAGCCGGGCGTCGAGTTCGATCACTGGCGGGTGGTCGACTATCACCGGGAAGGCACGGCTGCGCTGCGCGGCGCACTCGACGACGAACCGTCGATGACCTTCGAGGCCCACTCGACCGACTACCAGAGTGTCAGCGCGTTGACCTCGCTGGCGGCCGACGGCTGGCGGGTGCTGAAGGTCGGGCCCGGTCTGACGTTCGCGATGCGGGAAGCACTGTTCGCCCTGGCCGAGATCGAGAACGAACTCATCGCCCCGCAGCAGCGTTCCGACCTTACGCAGGTGGTGGAGCGCCGGATGCTGGCCGCCCCGGAGCACTGGGAACGGTATTACCCGGGCGCACCGCAGGAGCAGGCACTCGCCCGTCGGTACAGCTACAGCGACCGGATGCGGTACTACTGGGCGGATCACGAGATCGACACGGCGGTCCATACCATGCTGAAAAACCTTGACGGTCAAGGCATTCCGGAACCTATGCTCAGTGCGTTCCTGCCCGAGCAGTACGAACGGGTGCGCGCCGGGTTGCTCTCCGCGAGTGCCAGGAGTCTGGTCATCGACCGGATCGCAGGCGTGTTGCGGGTCTACGCCCAGGCCTGCGCGGCCGACGCGAACGAATTGGTCGATGCGGGGCAGGCTCGATGCCGTTAGCCCGGACCGGCGACCTTGTTGCCGCGGCCTATCGATCCGGGACCGGACTCGTGGCGTTCAACGTGATCACCCTCGAGCACGCCGAGGCCATCGCCGCAGGCGCCGCCGCGGCAGGCGCGCCGGTGATCCTGCAGATCAGTGAGAACGCGGTGAAGTTTCACGGCGGCCGCGTCGGGCCCATCGCGGCTGCCGCGGTGGCTGTCGCCGCCGAGACGCCCACCCCGGTGTCGGTGCATCTCGACCACGTCGAGGATCGAGACCTGTTGTACGCCACGGCCGATGCCGGTGTCAGTTCGGTGATGTTCGACGCGTCAAAGCTGGACTATCGGGACAACGTGGCCGCCACGAAAGCCGCGGTGGACTGGGCACACGCCAACAGCCTCTACGTCGAGGCCGAGCTCGGTGAGGTCGGCGGCAAGGACGGCGCGCACGCACCGGGAGTCCGCACCGATCCCGGGGCGGCGGCGGAGTTCGTCGCCGCCACCGGGGTGGACGCGTTGGCTGTCGCGGTGGGCAGCTCGCATGCGATGGCAACCCGTACGGCTGCACTGGATTTCGACCTGATCGCCCGGCTGCGCGCTGCCGTCGCGGTACCGCTGGTACTGCACGGCTCCTCGGGGGTCGCCGACCGGGATCTCCGGACGGCCGTCAGCGCGGGGATCACCAAGATCAATGTCGGCACCCTGCTCAACGTCGCCTTCACCGCAGAAGTCAGGTCGTATCTGGCGGCCGACGCCATGGTGACCGATCCGCGTCGCTATCTCGCCCCAGCGCGCGACGCCGTGGCCCTGGCGGTGACCGGCATGATCGCCGGGCTCAGCGGTCCTTGAGCTCGTCCGGAAATTCGATCGGCGGCGGCAGCTGTGGCGAATTCTTCAGCCAGTCCTTCATCCGGAACAGCTGACTGGCCACCAGCCCGACGCCCAGCAGCACCACTATCGCGATGATCACCCAAATCCACATATCCATCTCCTGTCCCGAGCCTACGCAGTACCTATGCTTTCCCGATGCTGGTTCCCGAAGGTTTCGTCGTTCCCCGCGAGTTGCGCCACGATCAGTTCCGGCTCGAACCGCTCGGCCCGCAGCACAACGATTCCGATTACGCGGCGTGGACGTCGAGTATCAAGCACGTGCAGGGCACCCCGGGGTTCGCCGATCACGGCTGGCCGCCGGACGAGGGGCTCCCGATTGAGGAGAACCTCGCCGATCTGGTCCGGCATGCCGACGAGTTCGAGCGGCGGGTGGCCTTCGCTTTCACGGTGCTGCGACCCGACGCCGACGAGGTGATCGGCTGCGTCTATTTCGACCCACCCGCCGATGCGGCACCGGGCGGGGTGGCGGTGCGATCGTGGGTGCGGGCTGACGTGGCCGAGCTGGACAGCGTTCTGCGCGACGCGGTGCGCGACTGGCTGACGACGTCGTGGCCCTTCGACTCGGTGTCGTACGCACAGGCCTAACCTGGCGGGCATGCCAGACCTGCATCCGGGAGTCGCCGTCCTCGCTCCCCTGCTGGGTACCTGGGCGGGCCGTGGCGCCGGTGAATACCCCACCATCGCCCCGTTCGGCTATCTCGAGGAAGTCACCTTCGGACATCTCGGCAAGCCGTTTCTCGCCTACGGCCAGCGGACCAGGGCCGACGATGACGGCCGCCCGCTGCATGCCGAGACCGGGTACCTGCGCGTGCCGTCGGCGGGGCGCGTCGAACTGGTTCTCGCGCACCCCACCGGGATCACGGAAATCCAGGAAGGTGCGCTGTCGGTCGACGGAACCGCGATTGTGCTCGAGCTGCAGGCCACCGCGATCGGCCTGACCGCATCGGCCAAAGACGTCACCGCGCTCGGTCGGTCGTTCCGCATCGACGGTGACGAGCTCACCTACACCGTGGCGATGGGGGCGGTCGGCCAACCGCTGCAGCACCACCTGGCGGCCACCTTGCACAGGAAGGACTCATGAGCGCAGACGGCAGGATCGCGGTCCCGGCTGACCTGGACGCGGTGACCACGGTCGGGGATGAAGACCACTCGGGCATCGACCCGCGGGCCGTCGAGCGCATCTGGCAGACCACCCGGCACTGGTATCAGGCAGGCATGCACCCCGCGATCCAGGTGTGCCTGCGCCACCACGGGCGGGTGGTGCTGAACCGGGCGATCGGGCACGGGTGGGGTAACGGGCCCGAAGATCCGCCGGACGCCGACAAGGTGGTGGCCACCCCCACGACACCGTTCTGCGTGTACTCCGCGGCCAAGGCCATGTCGACGACGGTGATGCACCTGCTGGCCGAACGGGGTGTGTTCTCCCTCGACGACCGGGTCTGTGAGTATCTGCCCAGCTACACCAGCCACGGCAAGGACCGCACGACCATCCGGCATGTGCTGACGCACAGCGCCGGGGTGCCGTTCGCCACGGGTCCGAAACCCGATCTGCGGCGGATGGACGACAGCGACTACGCCCGCGAGATGCTGGGCAACCTCAAACCGATCTACCCGCCCGGTCTTGTGCACATCTACCACGCGCTGACCTGGGGTCCGCTGGTCCGCGAAATCGTCTCGGCCGCCACCGGTAAGGACATCAGGGCCGTGCTCGCCGAGGAGATCCTCGACCCGCTGGGGTTCCGCTGGACGAATTACGGGGTGTCTCCCGAGGATGTCCCGCTGGTGGCGCTGAGTTACGTGACGGGTAAACCGTTGCCCGCGCCGATGGCGGCCGCCTTCAAGTTGGCGATCGGCGGAACGACGCAACGGCTCATCCCGTTCACCAACACCCCGCAATTCCTGACCAGCGTGGTGCCGTCGTCCAGCACGGTGTCGACGGCTGACGAGCTGTCCCGGTTTGCCGAAATGCTGCGTCGCGGAGGCGAATTGGACGGAGTGCGGGTGATGGCGCCGGAGACGTTGTACGCCGCGACCAGACCGGTTCGGCGGCTGCGACCGGATGTCGCGACCGGGTTGATGCCGATGCGCTGGGGTACCGGCTACATGCTCGGCTCGAAACGGTTCGGTCCGTTCGGCCGCGACGAGCCGGCGGCGTTCGGCCATACCGGCCTGGTCGACATCGCCGTCTGGGCCGACCCCGAGCGGAGCCTGGCGGCGGGCGTGGTCAGCAGCGGGAAGCCGGGCGGCCACCCCGAAGCGAAGCGCTACCCGGCGCTGCTCGATTGCATCGCCCGCGAAATTCCGCGCGGCTGACCGCGTTTCGCGCCACCCTGAGTGCAATCTCGCCGCCAACCTGCCGATATTGCACACAGGGTCGTTGATCGGCGGATTTAACAGCCGTGCGCGCAATCTCGTCGCCGGTGCCCCGTCACTACATAGCTCAACGCATGTATACGGCTACAGATCCGTCGCCAACGGCGCTCAACGCATCGTCGTCGCCCGCTGTCGACCGCTGGACAACATGCTGGCGCGCGGCTAACTCTCAGCGCATTCACAGGCTCTACTCACGCTCGTCTCAGATCGCGACTACATAGCCTGTGTGATATAGATACGCAGTGCAAAATCGGCCGCTCGATGACGGCGCCAGTGAGTGCATCGGCGAACTGGTTGACCAGGCGATGGACCTCACGGCGCGCTTTCTCAGCGACCGCGCCGAGCTGACCGCGTCGGCGGCCTTCGTGATGAACCGGGTCTGCCGCGAAGGGCCGATCCGGCTCACTCTGCTGGCCGCCAAAGAAGGAGTCAGCCAGCCCTCGATGACCCAGCTGATTCAGCGACTGGAACGCCAGCAGCTGGTGGTCCGGCTGGCCGATCCCGACGACGGCCGCGCGTGCCTGGTCGGCATCACGGCACACGGCCGGGAAGTCATCGACGACCGCAAGCGACTCCGCCGCGAACGGCTGGTGGAGCTGATGGCGACGCTGACCGCTGAGGAAGCGCACGCGTTGTGGCTCTCCGCGGAGGTGGCCTTTCCGATCCTGCAGCGCCTCTCGGTGAATGCGGACGCCCGAGCAGACAAGGGAATCGAGTGAAGAAACTTCCGGTGGGCCGCTGGCTGAAGAAGGTGTGGATCCCGTTGGTCCTCATCGTCGTGCTGGCCGTCTCGGGCCTGGTCGTGTCGCGGCTGCACAAGATGTTCGCCTCCGAGGACCTGAATGCCAACGCAGGCAAGGGTGTCGAGATCGTCCAGTTCAATCCGAAGATTCTGGTGTACGACGTGGACGGATCTCCGGGCTCGACGGCACTGATCAGTTATTTCGACCCGGACGCCAACGTCTACTCGGTCACCGTCCCACTGCCCTGGTCGGTCACCTTGTCGACGACATTGCCGACGGTCAGCGCCAGCCTGATGGCACAAACCGACGGAGACCAAATCCACTGCAAGGTGACCGTGAACGGCGCCGTTCGTGAGGAGCAATCAGCCGATGGCATCAACGCTCAGACTTACTGCCTGGTGAAGTCCGCATGACACACGCCACGCCCCCCGACACCGAAACCGCCGCGACCACCGGCAGGCAGAAGCGCCCGGTCGTCCCCCACCTGCTCCGCATCCTGGCCGTGCCGATCATCCTGTTCTGGGTGGCCATCGCGGTCGTGGTGAACGTCGTCGCACCCCAGCTGGAAGTAGTCGGTGAGCTGCACTCGGCTCCGATGGCGCCGGAAGACGCGCCGTCGATGGTGGCGATGAAGCAAATGGGTTCCAATTTCAAGGAATTCGACTCCAACAGCACGATCATGATCGTCATCGAGGGCGACAAGCCCCTCGGTCCCGACGCCCACGACTACTACAACGAGATCATCCGTAAGCTCCAGCAGGATCCCGAGCATTTCCAGCACATCCAGGATTTCTGGGGCGACACCCTGACCGCGGCAGGCGCCCAGAGCTCGGACGGCAAGGCGTCGTACGTGATGATCAACCTGGCCGGCGAGCAGGGCCAGACCCTGGCCAACGAAGGCGTCGACGCCGCCCGCAAGGCGATCGAGGAGACCAAGGCCCCGCCGGGCGTTCAGGCGTACGTGGCAGGCCCCGCGGCGCTGACCGACGATCTGCACGTCATCGGCAACGCGAGCCTGGCTGAGATCACGTTGATCACCCTGGTCGCGATCGCGGTGATGCTGCTTGTCGTCTACCGCTCGATCAGGACCACGCTGGTCCAGCTGTTCTTGACGTTCCTCGCGCTGCTGACTGCGCGTGGCGTCATCTCCGTGCTGGCCATCAACAACGTGTTCGGCCTGACGACGTTCGCGGGCAACATTTTGACCATGCTCGCGATCGCGGCCGCCACCGATTACGGCATCTTCATCTTCGGCCGGTACCGCGAGGACCGCGGTATGGGGTTGGACAAAGACGACTCCTATTACGCCACTTTCAAATCCGTCGCCCCCGTCATCGTGGGCTCGGGTCTGACCATTGCCGGGGCGACCTACTGCCTGAGCTTCTGCCGGCTGCCGTACTTCTCCACCATGGGCGCTCCGGTAGCGATCGGCATGGTCGTCGTGGTGCTGATTGCGGTCACCCTCGGCCCTGCCGTGCTGTTCCTGGGCACCAGGGTCGGCATGTACGAGTCCAAGAGGCCACCCCAGAGTAAGTTCTGGCGGAAGGTCGGCACCGCGGTAGTGCGTTGGCCCGGACCGATTTTCGTGGCCAGCCTGTTCGTCGTGCTGATCGGCGTGGTGGCCATTCCCGGCTACAAGCCGGCGTACAACGACCAGTACTATCTGCCCAAAGATGCCCCGGTCAACGTCGGGTTCGCCGCCGCTGAACGGCATTTCAGCCAGGCCAGGATGAACCCCGACATCCTGATGGTCGAGGCGGACCACGACATGCGCAACCCGGCCGACATGCTGGTCCTCAATGCAGTGGCCCGCAACGTCATGCACACCCAGGGCATCGCGATGGTGCAGAACATCACCAGGCCTCTCGGAATCCCGATCCAGCACAGCTCAATTCCGTTCCAGACGAGCATTTCGGGCCAGACCACCAATATGAATCTGCCCTTCCAGCGGGCTCAGCTCGAAGACACCAAGCGAATGGTCGATTCGACGAATGTCTCGATCGACATCCTGGAGAAGCAGTACGCACTCTCGCTCAAACAGACCCAGTTGACGCAGGACTCCGCAGAGAAGTCGCGGGAGCTGCTGGCCACCACCAAAGAACTGCGCGACCACATCGCGGACTTCGACGATCAGTTCCGGCCGTTGCGCAACTACTTCTATTGGGAGCCACACTGTTTCGACATCCCTCTGTGTCAGGCCGCGAGATCCATCTTCGATTCCCTTGACGGGATCGACGAGGTGACCGACCAGACCGGAGCGGTGCAGGGCAACACCGACCAATTGGCGGACCTCGCCCCACAGTTGACTGCCCTTCTGCCGCAGACGATCGCGTCGATGAAGGCCAGCAGAGACCTGTCCCTGGCGTCGTACAACAACCAGAAGGCCTTGCTCGACCAGATGCAGGCGTCCAACGACACCGCACTGGCGATGGGCACGGCATTCGACAACGCCAAGAACGACGACCTGTTCTATCTGCCGCCGGAGGCGTTCACCAACCCCGACTTCCTGCGCGGCGTGAAGATGTTCATGTCGCCGGACGGCAAGTCGGC
>JBEVHL010000020.1:0-2945 GCA_040511255.1 Mycobacterium sp. | reverse complement strand
CACCCCGTAGCCGTCGAGACCGTTGCTGATTTCGCGCCAGTACTGCTCTACCAAGACAGCCATCGGCACAATCAACGGGCCACCGGTGTATTCGACGAGTCGGCGAGCGGTTTCAACCACCAGCGGCCGCCATGGCGGCCAGTGCTGAAAGTTATCCGTGTCGGGCAGGCCGGGGTAAATATTCATGAGCATCTGGCCGACCATCTCCGCGTCGAACACTTGCGAATTTGGAATTAGCTCTTGGACAAGCGGACTCGTCGTCGTCTTGCCAACACCGTGAGTGCCGTTCAGCCATACGATCAATTGCCGGGACCCCGTCAACGCTTGCTCCTAGACGTTGAAGCGGAACTCCACCACGTCACCGTCGACCATCACGTACTCCTTGCCTTCGATCCGCACCTTGCCCGCGGCCTTGGCCGCGGCTATCGACCCGGCGGCCATCAGATCGTCGAACGACACGATTTCGGCCTTGATGAAGCCCTTCTCGAAATCGGTGTGGATCACCCCGGCCGCCTTGGGCGCGGTGTCGCCCTTGTGAATCGTCCACGCGCGGGCTTCTTTCGGCCCGGCCGTCAAATAGGTCTGCAGGTTCAGCGTGTGAAAACCGGCGCGCGCCAACGCATCCAGGCCACGCTCGGTCTGCCCGATGGACTCCAGCAGCTCGTTGGCGGACTCGTCGTCGAGTTCCTGCAGTTCCGTTTCGATCTTCGCGTCCAGGAACACCGCGTCGGCAGGAGCCACCATCGCGCGCAACTCCGCCACCCGGGCAGCGTCGGTGAGCACGGACTCGTCAGCGTTGAAGACATAGAGGAACGGCTTGACCGTCATCAGGTTCAGTTCCCGCAGCAGCGCCGAGTCGACCTTCGCACCCGCGGCGAACAGCGTCGTGCCCTGATTCAGAATCTCCTGGGCTTCGACCGCGACCGCGTGAATTGCCTTGCGGTCCTTGTTGGTCCTGGCTTCCTTCTCCAGCCGCGGCACGGCCTTCTCCAACGTCTGCAGATCGGCCAGGATCAGTTCGGTCTCGATGACCTCGATATCGGACTTCGGGTCGACCTTGCCGTCGACGTGGATCACGTCGTCATCGGCGAACACCCGCACCACCTGGCAGATGGCATCGCATTCGCGGATGTTGGCCAGGAACTTGTTGCCCAGCCCGGCCCCTTCCGAGGCGCCCTTCACGATGCCGGCAATGTCGACGAACGTCACCGGCGCAGGCACCAGCTTCTCCGAGCCGAACATCTTGGCCAGCTCGCCCAACCGGGGATCCGGCAGCGGTACGACACCCTCGTTGGGCTCGATCGTCGCGAACGGGTAGTTGGCGGCCAGCACGTCATTACGCGTGAGCGCATTGAACAGCGTCGACTTACCGACGTTGGGCAGACCGACGATTCCGAGGTTGAGGCTCACAGGGTCAAGAGTCTAGGAGACGGCACGCCCGGCGGCTGCCACGCCGGTCGCCCCGCTGCCAGTCGTCCCCCGCTCAGAGCCGGTACGGTCTACCTGTGTCAGCAGCACAACGGGTGAGGTCGTCTGTCCCCGCCGACCACCGTTCCGCACATCCCAACCTCCCCGGCGTGCCGTGGTGGGGTGCCGTGCTGATCGCTGTGGTGCTGACCGCCGCGGGTTTCGCCTATGACGCCGGCTCCGGAAAAAACGAGCTGACCAGCGTTTTCGCCGCCCTCTACATCTTCGGTTGCGTGGCCGCCGTGTTGGCCGTGCGCCAGTCGGGCGTCTTCACCGCAGTGGTGCAGCCGCCGCTGATCCTGTTCGTGGCGGTGCCGTCGTCGTACTACCTGTTTCACCGCTCGGAGATTCAGGGCGTCAAAGACATCCTGATCAACTGTGGCTATCCGTTGATCGAGCGCTTCCTGCTGATGTTCTCGACAACGGTGGTGGTGCTGCTGATCGGAATGGCGCGCTGGTATTTCGGCGCGGCCAAGCGTGCCGGTATCGCCACCCCGAAGGCAGAGCCGGAAGCCGGTGCAGCCACGGGCATGAAGGCGAAGGTGTCGTCACTGTTCGGTGGACCAACCGGCGACGCCGAAGAAGCCACCGTCGACGCGGCCGCGGCGGCACCGCTCAAACACGGCATCGACCGTCCGGCCGCCGCACCGAAGTCGCGGCGCAGTGAACGGCCGACCAAGCGAACGGCACCCACCCGATCCCGGCATGCCCGCCCGCCCGTCGAGGATCTCGACGCCCCGGAAGCCGAACCGCGTCGCGCCCGACGCACGCGCGACTTCGATCCGGACGATCGCAGTGACCGCCCCAGCCGGCAGAGCGCCAGCAGGCGGCTGGACCGCGATCGGGAAACCGCCGAGCCCGCATCTCCCCCGCGCCGGCGCCCCAGGGTCCCGCGCGACCCCGACGCCAGAACCCCACCGCCGCGCGAGTACCGCCGTGAGGCGCGCGACCCGCGGGATCGCGTCGAGCCCCGCGAGCGGCCCACCCGCCGCCCGGATCGCTACGACCCGGCCGAACCGTACGAGCCGCCACCGCGGCGCAGGCCCGCCCCGGGCACCAGCACGAACGGCACGCATCATCCGGTGTCGAAGGTGCGCTATCGCGGATCAGACGCCGAGGACGGCGACAAGAACGTCGAATACCGCAGACCGCCCCGCCCGCGGCACAGCCTCGACGACTGGCGCTACGAGAGCTAGTGACATCGGCGCGCTCAGGCACGCTCAGCGGTCGGGCGCGCGCCGAAATCGCAACGGACTAGTGCCGGGCGGCGCGGATTTCGCGAGGCAGTGAGAACACCAGGGTTTCGTTGGCCGTGGTGACCGGCTGCACCGTCCCGTAGCCGTACTCGGCCAGGCGTTCCAGCACGCCTTTGACCAGAATCTCCGGCACCGACGCACCGGACGTGACACCGATGGTGGTCACCCCGTCGAGCCAGGCCGGGTCGATGTCGTCGGCGTAGTCCACCAGGTACGACGCAT
>JBEVHL010000019.1:0-5649 GCA_040511255.1 Mycobacterium sp. | reverse complement strand
TGATCCAGCTGGACCGTCACGCGATCACGTTGCGGCGCTATCACTTTCCGTCGGGCACCTCGAAGATCATCCCGGTGAACTCGATCCGCGGCTATAAGGCCGAACCGCTCGGCATGCTGACCCAGCGGTTCCGGATCTGGGGCAGCTCAGATCTGCGCCGCTGGCTGCCGCTGGATGTCTGGCGTCCGATCAAGTCGACGCTGGTGACGTTGGACGTGCCGGGGATGCGACCGAAGCCGGCGTGTACACCGTTGCGGCCCACGGAGTTTCTGGCGATGCTCGACGAGGTGCTGGCGCAGTAGCGCTGCGGACTTGGCGAGGCGGTGTTCGCCCGGCTCGTGGCTCGGTTGATTGCGATACTCACGAGATCTCTTCCACGAAAGGCCACCTCTTGTCTGATGCCGAGCCAACCATCATCGGCGCCACCCCCGCCACCCAGGTGCCGCGTTACGCCGGCAAAGGCACGTTTGCGCGCATCGCCGATATCCACGAGGTCAGCGACTACGACATCGCGATTCTCGGCATCCCGTTCGACGGCGGCACGTCCTATCGCCCCGGTGCGCGGTTCGGTCCGCTCGGCGTGCGTCAGGCCGCGCGTGCGCTGCGACCAGGGTTTCACGTGGAACTGGGGGTCGCGCCGCTGGAGGAAGTCCAGATCGTGGACGCCGGTGATGTGGCGGTAACTCCCTACGACATCGCCGAGGCCTGCACACAGATTCAGGACCGCGTGCGCGAGATCATCGGCGAACGCAACCGCCGCGTCGTGTCGATCGGCGGCGACCACACAATCGCGTTGCCAAATCTGCGTGCGCTGCAGTCGATTTACGGACCCGTCGCGCTGGTACATTTCGACGCTCATCTGGACACCTGGGATACCTACTTCAAGGCGCCGGTCACGCATGGCACCATTTTCCGGCGCGCCTTCGAAGAAGGTCTGCTGGTCGAGGACCATTCCATCCACATCGGGATCCGCGGTCCGATCTATGACCGGATGGATCTCAACGACGACGCCCGGATGGGGTTCCGCATCATCCGCGCCGGCGACCTCGACGTCATGGGAGTGCCCGCCGCGGTCGACGTCATCCGCAGGCGCGTCGGCGATGTCCCGGTGTATCTCTCCGTCGACATCGACGTGCTGGACCCGGCGTTCGCGCCCGGCACCGGTACTCCCGAATCGGGCGGACTCACCGCCCGCGAGCTGCTTCGGATGCTGCGTGCGCTGACGGGTCTGAACATCGTCGGTGCGGACGTCGTCGAGGTCGCACCGGCCTACGACCACGCCGAGATCACCTGTCTGGCGGCGGCCACGGTGGTCTACGACCTGCTGGGACTGATGGTGGCCAACGGCATGTGAATCAGCCGTCGACCGCTGCCCCGGTTGCCCGCCCGTGCCGAGTGCCGCACGATGAGTACCTGTAGAACCGATGAACAAGTGCGGCTGATTGCCTGGGAGCAGACGCTGGAACAGGAGCCATGCGAGTTGAAAGCCCGAATCTGTCAGTCGCTTTCCGCCATTCTGCTGGCCGCCGTGCTGCTCTTGGCGCCGAGCGCCCGGGCTGATCCTGAACCGCCGCTCCCACCGCCGCCGCCGGTTCCGGTGTTGATTCCCGGCGCCGATGCGGCGGTCGCCAGAGCTGAGAGCATCCTCGGCTCAGACCGGTTCGGCGCGTATGGCTGTGAGGCTCTGGTGGCCTTTGCCTACGACGTTTCGCAGGCAAAATACGGCTGGGACGGCGCGTCGGAGACCATGTACCAAACCCTGCTCTCGCAAGGTCAGATTCACACCGACATGAATCCGCCGCGGGGCGCACTCGTATTCAGCAGGGGTTCCGACGGCCCCCACATCGACCTCGCCCGCGGAGACGGCACCTATGTCTCCGGTGGCGTGCAAGGGTTGTCGCGGGGGTGGGGCGACCGGCACAACATCCAGATCCTGCCCACCCCCAACGTGGGCAAGAAGTGGCTCTACCGGGGCTGGAGTTTCGGTTACCCGCAATAAGTTTCGCTGGCTCACCCGCGACACGGCGATTGAAATCTAGTACGCGGTGCCCAGCCCCCTCATGACCGTCCCCTGGTCGAAGTAGTCCCGCCAGGCCGCGATCTGCCCGTCGCGCACTTCGAAGGTGCCCATCACGGGTAGCTCGAGTCGTCCGCCATCGGTGCGGCGCATCACGTCGGTGCGTTCGGTCATGACGACGTTGCCCTGGCTGAATTGCCGGTGCACGGTGAAGTCGATGCCCTCGAATCCGTCGAGCATGGCGATCAGGAATTCCTTCAGGGCCGCGCGGCCCTCGGCGGGCGGCATCATCATGTTGTGATAGACCCCGTCCTCGGTGAAGTAGCTCAGAATCTCGTCGGGGTCCGGGTTGGACCACAAGGCGCAGAACTCGGTCACCAGGTCGTCGGCAGATCGCGTCATTCCCTGATGAAACACAACCACCAGTCGTGGAGCAACCCGGCGGGGGGCGGAGGTCGCCATGAGGTTACGGTGCCGCGCTACTCGTCGGCGAGATCAGCTTCGCTCCGCCGTGAGGATGACTTCGGTGAGACATGGTGCAGGAGTGCGGTTTAGGGTGAAGTGCAGCGTTCCCCACGGTTGCGGGCTAGACCAGCTCGGCGGTGGTCCACCACCGAGGTCTTCGGGTCCACCGGTGAATCGGGCGTTGGGGTGGTTGCTCTTGATTTCGTCAACGCCGACGCAGCGGCCGGCGACGTCGAAGGTAGCCAGGCCGTGTTCACCCCATTCGCCGCCGGAATCGGCTCGAAGCTCACTAGAGGTCACCACGACTCCGTCTGCCAGGCTAATAGGACTGCCTGCCCACACCGACGTGTACTCGTCGTAGCCCGTCCCCGTGACCGGCGTGCGCAGCTTCGCCCCGAAGGTGGCCGGGGTGAGTGGTACCGCAGACGACAGCGCGGCCACCACAGGCCAAAGACCATCAGGATGTTGCAGCATCGGAGCCTCCGGCGCAGTCGTCCTCAGCGGGGCAACCGTCGCCGACAATGCGGCCACCAACGGCGACGTTGACGTTGACGCCTCAGCTGATGTGTCACCACTATTGGCACACCCGGCCATGACGAGGGCAACAACCGTCGGCAAGACAGCGACGCTGATTGCCTGGTGTGCACCGCACTGCTCAGGGTTTGATTTGGTCATAGCAATTCCCGTGTACTGCTAGTAATTTCGTGGTCGGGGCGGTGGACGTCTCCGTCGCTGAAAAGGTAGTTCTTGTAGGCGATTCGAGCCGGGGTGGAGAGCGTCGCGGCGCCTACGTTGGCGAGTTACCTGTTGACGTACGCCCCTTTGGAGCTGCAGTCGGCGGTCATCGTTTGATGAGCTACTGCGGCTCGTCATCACCCACCCGCTAGTCCCGCTCGCGCAATACCGTCGCCTCGAGAAGCCGCTGGCCCTGTCGCATGACCGCCCGCCCGGCTGCCGCGGCAGTCCGGCGCGCGACGCCTGGCGGTGACGCCGGCACCACGCGGAGCTCATCGCCCACTCGCAGCACCCCGGGCCGCACCACGTCGGCATACACGCCGAGGAAGCGGTCGGTCCGTTCGGCGAGACGCCGGGTCAGTGCCCGGTCCAGTTCCAGACCGGGCTGGGGCCGGGTCGGCACCACACACCGGATGGTGGGCACGGTGACCCGCATGGTGGCCGTGCCGATCTCCAATGTCGCAGTGACCCAGGCAGATTCGGGAAACTCCGACGCCGGATCATCGATCTGCACCAGCACGTTCGGCCGGAACCGTCGCACGTCGTACCCGTCCCCGTCGGCCGACAGTGAGGCCAGACTGGTCGTGCTCAACAGGTGCACGGGACTCAAGTCGACGAAAGTGCCTGGCGGCGTGGAATATCGGGCCAGGGTCAGCACCTGCTTGGTGGTGAACACCGAGGTGTCAGGCAGAGCATCGGTGGGTGTCAGGCCGAAATCCCGGCGGACCTCTGCCGCCGAGAACGACGCCTTGGTCTGCTTGGGCGACAACTTGTGCTGACTGGTGTCGGAGGCCGGCGGCAGTGCGGTGAGCCGCACTGGGCGCCCAACCAGCTCGGAGAGCTTCGCGTGCACCGACGGATCACCGCTGGCGACCTCGGTGCCGTCCGGAAAGGTGACGATGACCGGCGGTACGTTGCCCGGCCCGGCATCAGGCCCGGGCTCCGAGGCGTAACGGGCCGTGCACCCCAGCAGGGCCGGGATCTTGCGGGCGGTCGCGGTGATGTCGTGGTCGAGATCGCGCACGGCCCACAGCCGGTCGGCGTGCACCCCGCGGCGATCGACCCGCACCTCATCGACGACGTGCCCGCCCATCGACTTCACCGGGAAGCGCCACAGTTGCGTCACTGTCGTCGTCATCGGACCTCCACCTTCAGCGGGACGAAACCTTCTGCCGCAGTTCAGAGAATGCAGAAGACTCGGTGTCGTACACCCGGACGATCGCCTCGTCGCCGGGCTTGAGGAACGTCGATTCCCCCAGCGGGGTGTAGCGCGTCGCGCCGATACCGATCAGCACGTGCTCAGGATGCCCGGACGCCACCATCAGGGCGCCGACGTCTTCCAAAGGCGTTTCCGCAGAACCTTTCTGGTTGGCCAGCCGCTCCACGATCCAGTCCAGCAGCACCTCGCCGTAGTACGAATAACCCAGCAGCGGGCTGTCGACGCCGTACTCGTGCAGCTCGCCGTCGGCGGCCTGCAGGTGGCAGACCAGGCGCAGGGTCGCAGTCGGGCCGTCGGGTGTCAGATCGCTGATATCGAAGAACTGCGGCGCCACCCCCTTCGACGCGGGACCCCAGTTCTTCTTGTGGCTGATCTTCGGTGCGCCGGGTCGGCGGATCGAGCAGTCGTTGAAGGCGCCGAGCGCGAACGGTGCCAGCGAGGCGACGGTGTCACCGGACCAGACCACCCGGCAGGCCAACCCGACCTCGGGTTCGATCTGCAGGTTCAGCGGCTCGTCGCTTTCGGGGAGCACGACGGCGTCCTGGGACAGCGGGAACTCCCCGAGGAAGCTGTCCGAGCCGGGGGCGTACCACGGGAAGATGCCTTTGGGCGCAACACCTTCCGAGGTCACGTTGACGAAATCCGCTGCCTCACCGGCCTGTTCGAGATGCCCGGCGAAATTACCGGCCACTCCGAAGCCGAACCAGGAACGCAGCTCGTCGAGTTCGAGATCGATCATGGCTCCAGCACCTCCGTGCCGACGTAGGGGACCAGCGCTTCGGGCACACGCACGCTGCCGTCGGGCTGTTGATGGTTCTCCAAGATCGCCACCAACCAGCGGGTGGTGCCCAGGGTGCCGTTGAGGGTGGCGGCGATCTGGGGCTTGCCGTTCTCGTCGCGGTAGCGGGTGGCCAGCCGCCGCGCCTGGAACGTGCTGCAGTTCGACGACGACGTCAGCTCGCGGTAGGTCTGCTGCGTGGGCACCCAGGCCTCGCAGTCGAACTTCCTGGCGGCTGACGACCCCAGATCGCCCGCGGCGGTATCGATGACCCGGTAGGGAACGTCGATACGGGCCAACATCTCTCGCTGCCAGCCGAGCAGCCGCAGGTGCTCGGCCTCGGCGTCTTCGGGCTTGCAGTAGACGAAGGCTTCGACCTTGTCGAACTGGTGCACCCGGATGATGCCGCGGGTGTCCTTGCCGTAGCTGCCCGCC
>JBEVHL010000018.1:0-2889 GCA_040511255.1 Mycobacterium sp. | reverse complement strand
AGCTGCGTCAACGCCGCATGCAGCCGGGGTTCATCCGCGTATGCCGTGGGATCGGCCAACACCGTGGCGGCATTGTCGATGGTCAGATTGGACATGTCGCTAACTGTAGCAACTCCGGTAATAGATACAGTATTGATTCTCAGAGGCCAGGATCCACGAACAGCTACTCGTTGCCGAGGACGCCGAGTGCGGCCTGCGCACGCTCTTCGTACGCGCGCCGCGCGGCCACATCCAGGTCGAGGAACAGCCGGTCGGCGCCGGTGCGCCGGTTGAGCCAGCGTCGCCCGCGTGGGCCGAGCAGGGTCAGCGCAGGCGCGATGAACCGCATCGGACGCGGCACCGCGACAACGGTTTTCGGCCTGTCGAGCACGTCGACGATCGCCGAGGCGATCACCTCCGGTGCGACCGGTTTGCTGGACGCAGTCTCCCTGGTCCCGGCAATCAGCTCGGTTTTGGTGAACGGCGGCATGACGATGCTGACCTCGACGCCGTCCGCCGCGAACTCATCGGCCAGCGCCGTGGACAGACCCACCACGGCGAACTTGGTGCCGGCGTAGACCACCTGGCCCGGAACGGCGATGACGCCGGCCAGCGAGGCGATGTTGATGATGTGACCGCTGCGTCGCTTGACCATCTCCGGCAGCACCAGCTGGCATCCGTTGAGGACGCCGTAGAAGTTCACCTCGATCGAGGTGCGGATGGCTTGCTGCGACTGCTCCAGGAAGGGGCCGACCGGCATCACGCCGGCGTTGTTGATCAGCACGTCGATGTGCCCGCCGCCATCGGCGCGGGCCTTGGCCAGGAACGTCTCGAAGGACGCGCGGTCGGCGACGTCGAGCGGATGACCCGACACCAGCCCGGCACCAGCGAGCGTGCTGACCGCTGATTCCAGCACCGGCACGTCCCGGTCCCCGATCACCACCCTGGCCCCCCGGCCGAGAAGTGCTTTGGCCGTGGCGTATCCGATGCCTCGGGCCGCACCGGTGATGGCGATCGTCCTACCGTGGATCCTGTCCATGACGAGTGCCCCTTTCTAGCGGTGCCGACGAAGGTCGTCCAGTACTTCGGCGATCACCGGCTCGGCGGTGCCCGCGGGGAACCCGGGCAGCACCCGGTCGATCACCCCCGCGCACCGATCGGCGAGTGCGGTCGCAACGCGGTCCACCGGGGCCACGACGGCGAATGCCGCCAATACCTCGTCGTCGATCAGCGCGCTCATCCCGTCCCAGTCGCCTTCGATGGACAACCGACGCAATTCGGGCTGCAGGTCGCCCCAACCGTGCAGATCCAGCACGCGGCGGTAGGCCGGCGTCGAGGCGTAGAACGCGATCTGCTTGCGGAAAGCGTCGGCGGCCGTGGCCATCTCCGCCTCGTCACGGCCGGTGACGACGAACACCGGGCTGGACACCGCCAGCTCAGCCCGGGACCGACCGCTGCGCGCCAGACCCCGCAGCACCGCGGGCATGGTCACTTCGTCGAGATAACGACGGGTGGTGAATGCGTGGGCCAACAGCCCGTCGGCCACCTCGCCACACATCTCCGTCATCGCTTCGCCCACGGCGGCAAGATAGATCCGCGGCGGTGGCACCGTCGAAGGTTCTGGCGTGAACATCGGCGTCATCAGCTTGTGGGTGTAGAACTCGCCCTCGAACCGAAGTCGGTCCCCGGTGTTCCAGCACGACCAGATCTCGCCAAGCGCCGCAACGAATTCCCGCATTCTGCGCACCGGATGGCTCCACGGCATGCCGAAACGCTTTTCGATGTGGGCCTGCACCTGCGTGCCGAGGCCCAGGATGAACCGGCCGCCGGAGTACGACTGCAGATCCCAGCCCAGGTGTGCCACCGTCATCGGATTCCGCGCGAACGCGACGGCGATGCTGGTGCCCAGTTCGATGCGGCTGGTGTGCTCGGCCGCCAGCAGCATCGGCAGGAACGGATCGTGATTGATCTCGCCCGTCCAGCAGCCGTCGTAGCCCGTCTGGTCGAGGTCGCGCGCCACCGCGGGAACGCGGTCCAGTTGGCTGGGGATTCCGCGGTCTATCTTGAGCCCAGTCGACGCACCGGCCATATTGGGTGACGCTACAGTAAGCAATTCAGTATGGTCAACGCCCGCCGAACCGATACGCTCCAGCGCATGGTCAATGCCGACGATTGGGCGGACACCCTCGCCGATCTGGAACGACGGCGACAGCGGTCCTTCGCCATGGGCGGACCGGACCGGCTGGCCGCGCACCGCGGCAAAGGCAAGCTCGATGCCAGGGCTCGCATCGACCGGCTGGTCGATGCAGGCAGCTTTCGCGAACTCGGGACGCTGGTGGGTGGCGAGGTGGCCGCCGACGGAATCGTCGTCGGCTCAGGCCATGTCAACGGTGGGCCGGTGATGATCGGTGCCGAGGATTTCACCACGGTGGCAGGCACCATCGGATCTGGCAGCAACTCCAAGCGTCATCGCATCGCGGAGTTGGCGGTGCGGAACAAGATCCCCCTGGTGATGATTCTGGAAGGCGCGGGCTTTCGGCCCGGTAAGCACAGTGGCCGCTCGCCGACCGACCTGATCGCCCAGGCGAAATGTTCGGGCCGGGTGCCCACCGTGGCTGCCGTGCTGGGACCCTCCGCCGGGCACGGCGCGCTGGTGGCCCCGGTATGCGATTTCGGGATCTTGAGCGCCCAGGGTGCCATCTTCACCGCCGGGCCACCTGTCGTCAAAGAGGCCACTGGCGAAGAGATTTCGAAAGAAGAGCTGGGTGGGCCCAAGGTCGCCATCGCCAGCGGGGTGATCCACAACCTCGCCGACGACGACACCGCTGTGCTCGACGCGGTCCGTCACTACCTGTCCTACTTCCCCGCCAGCGCGTGGTCCTATCCGCCATCGCTGCCGGCCGACGAAAA
>JBEVHL010000017.1:0-15868 GCA_040511255.1 Mycobacterium sp. | reverse complement strand
GCGGCCAAGCGCGGCATCAAACCCCTGTTCGTGTTGTTCGACTCCTGCTGGGATCCGTTGCCGAAGCCGGGCCCGCAGCGTGCGCCGAGGCCCGGTGTGCACAATTCCGGTTGGGTGCAGAGCCCGGGTGCGGCCCATCTCGATGACCGCCGGTACAGCGGCGTGCTGCAGGACTACGTCACCGGGGTGTTGAGTCAGTTCCGCGATGACGACCGCGTGCTGGGCTGGGATCTGTGGAACGAGCCGGACAATCCTGCCGACGCCTACCGCAAGGTCGAACGGCAGGACAAGGTGGCACTCGTCGCGGCGCTGCTGCCACAGGTCTTTCGCTGGGCCCGGTCGGTTGATCCGGTGCAACCGTTGACCAGCGCGGTCTGGGACGGGGTCTGGGGGGATCCCGTTCGGCGCAGCCCGATCAGTGGTATCCAATTGGACAATTCCGACATCATCACCTTCCACTCGTATGCCGGACCGCCGGAGTTCGAGGCCCGTATCGTCGAACTGGCTCCACAGGGGCGGCCGATCCTGTGCACCGAGTACATGGCCCGGCCCCTCGGCAGCACCGTCGAGGGGATTCTGCCAATTGCCAAACGCCGCAACGTCGGTGCCTTCAACTGGGGTCTGGTATCGGGCAAAACCCAGACGATTCTGCCGTGGGATTCCTGGGATCATCCATATGCCCACCCGCCAGAACCGTGGTTCCATGACCTACTGCAGCCCGATGGTCGGCCGTATCGGGACAGCGAGATCGAGTCGATCCGGACGTTGACCCGCGGGTTGCGCCAGAACTAGGTGACGGGGTCGATTGCCGGCCCCGGAGGGGCCAGCGTCCCGGCCGGTAGATGTTCAGCCAGATCCACTGGGGGTGGCGCGGGTCCCGGTGGTGTTCCTGTTGCGGCCGCCAAGGCGTCTGCCGCCCAACCTGCCTGCAGCTGATTCGCGGCGAACGCCGCGCCCTGGTCCACCATGCCGGTCGAGTCGTATTCGTTGTGTACCGAGAAGCTCGACCCATGGGGATCGCAGACCAGATCGTTGTCGACACACAGGTCGACGGTCTTGGCGACATACGGCGCCCCGATGGTGATCTGGGGGTCGCTGATCACCCTCATGAATCGGGGTGACGGCTTTCCGAACAGGGCGACGGCGGCGACGTGATCGGCGATCTCCGGTGGCATCGGTGGGGGTACGTCCGCCGCCGAAACTCCTTCGGGCACAACGTCGGCGGTCACGAAGCCCATCACCGCGGCGCCTTGGGAGAACCCGCCGAGCACCATCTTGGTCTTCGGGCAGTTCGCGGCGGTGGCCAGGATATGGGCCCGCGCGTCCGTGATTCCGATGATGGCGGTGGAGAATTCGGTGGTGGCGGGATAGTCGATGGCGTAGACCCCGACTGACTTCGTGCCGAGGCGGGACCGCAGGGAGTTGATGAACGCGTCGCCGGTCGGGCCGGGACCGGGTGCCTCGGTGGTTCCGCGGGCGAAGACCACCTCGGCGTCGGGGCACGGTTCGGCGTGCGCCGAGGGTGTCGACGCAGTCTGCACCGCGGACGTCATCACCGCCGCAGCAACACACCAGGAAGCGATCCGGGCAGGCCTCACCGGTCAATGGTGGCACGTGGCAACGCGCAGTGCGGTTTTCGCCGCCCAACTGTGATCAGACCTTGATGGGCTTGTGCGCTCTAAAAGGCGATCAACCCTGCGCGCGGTGGAGCTGGTGCAGCACTTCGCGCAGTCGGTCGAGTTGGACATCCAGGGTGTCGAGGTCGCCGCCACCCAGCGTGACGGCGCGAAAGACGAGACCGTCGAGGGCAGAGAAGATGACGTCGGCGGTATGGAGGTCGTCGGGCAGGCCGATCCGCCGCAAGGTCGCGCGCATCGCGGCCCGGTAGTTCTCGTAATACCGGTCGACATACGGACGCAACTCTGGCCGTCGGCGCGATTCGAGGACCAGTTCGAACTGGAACACCTGCTCATCGAGCGTGGCCCGCACCGAATCACCAAGGGTGGCAACGAAATCATCGATCCGGTCGCTTTCGGTCGCGCATTCCGGGCCGGCCAGGCTGATCTCGACACAGTATTCGAGTGCCGCCTCGAGTAACTCGTTCAGGTTCGAGAAGTGATGTTGCACAGTGCCGTGGGTGACCCCGGCCTCGGCGGCGACGGCGCGATAGGTCAATTTGCCCACCCCTTGTGCGGCGACGATGCGGATTGTCGCGGCGACCAGCGCGGCACGCCCTTTGCCGTAGCCGGGGCGGGCGTCACTCACCTGCACGTCTGTGTCCCCCTTCACCCCGCGCGTTAACCCGATCTCAACATACGCGACCATAGCCGCAACATTACAAACGTAACCTTTGAACCGTTACAAACGTAATGTTGACTCTGGCCCCCGGCCGGAGCCCCGGCTGGAGATGGCACCTTGTCCGACACCAAGATCGACTTCCTGTACCTGTCCGAGCCGGAGATGATCGCCGCCGGGGTCACCGATATGGCGGCCTGCGTCGACGCCATGGAAGAGACCTTCGCACTGCTGCACGCCGGTGACTACCGGATGGCGGGTCCCAACAATGACTCTCACGGTGCCGGGATCAACTTTCCCGACGACTCGCCCTTCCCGACGATGCCCAAGAACACCAGCGACCGCCGGTTCATGGCCATGCCCGCGTATCTCGGTGGCGGCTTCGGTACCACCGGCGTCAAGTGGTACGGGTCGAATCTGGACAACCAGGCCAAGGGGCTGCCACGATCGATCCTGGTCTTCATGCTCACCGATACCGACACCGGAGCACCGCTGGCACTGATGTCGGCGAACCTGCTCTCGGCCTACCGCACCGGTGCCGTGCCCGGGGTGGGTGCCCGCCACCTGGCCAGGCCGGATGCGCAGACAGTCGGGCTCGTCGGGCCCGGTGTGATCGGTCGGACCTCGCTCGCGGCGTTCGTCGCGACCTGTCCCAAGGTCGACACCGTCAAGTTCAAGGGCCGCGACCGCCCGAGTGCGGACACGTTCGCCGCCTGGGTGCACGAGGAACTACCGCAGATCACCACGGTCACCGAGGTGGACACCATCGAAGACGCCGTCCGCGACAGTGACATCGTCACCTTCTGCACGACGGGGGCCGGCGGTGATCCGGCGACGTATCCCACGCTGCGGCGGGAATGGGTCAAACCCGGTGCCTACGTGAGCATGCCGTCGATCTGCAATGTCGACGACGATCTGATGGCACCCGATGTACGCAAGGTCGCCGACAACACCCGGATGTATCAGGCCTGGGTGGACGAGTTCGGCTACCCCGCGCACAATCGGGTCTCGCTGCTCGGCTGCAAGTACCTCGACTGGATCCACGACGGCAAGATGGCCGCCGACGACTTGATCGACCTCGGCGCGGTGGTCGCCGGCGCCGCGGTCGGACGACGCAACGACGACGAGATCGTGCTGCTGTCCATCGGCGGCATGCCGGTGGAAGATGTCGCATGGGGCACCACGTTGTACCGCAAGGCCGTCGAAAAGGGCATCGGCACGAGCCTCAACCTATGGGAAAGGCCGGTCCTGGCATGACAAGCGCCGATCGTAGGGATCATCGGGACCGCAAGGACATAGTGGTTGTCGGGCTCGGGTCGATGGGGTCGATGGCGTTGTGGCAGTTGGCCGAACGCGGTGTCGACGTGCTGGGTATCGAGCAGTTCGGCAGGGTGCACACCTACGGCGCGTACGCCGGGGAGTCACGGCTGTTCCGGGTCGCGGCCAAAGAGGGCCAGGTCTTCACGCCCGCGCTGCTGCGCTCGCGGGAACTGTGGCAGAAGCTCGGCGCGGCCTACGGACAGGATCCGCTGCTGACTGTCGGTGCGTTGAGCGTCGGGCCCGAGGGGCATCCCGATCTGGAGTCCACGCTGCGCTCCATCAAGGACTACGACCTGCCGCACCAGACCCTCGACGCCGACGAACTGCGCGCGCGGTACCCGCAGTTCTACGTCGAAGACAACGACATCGGCATTTTGGACACTCTCGGCGGGGCGCTGCGATCTGAGGTGGCCGTGGCGGCGGCAACAGATCAGGCGCTCGTTCACGGAGCTGAAATACGCTATGACACCACGGTTTTGGCCATCGAGCCGGGCAAGGACGGGGTGCGGGTTGTCACTTCCAGCGGTGAGGTATGGGCCGACCGGGTGGTGGTGTGTGCCGGACCATGGACGACGCGACTGCTTCCCGAACTGGCCGATGTCGTCAAAGTGGTCACCTACTCGCTGATCTGGTTCATGCCCAGGCACATCGAGATGTTCACGCCCGACAAGTTTCCCGGCTTCATGCGCGATCTGCACGGTGTGCACGCGTTCGGCATCCCGACACTGGACGGGTACAGCGTCAAGGCCACGCCCAATATCGATTTCCCACTCGTCGACGACTGGGCGGAGCGGGGCACCAGCCTGACCCGCGAACAGTTGAAATGGGCCGGCGAAGAGATTCAGAAGATGATTCCGGATCTGATGCCTGAGGCATCGCGATGGTCAGTGCACGGAGAGTCGTTCACGGCCACCAAGATGCCGATCATCGACACCGTCGCCGACGGGGCGGTGGTGGTCGCTACCGCGTTGAGCGGCAACGGGTTCAAGTTCTCGCCGGTGTGGGGTGAGATGCTCGCCGACCTGGCGACCACGGGTCAGGGCAAGTTCGCAGAGCATGCGTTCACGGTGGGCGCGCACCGCTAGGGCCGAGAGCGTTTGCGTGAGCGGGGGATCGGCCCGTCCAGTCGGACCTCGTCGATGCCGAGTGCGGTTCCGTGCTCGTCGACGAAGCTGACGGCCACGGGTTTCCCGGTCTGGCGGTGGCAGCGCTGATTGACCGGCCCCGCGGGCAGCGGGAGGTAGGCGTCACCCCACTGCTGCAGTGCGCCGAGCACCACGGCCAGATCCCGGCCCGTGTCGGTGAGGTGATATTCGGGACGGGCGCGTTCCCCTGGCCGCTGGTAGTCGTCTTTCGTCAGCACCCCGGCGGCGACGAGTTTGTCGAGCCGGGTGGTGAGCACGTTCGTGGCAATGCCGAGCCTGCTCTGGAAATCAGCGAATCGCGTGATGCCCATGAAGGATTCCCGAAGAATCAGAAGCGACCAACGCTCGCCCACCACCGACAGCGTGCGCTCGATGGCGCAGACGGCGGTGGGGGCTTCGAAAGTCGACGTACTGGAGTCGGTCATCACCCTCCTGTCTCTCAGTTGCATTCTACAAGTCAGGAGTGATCGACGCCACGCGATATCTGTATTGCATTTTACAAGTCAGCTGGCATAGCCTCGAATCGTCAGCACCGGAACCGTCCATCGACCGTCCGGCACAACTTTCAGGAGGTTCGGTCATGTCCACTGCAATCGAGGGGGCCACGGTCCTGGTGACCGGCGCCAATGGCGGCCTGGGAGTCGAGTTCGTCCAGCAGGCACTCGATCGCGGTGCGAAGAAGGTGTACGCCACCGCGCGCACCCCGCGCGCATGGCCCGACAGCCGCGTCGTGCCATTGCAGCTCGATGTCACCGACAGCGACTCGGTGGCCGCTGCGGCCGCAACGGCCTCAGATACCACCGTGGTGGTCAACAACGCTGCCATCTCCCTCCTGCCGGACCGGTTGATGTATCTGCCGATGAGCGAGATTCGTCGTACCTTCGACACCAATTTCTTTGGCGCACTTGATGTCGCACGCACGTTCGCACCGGTGGTCGGCCGCAACGGCGGCGGGTCCTTCTTGCACGTGCACTCGGTGCTGAGCTGGTTCGTGGGCGACCCCAACGAACCGGTCTCCGGGGGCCATGGTGCCTACAGTGCGTCGAAATCGGCGTTCTGGTCGGCGACGAACTCACTGCGCCTGGACCTCGCCGCGCAGGGCACCCATGTGCTGGGGCTGCATCTGGGCTACACCGACACCCCGATGACCGCTGCGATCACCGACGACAACATGGAGAACCCGGCCGATATCGTGCGGATCGCCTACGACGCGCTGATCGCCGGGGAATACGAGGTCGCCGCAGACTGGCGTAGCCAGGGCATCAAGGCTGCGCTGTCCGGTCCCCTCGAGGTCATCTATCCGCAGTTGGCGAAGACGGCCGCGCGCTAAGCGGCTGCGCGGGAACCCGCGCCGGGCCGGCGCTTGTCGATCGCGCCGGTGACCACCGCCGAGGCGTGCATGGGCACCGAGAGCCCGATCGCCATCGCGGCGATGACCAGTAGAGCGACGGCGCCGTCGGAGGTCAGCGAGGTCAGCAGGTCTGCGGTCGGCATGCGGGTGAACTGCACCAGCCCGCTGAGCATGCGGAACACATACACTCCGGGCACCAGTGCGACGACAGAGGCAAATCCGATGGCGGCGAACGGCATTCGCAGGTAGTGCGAGATCGGGACCAGCAGGGAACCTGCGATCAGGCATGAGATGAGCGCGGCGGTGGCGACATCGACATGCCACACCGTCAGCGCTACCCAGTGCGCGGCGTGAGACAGCATTCCGACCACGATGGGCCAGCCGATCATCCGGTAGGGCATGGAGAAGAAGACAGGATAGGAGCCGGCGGCAATGCCTGCCGCGATGACGTCGACGTAGAGCGGCACCGGCGAACTGCTCTGCACCACAGCCAGATTGCGGCCGTCAGCGGCCAGCCCCAGGATCAACCCGGCGGCGACCGCGGCCAGGATCACCGTGGCGTAGCCGAGGCGGGCAATCCCCAAGGTCAGCCGCAATCCCAGGATGTCCAGGGCGCCGTTGAGAATGTGTGGACCGGGCACCAGCACCATGGCGGGGCAGAGCACCACCAGCCCCAACGCGTCGTCGACGCCAAGTCGCGCGGCGATGACTCCGATCAGGCCGGCGATCAGGGCGGCGGCGAAGGCCTGGGAGAGGATGCCGGCTCCGAGGCGGCCCAGGCCGCGTCGCACCAGGCCACCCAGCGCAGCACTGACCGCGGCCACCAGCACGGTCAGGGGATGGTGCGCCCCGAATATTACGGCGAGCGCACCCGCACCGGTGGCACAGGCGACGCTGAACAGCACCGTGTTCGAGACCGATTCCTGTTGCGCTGCAGTCACTGCGCGCCGGACCTCGTCACGATCGAGTGGCCCGTCCTGGGCACGGTCGATGACCGCCATCGCCGCGGCCACCCGGCGCATGCTGATACCGGTCGGCGACACCGCCGCCACCCGGGTGGCCGTATGCGGTCCCACCAGGAACAGTGATGCCCACGACGGAATCAGGGTGCTGGTGGTGCTCAGCCCGGTGTTCAACCGGTCGACGGCGGTCACCGTCATCGCGGTGGACTGGCCGTTGACGTGGAGCAGGACGGCGGCGTCGAGCACCAGGTCGATTGCGGCCTCTGACGAGTCGGCGCGTTCGCCCTCGCCCATCAAGCGCCGCCGGCGCCGTTGCCGACCATATCGCGCGGGTTGACGTTGGCATCGAACTGCTCGGCGGTGACGTGACCGGACGCCACCGCGGCCTCGCGCAGTGTCGTGCCCTTGGCCAGGGCGTCCTCGGCGATGTGCGCGGCGTTCTGGTAGCCGATCACCGGACTCAGCGACGTCACCAGCATCAGGCTCTCCGAGACGTACTTCTCGATCCGTTCGGTGTTCAACGCCGTTCCGCGCACGGAGTATTCGAGGAACTTCTTGCAGCCGTCGCCCAGGATCCGGGCCGAGTGCAGGAAGTTGTTGATGATCACCGGGCGCATCGCGTTGAGCTCGAAGTTGCCCTGCGAGCCGGCCACCGACACCGCGGTGTCGTTGCCCATCACCTGGATGGCGATCATCACCAGCGCCTCACACTGAGTGGGGTTCACCTTGCCCGGCATGATCGACGACCCCGGTTCGTTGGCGGGCAGCAGCAGTTCGCCCAATCCGCACCGTGGCCCGGACGCCAGCCACCGCATGTCGTTGGCGATCTTCATCAGCGCCACCGCGAGTCCGCGCAGCGCGGCATGCGCGCGCACCATCGGATCCAGTGACCCCAGCGCGGCGAACTTGTTGGGGGCCGTAACGTATGGCGTGCCAGTCAATTTTGCCAACTCCGCTGCGACCTCCGCGCTGAAACCGGCCGGCGCATTCAACCCCGTCCCGACGGCGGTGCCACCGACCGCCAGTTCCAGCAGCCCGGCGCGGGCGTGCCGGACATCGTCGATGCACGCCTGCAACTGCGCGGCATAACCGGACCATTCCTGTCCCACCGTGAGGGGCACGGCGTCCTCGAGGTGGGTGCGGCCGATCTTCACGACGTCGGCCCACTGTGTGGCCTTGGCGTCGATCTCGCTCTGCAGCGCCTGCACTTTGGGGATCAGCCGATCGTCGATCTCGGTGACCGCGGCGATATGCATGGCGGTGGGGAAGGTGTCGTTACTGCTCTGGCCCATGTTCACGTGGTCATTGGGGCCGACGGGTTGCTGGCTGCCGAGTTCGCCGCCGAGGAGTTGGATGGCGCGATTGGAGAGCACCTCGTTGACGTTCATATTGCTCTGCGTGCCCGAACCGGTCTGCCAGACGAACAGGGGGAATTCTGCGTCCAGTTGTCCGGCGATCGCCTCGTCGGCGGCCTGGACGATCACCTTGGCCCGCCAGTCCGCCAACCGGCCGGCCCGTTCGTTGACCAGTGCACAGGCCTTCTTCACCAGGCCGTAGGCGTGGTAGACCTCGATCGGCATATGGTCGTTGCCGATGGAGAAGTGGGTCAGCGAGCGCTGCGTCTGCGCACCCCAGTACCGGTCTGCGGGCACGTCGACAGCGCCGAGACTGTCGAACTCGCTGCGTGATCCGTGGGCGGTGATCCCCACCGGAACATCGGTGTAGGTCGGGACCTCGTCGTTGGTTGCGTCAGGCATCGCGTTTTCCTTCCGGCGCAGGAGACATCAGCCAAAGTTACCGGCGGCGACGCGATCACGAGACCTTTACCGCTCCCAGGTGCTCGGTCAACGGCTCCCGGCGATGGCACCACGGACGAAGGTGGCCAGGGCGCGCGCGGGCAGTGTGTCTTTGAGCGCTCGGTTCGCGGCGCGTTGCAGCGCCAGCCCGTGGGATAGCGCGATCTGGGAAACGCCGAATTCGTATGGGGTGAGGCTGGATTCGATCCCCAGCCGGTCGAAATGAAAGCCGATCAGCTCGCCGAGGCGTCGGCGGTAGGTCTCATAGAGCTCGCCGAACTGATCCGCTTTGAGCCCGCCGCGCAGAGCGTACAGCTGAAACTCGGTGGTCAACAGGCACCAGCTGTCGTCCCGGCCGAGCACGCGATAACGGCGCTCGATGGCAGGCGCCAGATCTTCTGCCGACTTGATGCGGTCCAGGGCGTGACTGAGCGTCTCGACCTCGGAGTCGAGGTGATGACCGATGAGCTCGAGGAACAACTCGTCCTTCGACTCGAAGTTCGAGTAGAAGGCGCCCCGGGAGAACCCGGCTTCTTCGGCGATGACGTCGATCGGTGCGGCCTCGAAACCCATCCGGCAGAACACGCGACCGGCTGCTTCGATGAGCCGCTGGCGGGTGAGCGCCCGCTGCTCGATGCGCGTCAACCGAGGCACCCGGAGATCTCCTGTTCTTCGCTTGACACCAGCCTGACACACTTGCATTCTGATACACAACTGTATTTCGATCCGTTATTGAATCGAGGGTGATTGGGCATGACCGTTATCCCGCGGGCGCAGGAATGGATCGACCAGTGCGAAACCCTGATCAGTCGCCGGGGGCACCGCATCGCGTTCCGCCGCAGGGGAGCGGGACCCACCGTCCTGTTACTGCACGGCTTTCCCACCTGGTCCTTCGACTATGCCGAGGTGGCCGAGGATCTGGCGGTCGACCACGACGTCATCACACTGGACTTTCTCGGCTACGGCGCCTCGGACAAACCGAATCCCTATGAGTACTCCGTGGCCGAATCGGCCGACATCGTCGAAGATTTGGCGGCGCACCTTGAGCTGGGTCCGGTGCGCCTGGTGGTGCACGACTACGGCGGCATCGTGGGTCAGGAACTCCTCGATCGTGTGCTGGCGGGCCGAACCAGCGTGCAGATCGCCGATCTCGTCATCCTCAACTGCGGCATCGTCTACAGCGCATACCGGCCGACCCGGCTGCAGAAGCTGCTGATCCTGCCGGTGATCGGCAAGCTGCTGGCCGGCCGGGTCAGCGCGGGTCGGTTGCGGTCCGCCCTCGACGCACTGCGCGGGCCCAAGCTCGCCGATGCCGAGTTCGACGACCTGTGGTGGGGCATCGCGCGGAAAGACGGCCACAAACTGGCTCACCTGCACATCCGGTACAACGCGGAACGCGCGGTCCACCACGCGAGGTGGGAGGCGGCGTTGGCCCGCTGGGCCGGCCCGGTGCGCCTGATCTGGGGACTCGATGACCCGGTCTCCGGCCGCCGGGTGCTGGAGAAGGCGACTGTCTTGTTGCCGGATGCCCAGGTCCACCGACTTGCGGGGATCGGTCATTTCCCGCAATCGGAAGCGCCACAAGCCGTTTCGGCGGCCATCCGGTTTGGTTCCTGACGCCGATCGCCGGGGCCGGCTGCGCTGTGCCGCAGTCGTGGCCCTTCACCTGCATATTTTCGGCGGGGGACGGGAACACGCAGGCCAATATGGGCACAGCTGTGCGCCCCGACCACTACGGGTAGGCCGATGATCGACTGGCTGGACAGACTTCAGCAGCGCAACCGCAAGGCCGGGTTTGTGCTGGCGGTGGTCTACAAGTACGTCGACGACCAGGGTGGCTACCTGGCCGCACTGATCACCTACTACGCCTTCGTCTCGCTGTTTCCGCTGTTGCTGCTGTTCACCACGATCGCCGGGGTGGTGCTCGCGGGCAATCCGGAGCTCCAGCAGCAGATTCTGCATTCCGCGGTGAGTCAGCTCCCGGTCATCGGTGATCAGCTGGCCGAACCGCGTCAGCTCAGCGGCGGCATTCCCGCGGTGACCATCGGCATCGCCGGGGCAATCTACGGTGGCCTCGGCGTCGGGCAGGCCATGCAGAACGCGATGGACACCATCTGGGCCGTCCCGGTGCACAAGCGGGCCAATCCGATCCTGTCGCGGTTGCGGACCCTGATGCTCCTGGCGGTGCTGGGTACCGCCGTCGTTGCCACCACGGCGATTTCGGCGGGCGGACACGTCTCGGGTCTGCTCAGCCCGGTGGCGAAAGTCGGTGTGGTGGTGGCCGCGCTGATCGTCAACACCGCCGTGTGTGTGGTCGCGTTCCGGTTGAGTACCGCGCGCGATCTGACCGTGGCCCAGGTTCTGCCCGGCTCCATCATCGCCGCGGTGCTGTGGCAGTTGTTGCAGTGGTTCGGCGCCGGCTACGTCGCCCACGTGATCGGCACCGCGAACGCCACCAACAGTGTGTTCGCCCTGGTGCTGGGGTTGTTGGCGTTTCTGTATCTGGTCTCGGTGAGTCTGGTGGTGTGCGCGGAGATCGATGCGGTCCGTGTGCGCAAGCTGCACCCCCGAGCGTTGTTGACGCCCTTCTCCGACGATGTCACGTTGACTCCGGCCGACCGGGAAACCTACACGGGGCTGGCAAAAGCCCAGCAGGCCAAGGGCTTCGAGAACATCGAGGTCACTTTCGACCAGCCGGACCGGTCGTAGACGATTCACGGTCTGATGTTGGCCGGCCAATGCGATGATGGCGATCATGGATGTCGACCATCCCGAGCAGGATCAGAACTGGGACCGGGCGGCTCGGTCGGAGACCAAAACCGAACGCCTGGATCGAAACTGGTCGAGCCTGTTGCAGGAACTGCGGGTAGTGCAGACCGGCGTGCAGTTGCTCACTGGATTTCTGCTGACGCTGCCGTTTCAGCAGCGCTTCGACATCCTCGACCATGACATGCGGGTGGTGTACCTGGTGACCGTGGGCTTGTCGGTGGCCTCCACCGTGCTGCTGGTAGCGCCGGTCGGCATGCACCGATTCCTGTTCCGTCGGCATCGGCTCGACGCGCTGGTGTCCGCCGCACACCGGTTCGCCATCGGTGGATTGCTGCTGCTGGGGTTGGCCTTGGCCGGAGTCACCACCGTGATCTTCGACGCGGTGGCCGGCCGGACCGCCGCAGTGGTCGCCGGGGGATGCGCAGCCGTGGCGTTCGCCGCGTTCTGGCTGGCGCTTCCGCTGGGCATGCGGTTTGGGGACAAACAACCGCCGGCGCCCTAGCGTCGCGGTGGTTTGTGAATCGGTGCCGGTTGGGCGCGTTAGACCCATCCGCGGTGTGGGCATTCTTTCGCGAGAACCAGGTGCTCGGCGAAAGGGGTCATGATGCCCAACTCATCGATCAAAAACGAAAAACTCTACGAAGACCTGCGCAAGGAAGGCAATTCGAAGCAGAAGTCGGCACGGATCTCCAATGCCGCAGCGGCCCGCGGCACGTCGAAGGTGGCCAAGAAAGGCGGGAAGTCCGGCTCCTACGACGACTGGACGGTGACCGAACTGCGAAAGCGAGCCAAAGAACTAGGCTTGTCAGGCTACTCGGGGCTCAACAAAGCCAAGCTGGTCGACAAGCTGCGCAACAGCTGACCGGGCTCACACCGGCTCGGCAACCGGCAGCGCAGCCAGATTCTCCACCGACCGGCGGACATCGGACTCCAGAACCTTGGCGACCAGTCCGCCCACCGGGCCGTTCAACAATCCACCGGTCAACTCGGCCAACAAGTGAAACGTCGAACCCGGCTTGTTGTCGGTGATGGTCATGGTGAGCGCGATATGCACCCCGCCGCGACCGGTGCCGCGCATCTCGATTCTCTTCAGCAGATCGAAACCCGTTACCTCCCAGTGGATTACATTGCGGAAGCCCTTGACCTTGATCAGCGAAGACACCTTGGTGCCCTTTTCGACGACGTCGGGCACGGGGCCTTTCCAGCCGGCAAAGATGGTCAGCCACTCGTCGAAGCGGTTCAGATTGGCGGCCAGTGGCCACGCCTGCCGGGGGGAGAGCTCGGAGGACACGGACACGTTGACGTTTGCCATGCCCTGCCCTTTACCCGTTTACGTCTGTGCAGTAACCGCTGTCGCCGGCGGCGGTACGAATTGTGGCAAGGATCATCCGGTCACTGCCCCAGGAGTGCGCGCAGCTCCCAGGCGTTGCGCACCGCGTGACCTGCCCCGTCGTTGTTGAAGTAGACAAGCACGTCACGGCCTTGCTGCTCCCATTCCCGGATCCGATCAGCCCACCAGCGCAGGTCGTCCGAGCTGTATGAGCCGCCGTACAGCGTCGATGGATCCGGGCCGTGCATCCGCACATACACCAGTGCTGCGGTGGCTTTGAGCACGCACGGCAGATTTGCTCCGCTCATCACGACATAGGCCGCGTGGTGGCGCTCCAGCAGCGCATAAACCGCCGGGTCATCCCATGACGGGTGACGCAACTCGATCGCGACGGTCAGCCATGCCGGGATGAGGGTGAGGAAGTACTCCAGTCGCGCGTCGTCGCGCTGTTGGGCGGGGTGTAACTGCACCAGCAGAGCGCCGCGACGGCCGCTCAACTCATGCCAACACCGGGACATCCGGTCGACCCATTCTTCCGGCTCGCGTAACCGGCGGGCGTGGGTCAGGCCCCGTGCGGCTTTCACCGACATCTGGAAGCCTTCGGGCAATCGGTCGCGCCAGGCGGCGAACGCCGTGTCGCGGGGCCACCGGTAGAAGCTGGCGTTGAGTTCGACGGTGTCGAACTCCTCGGTGTAGCGGGCCAGTCGGCGACCGGCAGGAAGGCCCGGCTCGTACAACACGCCGTTCCAATGGTCGTACGACCAGCCCGATGTGCCGATGTGCACCGCCATGCCCCCGGTCTACCCCATGCCGGCCGGGTGTTCACCGCCGTCGACCGAACACCGGGGCAGGCGCACGATCGCGGGTATCGTCGCGGGGAAGTCCCTGCCCCGGGGGCAGTTCGCGGCCACCCTGGAAGGAACTGCCGAATGACGCTCGCAGAACAACCGATCGATGTGCTCCTGGTGGAGGACGATCCCGGCGACGAGCTGATCACCCGGGAAGCGTTCGAACACAACAAGATCAAGAACACTCTGCATGTCGCACACGACGGGCAGGAAGGCCTCGATTTCCTCTACCAGCGCGGTGCCTTCGTCGACGCCCCCCGTCCCGGTCTGATTCTGCTCGACCTGAATCTGCCCAAGTACGACGGTCGCCAGATCCTGGAGATCATCAAGTTCGACGCCAACCTGTGTGACATCCCCGTGGTCATCCTCACGACGTCCTCCGCGGAGGAGGACATCGTGAGGAGCTACAAACTGCATGCCAACGCGTATGTGACGAAGCCGGTGGACCTCGATCAGTTCATGAGCGCGGTCCGCCAGATCGATCAGTTCTTCGTCCAGGTGGTGCGGCTCCCGACCGGTTGAGCGGGCAGCTCAGTCGGGCGGCTCCTGCTGGTCAGGTTCGGAGATCTCGGGCGCAAGCTCGCGAGTCGCCATCCCGCCTTTCCCGCCATGGTCGACGGGTCCGGCGGGCGGCGGAGACTTCCGAGCGTCGGTGTCGTCGTCGGACTTCGAATTACCGCTCATGACAACCTCTTTCGTGTTGCTGGGTGCTGCTACGGCTTGAGGATGACCTTGACGGCGCCGTCCTGCTTCTTCTGGAAGATCTCGTAGGCATGCGGAGCCTCAGCCAGGGGCAGGACGTGGGTGGCGAAGGTATCGACACCCAGTGGGTCTTCGTCAGTAAGCAACGGCATGATGTCGTCCACCCACTTCTTGACGTTGGCCTGTCCCATCCGCACCTGAATCTGCTTGTCGAACATCGTCAGCAACGGCAGCGGATCCGCCATACCGCCGTAGACGCCGATCAGCGAGATCGTCCCGCCGCGGCGGACGATGTCGATGGCTGAGTAGAGCGCACCCATGCGGTCGACGCCGGCTTTCTTCATCATCGGCTTGGCGATCGCATCAGGCAGCAGACCGGTGACCTGTTGGGCCACCGTGGCCACCGGTGAGCCGTGGGCTTCCATCCCGACCGCGTCGATCACCGAGTCGGTACCGCGGCCATCGGTCAGATCGCGGATGACATCGGCGAGCTTGTCACCGACTTCTGCCAGGTCGACGGTCTGAATTCCTCGGGCGGTCGCCCGCGCCAGCCGTTCGGGCACTCGGTCGACGGCGATGACGTGGTAACCACGGTGCTGAGCGATGCGGGCGGCCATGTCACCGATGGGGCCGAGGCCAAGCACCGTCACCGAACCGCCGTCAGGGACCCCGGCATAGGCAACGGACTGCCATGCGGTCGGCAAGACATCGGACAGGTACACGAAACGGTCGTCGGCTGGTCCCTCCGGGACCTTGATGTGGGTGAACTGCGCCTGGGGCACCCGCAGCAGCTCAGCCTGCCCGCCGGGCACCGCTCCATACAATTCCGAGAAACCGAAGAGGGCGGCCCCCATGCCCTGATCGCGAACCTGCGTCGTCTCACATTGGGTGAACAGCGACTGGTCGCACATGTAGCAACTGCCGCACGAAATCTGGAACGGAATCACCACGCGGTCACCGACCGAGAGGTTGGTGACGGCGCTGCCGACTTCCCGCACGATGCCCATCGGCTCGTGGCCCAGCACATCACCCGGTGTCATGAAGGCGCCCAACACCTCGTACAGGTGCAGGTCGGATCCGCAGATGTTGGTCGAAGTGACCTCGATGATCGCGTCGGTCGGTTCCTGGATGGTGGGGTCGGGGACGGTGTCGACGCGGACGTCGCGCTTACCGTGCCAGGTGACTGCCTTCATGGTGTTCCCTCTCGTAGATTCGCCCGCGCGGAGAGGACGGCGGCCCGGGAGCCGCACAGAGTGCTCCGCGCTCGACCGGGGCTAGATCGCACAGTCGAGGTACCCGCAGGCTGGCGGCTCAAACGGAAACCCGACACCACGATCTCGGCCGGTCAGC
>JBEVHL010000016.1:0-16506 GCA_040511255.1 Mycobacterium sp. | reverse complement strand
GCGGACTGACCCTCTACCAGGACGGTTTGGACATTCGTCGGCGTCACCACCAGCCCGAGGACCGTGTCCACCACGCATGCACTCCCTTCGTGCCCGGCCCGCGTCGTGCCGCACGATGTGGGGCGACAAACACGTTGACCGGGATCGCAGGGTCAGAGTCTGACCCGCCTCGCGTGAGCCTACCCGTGCTCGGGTATAGCGGCTTGATGCTCCTTCTTTACCGGATCGTGATGGGAAAAGCGAACGCGGATTCAGCCGTTCTGAGCTGACCTGCACGGCATTGCGGCCACCAGCGGAGTGTCCACGCCGATCGCGCCCAGCGCGGTGTAGCCGCCCGGCGATCCGAGCGGCTGATGCCGGCCGGGCAGCACGGTATTGAAGAAGGCGGCGTTATCGGCCAGATGACGCTCCTCCGCGTCGGGCAGGTCGGTTTCGTAGTAGATGGCGTCCACCTTGCAGATCAATTTGCAGGCGCCGCAGTCGACACACTCATCGGGGTTGATGTAGAGCGAGCGGTTGCCCTCGTAGATGCAGTCCACCGGGCATTCGAGCACGCAGGACTTGTCAGCGATATCCACACACGCGGATCCGATCACATACGTCATGGTGGCGACGTTATTCGGCGCCGCAGGTCGCCGAAGGCCGCAAAAGTCCCCAGCTGACGGGACTTTCGTCACTCAGCGACCCCGCCATCGCGACATGTACAGCCACGTCGGTCGGTACCCGCGGGCCTCGTACAGTCGGATGGCGTCCCGATTGCCGGGCAGCACGCCCAGGATGAGGTCGTCGACCCCACAGTCGGTGAGGTGACGCTCGAGCCGCTCCATCAGCTCGGTGCCCAGCCCGCTCCCCCGGAACTCGGCCAGCACCGACAGCGATTCGATCTCCCCGATCCGTGAGCCGGTCACCCAGGTGTCGGCGATCCACGTCTCCTCCACCGCGAGCACGTGCGCCAACCCGTATCCGATGGTGTTGCCCTCGGACGTCACCACCAGCAGCAGGGTGTCCGGCTTGGCCAACAGCTCTTCGTAGAGCGCCCGGCGCAGTGCCCAGGTCTGCTGATCGCTGACGAATGGCGCGAGTTCGGGCATGGTCTCGCTGTGCCGGTGATGCACCGACACCCACAGCGGCTCCACCAGATCCAGATCGTGGGCGGTCCCGGTCCTGATCTGCCACGATGGCGTCATCAGGTCAGGGTAAAAGTCAATTCAGCGGCGTGCAGCTGAACGGCTGCTGATTGCTGAAGTGCACCGCGGGCAGCCCGTCGAGATAGACATAGTCGACACCGTCGGTCCACGAGGTGCCCGGCTTGACCCACGGTGGGACGGCGTCGGGGTAAGCCACCGTGTAGTCGCTGTAGAACTCGACACCGGCTGGGCAGCCAACAGCCTTGGGCGGCAACGGGTTCCATGCATGCACGATGATCGGATTGGCCAGCCGCCTGCCCTGCGCGCAATTGGGCTGGCATTCGACGGCATTGTCGATACCGGTGCCGTCCGCACCGTCGGCACCCCACGACGTCCACGTCATGTCCTGCATCACGCTGCTGTTGTCGCAGCCGTAGACGATGGTGGCGGGTTTCTCGGTCACCGGCTGGCTGGGGTCCCAGCAGGCGCCGATCAGGTAGGCCGGGGCGGGCGGATCGGCGGCGGCCACGGGTGCGGTGACCAGACCAAGAGCTGCCACCACCGCCGCGGTCGACACGACTACTGCGCGGATCATGACGCTCCTTCTGATTGCCGACCTGCATGTTAGCCAGCGCGGCGCTCCCACGCCCACCCGAGCGGGTCAGTTCTGCCGCGGCGGCAATTCGGTGATGAAGCGGTCGAGGAACTCGTCGAGGCCGGTCGGGCCCGCGGGCCGGATGACGAACTTGGTGAGCCCCGCGGCCACGTATCCGTCGATCTGGCGGTGCAATTCGTCCCAGCTGCCCGCCACCAACTGCGCCGGATCGACATCGGGTCTGCGCTTGCGCACCCCCGCCGCCACCTCGTCGGGTAGGCCGCCCTCGACCACGGCCAGACTGATGCCGAAGTGGTCGGGTTCGATCTCTCGGCCCGCTTCGGCGGCTTCGGCCTGGATCTGTGTCCTGGCGTGTCCGGCTTCCTCCGGGGTGAGGAAGCTGCCCAGCCAGCCGTCGGCGAACCGGCCGATCCGCCGGAACGCCGCCGGGGCCGAACCGCCCAGCCAGATGTCGAGCGGGGTGCTCGGGCGGTGTCCCACCCCGGCACCGGTGACGGTGAAGAACTGCCCGGCGAAGTCGACGTCGTCGCCGGTGAGGACCGACCGCATCAACTGCAGGCTTTCGTCGAAGACCGCGGCGCGCTGGCCGTCCGGAACGGCGAACACCTCCCGCTCGGCCGGGATCGCCGACCGCAGGCCGAAGGCGGGCAGGATCCGTTTGGGTCCCAGCACGGCCAGTGACGCCAGCTGTTTGGCGACCAGCACGGGGTGGCGGCCGCCGGGCAGCACCGCCACCGACGTGCCCACCTTGAGATGGGTGGTCCGCGAAAGTGCGTAGGCCATGCCGATGAAGGGATCGATGGCCTTGGAGTAGACGAGTTCGGAGAACCACAGCGAGTCGACGTTGTTGGCCTCCAGCTTGTCGACGACGGTCGCGAGTTGTTCTGGGCCGGTGTCGGCACCCAGTGACACACCGAAACGGATTTTCACGTGCAACCTCCGGACTTGGGATCTCGATGCTACGGACAGCACAACACGCCGACGGTAGGGTCTATTCGATGAAATATTGGCGCCGTGGACTTTTCGCGGCCCTGCTGGCCCTCGTGACGTTTGCCAGTCCGGCGAAGGCCGAACCGCCCCCGGGGTTCGACGGCGCAGTCGCGAGCCGACTCGACAAGGCGATCGACGACGCGATGGCCCAGGCTTCGGTGCCCGGTGCGATCGTCGGGATCTGGGGTCCAGACGGCAGTTACGTCACCGCGCACGGCACCGCGGACAAGGCCACCGGGGCGCCGATGCAGGTGGATTTCTTCCACCGGATCGGCAGCGTGACGAAGACGTTCACCATCACCGGCATTCTCCAGCTGGCCGATCAGGGCCGGTTGGGGCTTGACGATCCGATCTCCCGCTATGTCGACGGGGTGCCCAGCGGCGACGTCATCACCCTGCGGCAGCTGGCGCGGATGCAGAGCGGGTTGGCCAACTACTCGACCAATCCGGCGTTCCAGCAGGCGCTCTTCAGCGATCCGTATGCCAACTTCACTCCCGAACAGCTGCTGGGCTACGCATTCTCCGAGCCGCCGGTCTTTGCACCGGGCGAGAGCTTCCAGTACAGCAACACCAACACGGTGCTGCTGGGCCTGGTGGTGGAGAAGCTCAGCGGCCAGGCCCTGCCGGACTACATCCGCGACCACGTGGTGGCGCCACTCGGGTTGAGCCAGACCAACTTTCCGGTCGACAACGCGTTTCCGACACCGCACGCGCAGGGCTACACCCAACAAGGCGACGGCCGCCCCGTGGTCAGTACCGACTGGGATCCCAGCTGGGGTTGGGCGGCAGGCGCCATGACGTCGACGCTCGACGACATGCGGCGGTGGGCGCCGGCACTGGCCACCGGGACGCTGCTGTCCCCGCAGATGCAGCAACAACGGCTGCAGACGGTGAACGCCACCGGCCTGCCGCCGCAGGACGGCTACGGATTGGGGTTGTTCGATCTGGCCGGCTGGATCGGCCACAACGGCAGCCTGCCCGGATATCAGACGGTGGTGGTCTATCTGCCGGAGAAAGACCTGACGATGGTGATCTTCACCAACACCGACGTCCCCTATGAAGGCAGTGAACCGAGCACCGTGCTGGCGACGGCGATCACCAAGATCATCACACCCGAGCACGTCTACACACTCAGTTAGCCCGCCGGCGGTTCGGGTATGCGCACTGCGTGATTGCCGCCGAAACGATCAACTTTGTCCGCCAAGGCCAGGGAAAGCCATTGCTCTTGGTCCACGGACTGGGATCGAACTGGCGCAACTGGGAGCCCGTGTTGCCGCTGTTGACGCGGGAACGCGAGGTGATCGCCTTGGACCTCCCCGGTTTCGGCGACAGCCCGCCGCTGACCGGCGACGTCACGATCGCCACCCTGACCGATGCGGTGGACGCATTCATCGCCCACCACCAACTCGGTGAGATCGATGTGGTCGGAAGTTCGATGGGCGCCAGGATGGTCCTGGAGATGGCTCGCCGCGGCCACGGCGGCACTGTGGTCGCCCTCGATCCGGGCGGCTTCTGGAGTGACCGAGAGCGCACAGTGTTCGGCGCGTCGGTTGGTGCCTCGGTGGCGCTGGTGCGCCGGATCCAACCGATGCTGCCGGTCCTGACCCGCAGCAAGGCCGGCAGAACCGCGCTGCTTCTGCAATTCTCGGCCAAGCCGTGGCGGCTGCCGCCCGATCTGGTCCTGCAGGAGTTGCGCAGCTTCGACAAGGCGACCAGTCTCGACGAGGCGCTGTCCGCGCTGGCGCACGGGCCTAAACAGCAAGGCATGCAACCGGATTCGCGTCGATCTCCGATCGTCATCGGCTGGGGCCGTAATGATCGGGTGACGCTGCCGCGCCAGGCCGCCCGCGCGACGGCATTGTTCCCCGGCGCCCGGCTGCATTGGTTCGCCGCATGCGGACATTTTCCACACTGGGACCAGCCCGAGCAGGCTGCCGCACTCATTCTCGGAGCCGGCGGTTAGCCCTTGTGCCGCCCCGCGGACCGGCGCACAGTGAGTAGATGATGACCGAGCAGTGGATACGGGGCTGCCACCTTCAGCGGATCGCATTCCGCGACGGTCTGGTGCTCAATCTGGATGACTACAACGAACTCGTGATCGCCGCTCCGATGCGGCTCACCCTGCCGCCCACCGGCCGGTATCCCGCCGAGGTGGTGCCACTCGATCCGACGGCGATCACCAATCAGCAGCGACCGCTGTTCGACTTCTGCGGGGCCGAGTGCACGCAAGCCGAGTGGGACGACGACGGCGACCTGCACCTGGAGTTCTCCGTGGGTCACCACATCGACGTGCCCCATCACGAACACGCCACGGCGTGGGAGCTGTACGGCAAGCACCACGGCTACGTGGCCTGCCTGCCGCACGGCAAGGTGCGGGTGGTCCGGCACGACCAGCCCGAGTCGGATTGACGACGTACTGGAATCACAACACGGCTTATCACCGCTGGCTCGTGGATATCGCGGGCCGACACCGGGGTCGCTGTCTGGATGTCGGTTGCGGCGACGGCCTGCTCGTACAACGGTTGGCCCCGGTCTCGGCGTCCGTCACCGGAATCGATAACGATGCACTCGCCGTCGAGCGCGCTCGACAGCGCGTGACAACGTGCGGCAACGTCGCCGTGGCGCATGCCGATTTGGCTGAATTCGATGCCGCCGCTTCATCATTCGATGTCGTGGTCTTTGTCGCGAGCCTCCACCACATGGACCTGGCGACTGCCCTGGCCAAGGCCCGCTTCCTGCTCGCACCTGGTGGTGACCTGCTGGTGGTGGGACTCTCGGCGAACAAATCGGCCGGCGACTGGCTGCTGTCCGGCCTGGCCCTGCCGGTGGTCTCGCTGCTTTCACGGTTACATCACGAGACCCGTGATGTGGGCGTCATCGTGACCGATCCGAAGGAAAGCCTGCGGGAAATCTCGGCCGTCGCGCATTCGCTACTTCCGGGCGTCCGGATCCGGCGGGGCATTTATTACCGATATCTGCTCAAGTGGTCGAAACCCTAAGAAATATTCACAATGTAAATGCGTGTGACCCAAGTAACGGTTGCGTCGGATGGGGCGAAACATGCCATATGAAAACCATCCGGAAGTTCTTCGCAGCAGCTGCCATCAGCGGTGCCTTCCTGGTCGCACTCATCGCGATGTCCACCGGAACCGCGAATGCGGACACCGTGAATTGGGACGCCGTTGCGCAATGCGAATCCGGTGGTAACTGGGCGACGAATACCGGAAATGGTCACTACGGCGGCCTGCAGTTCAAACCGGCCACCTGGGCCGCCAACGGCGGTGTCGGTGCACCGCAAAACGCCTCCCGCGAAGAACAGATTCGCGTCGCCGAGAATGTCGCCGCCAAGCAGGGAATGGGCGCCTGGCCGAAATGCGGCGCCAATGCCGGCAGCGTGCCGTTCGCAGGCATCGGCACGCCCGCCACCGTCCCGGCGGTGTGGCAGCCCGGCGCGATCCTGCGTCAGACCATCACCGGCATCATGGCCCTGATCCCCCACGCCTGACGGTCAGGCGGGCAGCTTGTTCAGCACCTGAGTCATCTGATTCTTGGTATCGCCCGCGATCTTTTCGAACAGCACCTTCATCGCCGGAGCCGTCATCGCCGCCAGGCCGTGCATGGTCAGGTCGGCGCGGTAATCGATCTGCGCACCGTTCACGGTGGGCTGCACCACGATGGTGTCGACGGACGTCGCAGTGTTGTTCGTGCCCTCGAAGACCAGCCTGGTGTCCGTCGACTCCTTGAGCGTGTAGGTCAGTTCGGTGGAAACCCCGAGGATCTTCGAGACGTTGTGCCACTTCGACCCGACGGTCAGTGGTCCGTCGTCAATGCGGGTGCAGGTCTGGGTGCCGGGATCCCATGCCTCGGCATGGGAGAAGTCCCTGAGGTAATCCAGGACCTGGTGCGGCGGGGCGGTGACGGTGAAGGTGCGAGAAACTGTCGGCATGAGGGCCGGATACCCGGTCACCCCGCGGTTTTTAACCCCGCCCCGCACAACGGAATTATGACGTCTTGGGCCCCCTGCAACTCCTGCGCGGTCCGGGCGGCGGCCCAGCACACGGCCGAGGTCGGCTCGACATAGAGCCCTTCGGCGGCGAGTTCGGCCCGGCCCGCGAGCACGGCGTCGTCGGTCACCGAGACGATCACTCCCCCGGTCTCGCGCACCGCCGCCAGGATCTGCGCACCCCGCGGTGGGGCGGCGATCGCGATGCCCTCGGCCACGGTGGGTTGGGCGTCAATCGGGGCGGCGACCTCGAGGTCACGGGCGAACGCGGTGGCCAATGGCGCACAGCCGGCCGCCTGCACGGCGACCAGTCGCGGCATGCGGGTGGCCAGCCCGGCGTCGACCAGCTCGCGAAACGCGAGATAGCAACCCAGCAGCATGGTGCCGTTGCCGACCGGCACCACCACGGTCGCGGGCAGCTCGCGGCCGCTCTGTTCCCAGATTTCGTACCCGTAGGTCTTCACGCCGTGCAGAAAGTACGGGTGGTAGACGTGGCTGGCGTAGAACACCCCCGGCGCCTCGGCGGCCGCCAGCGCCGCAGCGGAGGTATCGGCCCGGGTGCCCGGCACCAGGGTGAGATCGGCGCCGTGGGCCCGCATCTGGGCCAGCTTGCCCGGCGATGTGTTCGCCGGAACCAGCACGCGGCACGGGATCTCAGCCCTGGCGAAGTACGCGGCCGCCGCCGTGCCTGCGTTGCCGCTGCTGTCGACCAGAGCCGAACGCACCCCGAGCCTGCGGGCCAGGGTGGCCAGCACCACCGCTCCCCGGTCCTTGAACGACAGCGTCGGCATCAGGAAGTCCAGTTTCAGCCGGACGTCGGGCAGGGCCCGTGCCGGCATCAGCGGTGAGCCGCCCTCGCCGAGGCTGACCGCGCCGTCGAACGGAACGGGCAGCACGGACTCGTAGCGCCACAACGAGGTGCGGGCCTGCTGGTCGGCCGTCATGGCCAGACCGGCAGGCGTGGCGATATCGAGGACCCCGCCGCACTGACACCGCCAGGCGAGCAGGGACACGTCGTACTGCTCGGCGCAATTACTGCAGATCAGGGGCGGCAGCGCGGTGGCGGTCAGGGCTCGATTCCTTTGCGATGGGGTGTCGTGTCGACGCCCAGTTTCCCCCATTAGTGTCGAGGCGTGGGAATCGCGATACCGCTCAACGGACAACCGCCACCCGAGGTGCCGCTCTCGGAGATCAACCTCTCCGACTGGGAGTTCTGGGCGCTCGACGACAACATCCGCGAGGGTGCCTTCGCGACGTTGCGGCGGCAGTCCCCGATCACCTTCTTCGACGCGCCGGCCGGACTCGAGGGCATGGACACCGGAGCGGGTCACTGGGCGCTCACCCGGTTCGAGGACGTCCATTTCGCCAGCAGACACCCCGATATCTTCAGCTCCAGCGGGGGCATCACCATCGGCGACCAAACCCCGGAGCTGGCCGAATATTTCGGCTCGATGATCGCGATGGACGATCCCCGCCATCAGCGGCTGCGCGCGATCGTCAGCAGGGCCTTCACCCCCAGGGTGGTGGCCAAGGTCGAAACCGCGGTGCGCGACCGCGCACGCAGCCTGGTCGCGGACATGGTGGCCCGCCATCCCGACGGCCACGGCGAGCTGGTGGCCGAACTCGCCGGACCGCTTCCGCTGCAGGTCATCTGCGACATGATGGGCATCCCCGCCGAGGATCACGAGAAGATCTTCCACTGGACCAACGTCATCCTGGGCTTCGGCGACCCCGATCTGACCACCGACTTCGACGGTTTTGTCCAGGTCGCCATGGACATCGGTGCCTACGCCCGCGCGCTGGCCGATGATCGCCGCGACCACCCGCAGGACGATCTGACCACCAGCCTGGTCCAGGCCGAGGTCGACGGCGAACGACTCACGTCAGCCGAAGTGGCGTCGTTCTTCATCCTGCTGGTGGTGGCGGGCAATGAAACCACCCGCAATGCCATCAGCCACGGCGTGCTGGCGTTGACCCGCTACCCCGACCAGCGGGACATCTGGTGGCAGGACTTCGACGGAAATGCCCACACGGCGGTCGAAGAGATCGTCCGGTGGGCCTCCCCGGTGATCTACATGCGCCGCACCCTGACTCGCGACATCGAACTGGGCGGAGTGCAGATGAGGGCGGGCGACAAAGCCAGCCTCTGGTACGGGTCCGCGAACCGCGACGAGACGAAGTTCGACGATCCGTGGCGCTTCGACGTCCGGCGCGAAGCGAATCCGCACCTCGGCTTCGGCGGTGGTGGAGTGCACTTCTGTCTGGGCGCAAACCTGGCCCGGCGGGAGATCAACGTGGCGTTCGACGAACTGCGCAGGCAGATCCCGGATATCGGCGCCAGCGACGAGCCGGCCCGGCTGCAGTCGTCCTTCATTCACGGCATCAAGCGACTGCCGGTCAGCTGGAAGCCTTAGAGCACTCCGGATTTCGGGCCCACCGACGAGCAAATCGCCGTCGAGGGCGTCGAAAGTCCCGCGCAGCCAAAGCCTTTCGCCACATATTTGGTGCCGGGGAGGTACGGAGCGAAGTAGACCTGGGCGGTCTCGTAACCGTTGGCCAGCTCGCAGCGCCCGACGCTGTCGAAGGTGGAGATGCACACCTGTGAGGACTTCGGGTTGGCGGTGCCGGTGCAGTCGGCGGGGCTGACGGTGGCGGTGACCATCTGCGTGCCGGACAGGGTGACCACCGATGGCGCGCTGAGCGTGAAATTGCACCGGATGGACCCGCCGTCGGGTGCGGCGTTGGCGATTGCGGCGGCTCCGCCACTGCTGAACACGGCAACCAGGGTCGCCACCACCATCGCGAAACGCCGAATCATGGCCGAAGCCTATGCGCTGGCCCTTTCGTCCATGCACTCGTAGCGTGAATCGGGTGAAACAGCGGCTGCACTGGTTGGCGATGCACGGCGTGGTTCGGGGTCTGGTCACGGTGGGTGCGCGACGGGGTGACCCGCAGGGCAGGCTGGTCGCCGACCCCGCGGTGCGCGCCGATCCCGTGCCCTATTACGACGAACTCCGCCCGCGTGGCCCGCTGATCAAATGCGGGATCGGCTATCTGACGCTGGATCATGCCGTCGCACACGAACTCCTGCGCTCGGATGACTTCCGGGTGATCTCGCTGGGCGCCAGCCTGCCTGCGCCGCTGCGCTGGCTAGAGCGGCGGACCAGGGCCGACGGCCTGCATCCGCTACAGCCGCCCTCGCTGCTGGCCGTCGAACCGCCCGAACACACCAGATACCGCAAGACGGTCTCGTCGGTCTTCACCCCCAGGGCGGTCGCCGCCCTGCGCGGTCGGGTCGCCACCACCGCGGAGGCCCTGCTCGATGAGGTGGCCGACGACGGAGCCGAGGTCGTCGACATCGTCGACCGCTACTGTTCGCAGCTGCCGGTGGCGGTGATCAGCGACATCCTCGGTGTACCCGACAGCGAGCGGGCCAAGGTGCTGGAATTCGGCGAGCTGGCCGCGCCCAGCCTGGACATCGGGCTGACCTGGCCCCAGTACCGGCAGGTGCAGGACGGTCTGGCGGGCTTCAACGCCTGGCTGATCGATCACCTGGGACGACTGCGGCTAGCACCGGGCGATGATCTGCTGAGCGAGCTGATACGTGCGTTCGACGGCGATGACGAACTCGACGACCACGAGCTACGGGCGGTCGCTGGCCTGGTGCTGGCGGCCGGGTTCGAAACCACGGTGAACCTGCTCGGCAACGGCATCCGGCTGCTGATGGACGCCCCGGATCAGTTGGCCGTGCTGCAGCGATCTCCGGACAAGTGGCCGGGCGCCGTCGAGGAGATTCTTCGGCTGGAGTCGCCGGTACAGCTGTCGGCCCGGATGGCTCGGACCGATACCGAGATTGCGGGCCGACGGCTGGCGGCCGGGGAGATGGTGATCATCTATCTGGCAGCGGCCAACCGCGACCCTGCGGTCTTCGACGAACCTGGCCGGTTCGACGTCACCCGGTCGAATTCAGCTCGCCACCTTGCCTTTTCGGGTGGACGGCATTTCTGTCTCGGTGCCGCGCTGGCGCGTGCCGAAGGGGAAGTCGGCCTGAAGACATTCTTCGACCGCTTCCCCGATGCGCGATCAGCAGGCCCGGGTGTCCGTCGGGACACCCGGGTGCTGCGCGGCTGGTCGACGCTGCCCGTCAGGCTCGGTGAGCGGCGGGCGGTGACTTCTGGTCGTAGTTCGGGTCGTAGTTGACCTGACCGTCGGCCGGCCGGTCGTACGCGGCTTGCTCGTCGACCACCGTGTCGTCGTCGGTCTTGTCCGCCTTCACCCGCGGGTCGATGCTGTCGGCGTGGGCGCGACGTTCGTCGAGGTCGCCCCGGGCGGTATCGACCGAACTGCGGTGGGATTCGGCGCGCTGCTCGAGCCTGCGGGCCTCGGCGGCCTTGGCCTCGGCCTCGGCAGCGGCGGCGCGGGCCTTGGCAGCGGTCTCGTCGGCAAGGGCCTCGCGGCGGGCTACCTGCACTGCTTCCTGATCAACCTCGCCGCGAATGCGCTCGGCCTCGCCGTGCAGCTTCTTGTTGCGGCTACTGCGCGCGGCCAGGGCCAGCCCGCCGATGACAACGATCGCCACAATGATCGCGACGATGATCCATACGGTATTACTGGTAGCCATTCCGGCTCCTCTGTTCGAAGGGCCGCGTCTTCGACAGCCCCGTCAATAAGCACGGGTTCCCCTATTGGCTCAGGCCAAACCCAGCGCCGCGAGCATGCCGTCCGCCGCCGACGGCCAGGTGAAGCGTTCAGCGCGCCGCCGGGCGTGCTGGCGGCGCTGCCGCTCCGGGCGGCGCAGCACCGCGGTCACGGCCGCCGCGATCGCTGCGGGGTTGTTATCCGCCCACGCCCCACTTTCCACGGTGAGGATCTCGCGCAGCGCCGATGTTCGCGACACCACCGCCGGGGTGCCGCAGGCCAGGGCTTCGAGGGCGGCCAGACCGAACGTCTCATGTGGTCCAGGTGCCAGCGCCACATCAGCCGATGCCAGCAGTCCCGCGACGTCCTGTCGGCTGTCCACGAATCCGACGAAGTCCACCGGCAGCCGCGCGGCCTGCCGTTGCAGCCGGTGACGCAACGGACCTTCGCCGACGATCACCAGCCGTGCGTCGACACCCGAATCCCGAAGTGCGCCAAGGGTGTCAATGCTGCGGTCGACACGTTTCTCCACCGACAACCGGCCACAGTGCACCAGCAGCAGTTGGCCCGGTGCGGCCCAGCGGTTGCGGACCACCGCCGAGAAGTGCCGCGGATGGAACATGTCCAGATCGACCCCGAGCGGCACCGTCACCACGTTTGTCGCCCCGATCCGGTCGAACTCTTCGCGGGCGAAGGCGGTGGTACACAGCACGGTGTCGTAGTGATCTGCGGTCCGCCGATTGGCGTAATCGGCTACCCGCGTTGCCATTCGGGTCGGCAGCAGCTGCCCGGTCAGACGGTCGAGCCGTTCGTGGGAGATCATCACCGTGGTGACGTCGTGCCGGGCGCCCCACTTGCCCAACGATCGCAATGTGGCGCGGTCGGAGACCTCGATGGCGTCCGGACGCAGGGTTTCCAGCACCGCCGTCACCGGCCCCGGTAGCACCGCACGGTAGCCGCCGGTGCACGGAATCTTGCGCGCAGGCACCGAGATTCGGGTGACGCCCGACGGCATCGGAGTGCGCTGGGCGGCCGCGCCGGGCACGATCAGCAACACCTCGTGGCCTCTGGCGCAATATTCGGCACCCAGGCGGTCCACCGCTGTACGCAGGCCACCGGACCGCGGGCCGTAGAAGTTCGCGACCTGTACCACCCGCATCGAATCATCAGACCGCGTCGGCGTGTGCGGTTGACGACGCTGCGCCGACCGCGACCTGAACTGCCGATGAACTCCCCCGCGCGTCAGCGACTCGGCGGGAAGTAGATCTCCTGCGTTGCGGTGCAGACGAGTTCGCCGGTGCGGTTGAACATCGTGCCGGTGGCCAGTCCGCGGCCACCGATACCGCTCGGACTGGCCTGGTCGTAGAGCAACCAGTCAGACAGCTTCGGCGGCTTGTGGAACCAGACCGAATGGCTGCGCATTGCCGAAAGGGGCGGAGCGGCCATGGTTTTCCACCGCGGAGTCAGGGCGGCCTCGGTCAGGGTGACCGCTGACAGGTAGGCCAGCAGGCAGCTGGCCAGGATCGGGTCCCCGGGAGTGACGCCGTTGGGGCGCCACCACATTCGGGTTCCGTCGGAGGTCGGGACGGTGCGTCGCTCGAACCAGTCCAGGCTGGCCCAGGTGCCCTGCGGCGGCACCGAAGCCAGCGTGTCCGGGTCGGGCACATCGGGCATCGCGGGCTGGTATTCCAGATCCTCGATCTCGGCGCTGAACGACGCCGTCGCCTCCAACAGCACCTCGCCGTACTGCCGGCCCGTGATCCGCCGCGCGGTGAAGGTGCGACCGTCGTGCAGGGGCTTGACCTCGAAGTCGACGGGTTGTCTGCCGTCGCCGGGGCGCAGGAAGTAGATGTGCGCGCTGTGCGGCACCCGGCCGTTGGCCGTACGCGCGCCCGCCATCAACGCCTGGGCGGCGATGTGGCCGCCCAAGATGTGGTGGGCCGGGCCGTCGAACTGGGTGCCGACGAAGAATTCGGCATTGGCTTGTTCGAGATCGAGGGTGTCGAGGACTTCGCTCAGCGTGGAGATCATCACGTCGCATCATGCCCGAGGCAGGTAGCGTCGGTGCGGTAGGAGGTTCTGATGGCCTTTGGTGGTCCGCTCAAGCGTTTGGTCGATGTGTTCAATGCCGGCGCGACGGCGTTGACCGATGCCCCGGTGGTGGGTCCGCTGGTCAGCGGATACGTCACCACGATCAGCTACGTCGGACGTAAGTCCGGTCGCGCGTTCAGTCTGCCGATCGGATATCAGCGCGCCGGCGACATCATCACCATTCGCGTCGGGATGCCCGACAAGAAGGCGTGGTGGCGCAATTTCCTCGGCGCGGGCGCCCCGATGACCATCCAATTGGATGGTGCCGAACGCAGGGGGCACGCGATCGCGACGCGGGACGCCCGCGGCCGGGTGTCGGTCGAGCTGACGCTCGACACCCCTTAGACCAGGTACTTACCGAGCCAGTCCTGCAGTTTCTGCCAGGCATCGGCCGCCGCGGCCGGGTTGTACCGCGGCCCGCTGTCGTTGAAGAACGCGTGATCGGCATCTGGTTCCACGACGAGTTCGTTGACCAGACCGGCCTTGTCCAGCGCGGCCTTGGCTGCTGCTTCCGTGGAGGTGACGCGGGTGTCCAGGGCGCCGTAGAAACCGAGCACCGCGGCTTTCGAGCCGGCGAAGTCGGCGTTGTCGGGTAGCGGGCCGTAGAACGGAACGGCCGCCGCCAATTGAGGCTCGCCTGCCGCGAGCAGGCTCCAGGTCAACCCGCCGCCGAAGCAGAAGCCGGTGACGGCCAGTTTTTTGCCGGGCACCCGACGCGCCACCTCGGTGACTCCCGATTTCAGGTCGGCGACAAACCGCTCAGGGGCGATCTTGCCGAGCGCCGCGGTGGCTTCGGCCGGATCGGTGAAGGTGGCGGTGCCGCCCTCTTCGGACAGCAGGTCGATCGCCAACGCCGAATAGCCGATCCCCGCGAGCCGACCCGCCACCGTCGCGACCCAGTCGTTGAGTCCCTTGTTCTCGTGGATCACCAGCACCCCGCCGCGCGGCTCCGCTGCCTCGGCCCACGCCCCCTTGAGTTCGCCGCTCGGGCCGGCCCAGGTGATCGCCGTGGTCGGCAGCGCGGTGGCCATGCCGGGCGCCGGTCCGGCCGCGACGGCCGACGAGGTCGCGGAGGTGGTCCCGGTGGTGCTGGTGGCCGGACTCGACGAGCTCGGCGCCGCGGCCCGCTCGTTCCCGCAGGCGGCGATCAACGCCGTCGCGCCTGCGGCGCTGACCCCCAGCAGGGCCAGCCTGCGCATCGCCTCGCGACGGGACAGCAATCCGTCGACATGGTCGGTGGCGATCTCTTCGGCGATGTAGCGCTGTAAGGGAGTCACGCCTTCGAGTATGCCCGCGCCGTCGGTGAATCAGGTTGATACTGATCACTTATGGGCTGGGCCCCGAACCCCCACGCGCTACGCGGCAAGATCGCCGTCGTGGCGGGCGCCACCCGCGGCGCGGGCCGCGGCATCGCCGCAGCGCTCGGGGAGGCCGGTGCCACCGTGCTGTGCACCGGCCGCAGCAGCGTGCACGGCAACCAGGGGTCCGACTACGACCGGCCCGAAACCATCGAGGAGACCGCCGAACTCGTCGAACGCCTGGGCGGCGTCGGGATCGCGGTGCAGGTGGACCATCTGGTGCCAGCACAGGTCCGCGGCTTGGCCGAGCGGATCCGGGCCGACTTCGGCGCGATCCACCTCCTGGTCAACGACATCTGGGGGGCCGAAGTCCTCAAGGGTCCCCCGGCCACCTGGAACACCCCGGTCTGGGAGCACGATCTGCCCGACGGTCTGCGCATCCTGCGGCTCGCGGTGGAGACCCATCTGGTCACCTCGCATTTCCTGCTGCCCCTGTTGATCACCCATCCCGGCGGACTGGTCGTCGAGGTCACCGACGGCACCACGGCGTACAACGCCGAGAACTATCGCATCTCGGTGTTCTACGACCTGGCCAAGACCGCAGTGAACCGGTTGGCCTACTCCCAGGGCCACGAGTTGGCGGAATACGGCGCCACCGCCGTTGCCATCACCCCGGGCTGGTTGCGCTCGGAGATGATGCTCGACAACTGGGAGGTCACCGAGGAGACGTGGCTTTCGGCGCTGCGCAACGCCCCGCCGGGCTTTGCCCAGTCGGAAAGCCCGCGGTACGTGGGTCGCGCCGTGGTAGCCCTGGCCGCCGACGACGAACGGTCCCGCTGGAATCAGCGGTCGGTCACCTCAGCTGACCTGGCCCGCGAATACGGCTTCACCGATGTGGACGGGACCCGGCCGGACAGCTGGAGTTAACTAGTGAACACATCAAAAGATGTGTTCACTAGATCGTTGACTCTGGTCGCTAGAACAGGTTCTATTAACGCTTGTGACCTACGACACGATCATCCGCAACGGCCGTTGGTTCGACGGCACGGGCGCGCCGTCCGCCATCCGCAACATCGGGATCAAGGGCGGCCAGATCGCGATCGTCACCCCGCACGATCTCGACGAGACCGATTGCGCTGACGTCCTGGACGCCTCCGGGAAATGGGTGCTGCCCGGACTGCTCGACATCCACACCCACTACGACGTGGAAGTGCTGCTGCGGCCGTCGCTGTCGGAGTCGGTCCGGCACGGCGTCACCACCATCACCCTGGGTTCCTGCTCGCTGTCGACCGTGCACGTCGACGGTGTGGACGCCGGTGACATCTTCGGCCGCGTCGAGGCCATCCCCCGCCAGTATGTGATCGGCGCCATCGACGACCGCAAGACCTGGTCCAATTGCGAGCAGTACATCACCGCGCTGGAGTCGCTGCCGCTGGGACCCAACATCTCCGCGTTCCTCGGGCACTCCGATATGCGCACCGCGACAATGGGTCTCGATCGGGCCACGCGCAGAGAAGAGCGGCCCACCCGGGCCGAGCAGGCTCAGATGGAACGCTGGCTCACCGACGCGATGGACGCCGGGTTCCTCGGCATGTCTTCCATGCAACTGTTGTTCGACAAACTCGACGGCGAGGTGTGCCGGTCGCGCACGCTGCCGTCCACCTATGCCAAGCCGCGCGAACTGCGCAGGCTCAAGTCGATCCTGCGTAGCCGCGGCCGAGTGCTGCAGTCCGGGCCCGATAT
>JBEVHL010000015.1:0-4940 GCA_040511255.1 Mycobacterium sp. | reverse complement strand
TCTGCCGGGCGATTCGCCGCGCCGCCGCGGCCGACGCAGGCTAGAAATCAACGGTGAGCAACCACCATGTGAACCTGACGCCACAGGAAACTCGTTGATCGCCGAGACTGACGCGCGCTCCTTGGCGACCATGGACGAGAAATCGCTGAGAGAGTTGCAGGGGCGACTCAGAAGAGCGCGGGAGAAGAACTTCAGTCTGTTGCGGCGCCAGGGCGCAGCGCGCGTGGAAGCCGAGGGTGCCCGCGGGGCCGCCCAGCCGGCCAACCAACGACGCGGCGAAAAGGTCGACATCTTCCACGAGGCGCTGGCCCGGGTGGAGCAGCGCCTCGCCGAGGCCGAGCAGCAGGACTGAGGCCCATGGTCCAGATGGAGCCGGCAAGAGCCGGCCCGAAGAGCGGTCATGCCGTTGTTGAACCCCTGAATGCTGCGCCCGCACAGTTGCGTCCCGTTATATTCCGTAGTTATGGCCCTGTCACCTGACATCGTCGGCATGACGTACCGCTATCCCGACCACTACGAAGTCGGCCGGGAGACAATCCGTCAGTACGCCCTGGCGGTGAAGAACCAGGACGCCGCGTATTTCGATGAAGACGCCGCGCGGTCCCTCGGTTACGACGCACTGCTTGCGCCGCTGACGCTGATCTCCATCTTCGGCTTCCAGGCGCAGATGGCGTTTTTCGAGTACGCGAACATCACCACCACGGACGTGAAGGTGATCCAGGTTGAGCAGGGCCTCAAGATGCTCCGGCCCATTCAGGCCGGCGACAGGTTGTACTGCGAGATCCGTCTGGACTCACTGCGGCAGGCCTTTGGGGCCGACGTCCTGACGATCCGGAGCCGGATCACGAATCAGCACGGCGACACGGTGCAGGAGGACTACACGATCCTGGCCGGCCGCAGCGACACCGAGTGACGAAAAACTTTTGGGCTCAGGATCTTTCGGCGATCACCGCTTCGTGGATACCGAATCGGCGATGCCATTCGGTCAACCGGCGTGGCGCCCACCAGTTCCGTCGACCCAGCAGGTGCATGAACGCGGGCACCAACAGCATCCGAACCAACGTCGCATCCATCACCACCGCCAGGGTCAATCCCAGCCCGAACATCCGCATGATCGACACCTGCGAAGCCATCAGCGCGGAGAACGAGATTGCCATCAGTAGTGCTGCCGCAGTGACGATCCGGCCCGTATGCGCCAGGCCGAGCGCGATGGCGTCATCGTTGTCCGCCGCAGTTTGACGACCCGAACTCAACCAGAATTCGCGAATTCGGGCGATCAGGAACACCTCGTAGTCCATGGACAGCCCGAACGCCACACAGAACAGCAGCACCGGCACCTGGGCCACCAATGATCCCGTCGCGGTGGTCCCCAACGCGCCCAGCGCCCCGTCCTGGAAGATCCACACCAACGCACCGAAGGTCGCCGTCAACGACAACATGTTGAGCAGGATGGCCTTGATCGGCAACAGCAGGCTCCCGGTCAGCCCGAACAGCAGCACGAACGAGATCACTCCCATCAGCAGCAGCACCCACGGCAGTCGACTACTGATCGCGCTGGCGTTGTCCTGGGTGACCTGCGCGAGTCCGCCGACCAGATACGGCTGACCACCGGGGCCGATGATCGAGTGCATCCAGTCCAACGGGCTCGGCACCTCGTCGGTGACGATCGGTGCGGTGTTGGTGACGGTCAGATACGCCCCGCCATCGGCCATTCCGGTCGGTGCCGACGGCGGACCCACCTGGTGCCCGCCGACGTAGGTGCCGGTCGGCGCCGAGACGGACGAGACGTGTTCGGTAAGCGACAGATCGCGCGCAAAGCGGCCCATCTCTGACGCGTCGGCGCCGCCGAGGTCGGGCACCACGACGGTCATCGCCGTCCCCGGGTTGTAGCCGAAATCGGTGCGCATCCGATCGCCGAGGGCGCGGGCGGACGCCGACGTAGGAAGCATCCGTTCGTCGGGAAAACCCCATTTCACATGGGCGAAGGGCGCACCGAGGATTACCAGCAGCACCGTGACGACACCGGCGACAACGGCGGCACGCCGGATGGCGAACCGGGCGGTGCGATACCAGAAGCCGTCCTCCAACCGCTGCGGCGGTGGTCTGCGCAGCATCCGCCGTGCGAACGGCCGGATGTCGAATGTGTCGATGCGCTCGCCCAGCACCACGATCGCCGCCGGCCCGATGACCAATGCGGCCAGCGCGGTCAACGCCACCACCGATGCCCCCGCGAAGGCGAACGAGCGCAGGAAGTACATCGGGAAGATGGCCAGCGCCAGCATCGACAGACCCACCGTGGTCGCGGAGAACAGCACCGTGCGGCCGGCCGTGGCCATCGTCGTGTGCAACGCGTCAGCCACCTCGGCTCCGGCCGCGCGCTCTTCCCGGAACCTGCTCAGGATCAACAGCGTGTAGTCCACCGCCAGCGCCAGACCCATGGCAATGGTCAGGTTGAGCGCGAAGGTGGACACCTCGGTGACCAAGGTCAGCAACCGCAATACCGCCATCGAGGCGATGATCGCCCAGATTCCGACCGTCAGCGGCAGGGCGGCGGCCAACAATCCACCGAAGACCCCCACCAGCACCACGAAGCTGAACGGGATCGCGATCGCTTCCATCACCAGCAGATCGCGCGCGGACTGCGCGTTGATCTCCACATAGGTCATCGCGGGCCCGCCGGCCTGCACCGTCGTGCCGTCGCGGTCCCCGACGAAGCGCTGAGCCAGATCCTTCGCGTGCTGCTGGGATTCGCTGCCACCACCGTTGATACCGATCACCACCAGCCCGGTGTCGCCGTCGTTGCTGACCAGACCGGCCGCGACGGGCGGCGGGGCGGTCCATGCAGAGGTCACGTCGGCCACGAAAGGGTAGGCGCGCACCTGATCGACCAGGTCTCGCCCCACGGTGCTCGCCGCCGGACTGCGTGCGCCGTCAGGACGGTGAACGGCGAACACCATCTGTAGGTCACCAGCGCCGAATTTGGTCGACATCAGGTCCGCGACCTGCGACGATTCAGCCGACGGATCGCGAAAACCCGCCGCCGAGAGTGATTTCGTCACGTGCATTCCGAATACCCCGGCACCGATGACGAGAAGTGCGGCCGCCGCGATGATGGTCCGGGGTGCCGCGAGGGCCAGACGCGCGATCAATTGCAGCGAGGCGGTTCCTTCATGGTGGTGGCGAACTGGCGTGAGCTGATCCCAGCGTGCGGCATCATTCGCTGGTTCGCGGGCAAATCGCGCAGGGTCATGGATTGGTCAGAAGTGTCCGAAGGGCATCCAGAACCGCGTCTGCCCCGAATACTTCAGACTCAATCCATAATTCGAAAGGAACGTGCAGACCGTGGCCGATGAACTCGAGCGCGACGGTGCGGCTCGGCGAGCGGGCCTGCGGGTCGCCGTGTTCGGCGCCGATACGATGCTCGGGCGAGGCGTGGCCGCGCAGCTGATCAGCCTGGGCCACGAGGTGGTCGGGGTGGGTCAGTCCCGGCCCGAGAGTTGGCCCGGTGCAGTCGGATTCGTTCCCAGCAAGTTGGCCACCAGCGTGCTGGCATATGTGCTGGCCGGAGTGGATGCGGTCGCGCTGTGCGGATCCGGCTCGATCGACATCGATGTACTGCTGGGCGCCCTCGCGGCATCGGCCATCCACGTCGTCGCGGTCTCGTCGGCGGAGGCCATGGCCCTGCAGCATGGGGGAGTCGACCTGATCACGGTGCGCGGCGCGATCGGGGTGGGTCGTGACGCCGAGGACGCCTTGGTGCGGCTGTTCACCACCCCGTGGGTGACGGCGACCCGCGCCACCATCGACCGGCCGTTGCCGGTGGTCCACCCGCACGATCTCCAACGTGTGGTCGTGCGGGCGATCGTCGACGGAGCGGGCCGCACCGGCACGTATGACGTCATCGCCAAGGGCCGCACCACGATTCGCGCGATCGCCGCGGCGCTCGGGCGCCCGGCCATCGTGATCCCTGGGTCGATGCGGGCGACCGCCGGCGCCCTGTTCGACAGTGCTCCGGCGGGACACGTCAACCCATTGCCACCCGACTGGGCGGTGGCTCCGTCCTGGACCGCGGGGGAATGCGTCGACGATTTCGTGCTGGCCTGTCGCGGACGCGTCACCGTGCGCCGCAAGGTGATGGCCCTGCCGTGGCGGTTGCCGAGGGTCCGGGAAATTCCCGCGGTGGACAGTTCAGCTGCCGACGGGGTCAAACCCGTCGCGGCCAGGAGGTTGGGCGGATCCGGCGAATTCGACACCCCGATCGATCCGAGGTTCCCCGCGTTCGTCGCGACGAACCTGTCCGAGGCGCTGCCGGGCCCGTTCTCCCCGTCGTCCGCGTCGGTGTCGGTGCTGGGTACCCGAGCGGCAGGCATGGTGATCTCTCAGCGACTACGCCCGGGCGGAGCGGTGCAGAGCGAGATGTCGCGACGCACCACCGGCGTGTTCGGGCATCGCCTGTACGCCGGTCTGACCTCCGGGTATTTCATGGCTCAGACAGTTCCTTTCGTCGACTCGGACCTCATCCTGGCCGGGTTCTTCGGCGGCACCGCCGACGGAGTGGCACTGCTCGGAGCGGAGCTTCCGCCGGTCGAGCACCGCGGGACAGCCGCCCGACTGCGGGGGGTGGCGACGTTCGCCAACAACTTGGTGACGCTGTCCGGCGGCGGCGGCTTCGACACCCGCGATTTCTCGGCGGACGTCGCCCGATTCGAACAGCTGGCCGACGACGTCGACGCGATCGACGACGACCGGTTGCGGGCGTTGATCCTGCTGGGCCGGGACCACGTCGTGCACGGCTGGGTTCTGGCTTCGGCCTCGATCCTGCTGTGCACCGCCTACGGGGTGATCCTGCGGGTGCTGTGTGGGCGCGAGGTCAGGCCCGCGGCCGGTATCGACGTGACCAGCGCTCAATCGCTGGGCGCGGTGCACCGGCTTACTGCGAT
>JBEVHL010000014.1:0-24992 GCA_040511255.1 Mycobacterium sp. | reverse complement strand
GCGGGACCGCCGGTCAGCCCGCTGGCGGCGACCGCGCCGCCGTACTCGATCGCGCTGATCACGTCGGCGAGCGTCGCGCCGCCGACACAGTCGATGGCACCGGCCCACCTGGTCTTGGCCAACGGCCGTGGTTTGGCTTGCGGGTCGGCGGGCAGTCGGCCGATCACCTCGGCCGCACCGAGCGCCTTGAGGTGGTCGGCGGCGTCGGATTTACCCGTCGAGGCCACCACCTGATATCCGGCGCCCGCCAACAGGTCGATGCTGACCGAGCCGACGCCACCCGTGGCGCCGGTAACGACGATCGGTCCGTCCTCGGGTTTGATCCCGCGGTCGATGAGGGCCTGCACACTCATGGCTGCGGTGAACCCGGCGGTGCCGATGGCAGCGCCGTCACGGGGACTGATCGACCCCAGGGAAACGACGTAATCCGAAGGGAGCCTGGTGTATTCGGCATAGCCACCGTACCTGGCGGTGCCGATGTCGTACCCGTGCGCGAGCACCAGGTCTCCGACCGCGAAATCCGGTGACGTCGACTCGACCACCTCACCCGTCAGATCGATTCCGGGGACCAGCGGATAGTCCCGCACCACGCCACCTCGCGGTGTCACCGCCAGTGCGTCCTTGTAGTTGACGCTGGAATAGTGCACCCGGATCGTCACGTCGCCGGGCGGGAGATCCGAGGGCGCCAGCGTCTCCACTGCCGTCGTGATCGTGTCGCCATCCTGCCGTGCCACCAACGCCGCGAAATTGTCCATGGAGACGACGCTAACCTCGAGGGCGTGGAGGTACGCACGGCGACCCTGGCTGACGCCGCGGCGTGTGCCGCCATCTACGCCCCGTACGTCCACGACACGGCCGTCACCTTCGAAACCGAGGTGCCCACGGTGGCCGAGATGGCGTCGCGCATCACCACCGCGCTGGCCGCGCACGAATGGTTGGTCCTCGTGGCGGACGCCGAGGTGATCGGGTACGCCTATGCACGCGAATTCAAAGCGCGGGCCGCGTACGGCTGGTCGGTGGAGACCAGTGTCTATCTGGCCACCGACCAGCGCCGGGGCGGAGGCGGTCGGCTGCTCTACACCGAACTCCTCGCGCGCCTGGCCGGGCGCGGTTACCGGCGGGCGTTCGCCGGTATCACCCTGCCCAACGACGCCAGCGTCGCGTTCCACCGGGCATTCGGCTTCGCCGAGTCCGGGGTGTTCCGCCGGGTGGGGTGGAAGCTCAACGAGTGGCGTGATGTGGCGTGGCTACAGGTTGATCTGCTGCCGAGCGATCAGGAGACCGACCCGCCGGCCGCACCTGGCACGGCACCCCGTTGACCACCTGGGTGTTGCTCGGAACATCAATCAGCCTAGCGGGATTCAGCAGATTGGAGTTCACCCCGGGATGGGAGTTGGCGGTGTCCAGGCTGGTGCCGCCGATGCCGTGGCCCCAGCCGTGCGGCAAGGACACCACGCCGGGCATCATCTCGTCGCTGACCTCGGCGAGCACCGATACCGAACCCTCTGATGTGGTGACATCCGCCAGCGTGCCGTCACCGACGCCGAGGCGGGTGGCGTCGTCGGGGTGAATCAGCAGCGTGCAGCGATCCTTTCCGCGCATCAGGCTCGGCACGTTGTGCAGCCAGGAGTTGTTGGACCGCAGGTGGCGTCGGCTGGTCAGCACCAGACCCTGGTCGGCGCGGTCCAAACGGTCCAGTAACCGGGGAATGTCGGCAGTCAGCATCGGGTGGACCAGTTCGACCGTGCCCGACGGGGTGGTGACGGTGTCGTCCAGCCGGCCGCCGGCGAGCTCCGCCAGCCGCAGACCGTCCGGGTGGATGCGCACGTTCTCCAGCGTCAGCCCGCCGGGTCGTCTGCCCAGGTCGTCACCCCACGGCCCGACCCGGATCCCCAGATCGGTCAGCCGCTCCGGGCCGCGCCCGCGCATCGCGGCGAACACCTCCTGCGGGACACGCCCGGTCAACGGGGTGCCTGCGGTGCTACACATCGTCGAGACCATGCCCTGGGTGTAGAGATCGTCGAGCCCCGCCACGTCGACCTCCGGCACCGGCACCCCCACGACGGCGCCCGCCAGCCGAAGCAGAATCTCCCATTCGGACGGGCGGTCCGGGTCCGGGGCGAAGACGGGCTCGGACCACTTCACGCAGGACGCAACGGCATACATCCAGTACAGATCGTCGCAGTGTGGGCGCTCCAGTGGCGACAGCCCCGGCAGGATGACATCCGCGTGCCGGGTGGTCTCGTTGAGCCAGTTGTCCACCGAAATCATCGCGTCCAAGCCGGACAGGGCGGCATCGAGGCGGCCCGCGGCAGGCGCGGAGATCACCGGATTGCCTGCGACACTGATGAATGCGCGGATCTGGCCGTCGCCCGGGGTGTCGATCTCCTCGGCCAGGCAGCTGATCGGGAACTGGCCCAGCACCTCAGGGGCGCCGCGCACCCGGCTGTGGAACCGGCCGTACTGCCAGCCTTCCCCGGTCTGGTCGGGCGGCTTCATGAACATCGGCGAATACACCGCCGCCTTCGGGAAGACCGAACCGCCCAGCCGGTCGATCGCGCCAAGGGCCGCGTTCAGCACGAACACCAGCCAGGTGGCCAACGTGCCGAATTCCTGTGTGCAGGCACCGATCCGGCTGTAGAGCACCGGGCTCTGCGCGCCGGCCAGCTCGGCGGCCAACCGGCGGATCGTCGGCGCAGGTACCCCACTGGGACCCGCGACGCGTTCCGGGGTGAAGGGCCGGGCCATCGCGATGACCTCGTCGAGTCCGGTGATCCGGCCGGCCAAATGTGCGGGGCGGCGGATGGCACCGTTCTCGGCCAGGGTGGCCAGGATGGCGAACAACACCAGCGCATCCGTGCCGGGCTGGATGGCGACCCATTCGCTGGCCCGCTGCGCAGTCTGGGTGCGGCGTGGGTCGACCACCACCACCTTGCCGCCGCGGTCACGGATCGCGGTCAGCTTGCCCATCACATCGGGCGCCGAAAGCATCGAGCCCTGGGACGCAGAAGGGTTGGCGCCCAGGATGATCAGATGGTCGGTGCGGTCAAGGTCGGGGATGGGTGCGTTCCACATCCCGCCGAACAGCAAGGTGCCGACCACGTTCAACGGCCACTGATCCACCGTGCCCGGTGAGTAATAGGCCGGCATGCCCGCGGCGCCGGCGAAACCGACCAGCGCCCCGATGTAGCTCTCTAACGCCAGGTTGTGGGCCACCGGGTTGCCGACGTACACCGTCAGGGCCTTGGCGCCGTACCGGTCGAGAACCGGACGCAGCACCCGTTCGGTCTCGGCCAGTGCGTCGTCCCAGCTGACCGGCACGTGCTGCCCGGAGGCGTTGCGCACCAGCGGAACTCGCAACCGGTTCGGATCGTCGTGGATGTGCCCCAGCGAGGTGCCCTTGGGACACAGGTGACCTTGGGACCACACGTCGTCCCGATTGCCCCGGATGCTCGTCACCCGGTTGTCGTCCACGTGAATCCGCAGGCCGCACATGGCCTCGCAGAGTGGACAGGTCACCCGGTGTTCGGTCATCAGCCTGCAGGGGCCGGCTCGTAGCGCAACAGGGTGATGTCATGCTCGGGATAGTCGAAGTACACCGGCCGCACCCGCATCCCGATCTCCAGATCCGCCGGGTCGACGTTGACCATCTCGGTGCTGAACCTCGGGCCCTCGTCCCACTCCACGACGGCCAGCAGCTGCGGCACGTCGTTGGCGAAATGCGGGGACACCGGCCGCATGGCCACCGTGTAGGTGTACAGCGTCCCGGCGCCGGAAATTTCCCGCCATTCCAAATCGTCCGCCAAGGTGCGGGGCGCCAGGATCCGCGGGTAGAACACGTACTGGCCCAGTGACGGCGAGTACTGGATGCGAATCTTGTGCTCTGCCAGCGCATCCCAGAACGGTGCGCTGACCGGTGTCTTGATGGGCATCGGCTTTTCGAATGCAGTGGTCATCGTCTACGCCCTCAATCGCCCTGCAGGATCAATGTGGTCTGTTCGCTGAGGATTCCGCCGTTACCCGAGACGAATGCGAGGTTCGCATCGGCGACTTGGGCGGCATCGGCGCGGCCCATCAGCTGGCGGGTCGCGTCGCAGACGTGGTGCATACCGCCGGCGTTGCCGCACTGGCCGAAGCCGAGCTGGCCGCCCGCGGTGTTCACCGGGAAGTCGCCGCGGAAGGTCAGGTCGTGGGAGGCGACGAATTCCATCCCCTTGCCCTTCTCGCAGAATCCGGCGTCTTCCAGGCTGAGTAGCACGGTGATGGTGTAGCAGTCGTAGATCGACGCGATGTCGATATCGGAACGTGCCACCCCGGCCATGTCGAACGCGGTATCCGCTGCCTTGGTGATCGGCGTGGCCAGCAGATCCTCGGCGTAGGTCGGTGTCTTGTAGGGCACGTGTTCGCCGAACCCCTTGATCCAGACCGGGCGGTTGCGACCCTTCCTGGCCAGATCGGCATTTGCCACCACCACCGACGCCCCGCCGAAGCACGGCATCACGATCTCGAGGCGGTGCAGCGGGTCGGCGATCATCGGGCTGGCGAGCACATCCTCGATGGTGATGGTCTTGTCATGCCAGATCGCACCTTCGGTGTGATTGGCATTAATCCGTTGGTCCACGGCGATTTTCGCCATCGCGCGTTCGTCGTAGCCGTAGATGGCGCCGTATCTTCGGGCGACCTGCCCGTACGGGCCGTTCTGGCCGAGGTTGCCGTAGGGGATCTCGAATTCCGCCTGCGGTGAGCCGTACTGGTTACTCGACGCGCCGAAGTACAGTGCGTCGCCGTACTCCTTGGGCTTCTTGTCCGACGACGGTGTCATGTACTGCGCCGGAATGGTGCACAGCACCGCATTGCAGATGCCGAGTTCGACCGCGGCCGCCGCGCGCCACACCATCGCCGCGGCGGTGGCGCCGCCCAGGTCGACGAACTCCGCGAAATTGGCCCGGATGCCGAGGTATTCGGCGATGGTCGAGGGCACGAAGATCTCGGACTCCATCAGGGGACTGCAGACGATGCCGTCGACCTCGGTTGCCGAGATGCCTGCGTCGGCAAGAGCCGCCGCGCTCAGCGTCGCCCACTGTTCGAGCGTGAACGTCAACGGCTCGATGGGGGTCCGGGAGGGCGGCAGTTCGGTGTAGCCGACTATCGCCGCTTCGCCGCGAAGCCCCATAGATTTCCTCCACAACCGCGATAATCAGCAGGGATATGTTTGTCCATGGAAAACCATGTTTTCCATACGTTACAACCGTCGGCGGGAGAGGGCAATGATGGCCAGGCCGTCGACTCCCGCCGATGCCATCTACGCGCGGGCGTTGACCTTGCTCGACGAGGAAGGCGTGGCCGGCATCAGTGCGCGCCGGCTCGCCGCTGAACTGCGGTGCTCGACGAAAACGCTGTATCAGCAGGTCGGCAACCAGGACCAGCTGATCCGTGAACTGGTGGTCAGGCATTTCGCCGCGCTCCGCCTGGAGTTCGTCGAGGCCGACACCTGGCAGGAGAGCGCCATGCGGTGGTGTCGCGCCGTGCGCGTTGCGCTGCTCAAACACCCGCATTTGTCCGGGCTGATGACTTTCGACGACCGGGAACCCATCGCGGCCTATGTGGACCGGCTGCTGAAAGTGCTGATCGGTGCAGGCGTCAAGCCGGCCCTGGCGCGGAATTGCTGCCGAGTGCTGGTACACACCACGATCAGCCTGACCGGCGCCGAGATCACCGCAGCGGGGGACCAGGCCGACGTGTTCGCCGAGGTCTTCGACAACACCATCAGATGGGTGGTGCTGGGGGTCGAGGCCGATCAGGCAGCGACTACTTGAGCTCCGCGGACGACAGGCCGAGCAGGCGGCGGGCCACCACCAGCTGCTGGATCTGCTGGGTGCCCTCGAAGATGTCGAGGATCTTGGAGTCGCGGCTCCACTTCTCCAGCAGCGTCTGCTCGGAATACCCTGTGGTGCCCGCCATTTCGACTGCTTTGAGGGTGATATCGCTGGCCACCCGCGCCGACTTGGCCTTGCCCATCGACGCTTCCTTGGAGTTCGGGATGTCGTTGTCGGCCTGCCACGCCGACCGTACCGTCAGCAGGTAACCCGACTCCCAGTCGGCTTCCATCCGGATGAACTCGGCCGCGGCGGCGCTCTGGGCGTGCGACGGCTTGTCGTAGTCGATCTCGATGCCTGCGTCGGTCAGGATGGCCCGCAGTTCCTCCAGTGCAGCCCGGGCGATACCGACAGCCATCGCGGCGACAACCGGGCGGGTGTTGTCGAAGGTCTCCATGACCCCGGCAAATCCCTTGTCCACCTGGATATCCGGACTACCGAGCAGGTTTTCTTTGGGGATGCGGGCGTTGTCGAAGCGGATCGCGGCGGTGTCGGAGGCCTTGATGCCCAGTTTGTGCTCCAGGCGTTCGACCGTGACGCCCGGGTGTTCGCGGGGCACGATGAACGATTTGATGGCGGCCCGGCCCAGGGATTTGTCCAACGTCGCCCAGACGACGATGTGGGTCGCGCGCGATCCGGCGGTGACGTAGATCTTCTCGCCGTTGATCACGTATTCGTCACCGTCGAGCTTGGCCGTGGTCGACACCGCCGCGGAATCCGAACCAAAGCTGGGTTCGGTGATAGCCATCGCGGCCCACACCTTGCCCAGCCGGGCCAGCTGTTCGTCGGTGGCCACGCCGGAGATCGCGGCGTTGCCCAGGCCCTGGTAGGGCACCGACAGCATCAGTGCGACGTCGCCCCAGCTGATCTCGGTCACGTTCACCACGGCGGACATGTTGCCGCCGTTGACATTTACCTTCTCGCCGGTAGCTGCGGCACCGTCCCGGAACGCCTCGGCCCCGGCAAACGAGATGGTCTTGGCCTCCGAGATGCCTTCGAACAGCGAGGCCAGCGTGTCGAGCTCCACCGGATAGGCGTGCTCCTTCAGGTCGTACTTGCGCGAGATGGGCCGCAGCATCTCGGCGGCGCCCTGGTGGGCCTTTTCGATGACGGCTTGCAGCTTCTTCGGCATTTCCAGATTGATTGCCATCAGAGCACCACCACTCCCTCTGCGACACCGATGGCGCGCAGATCGCGATACCAGCGTTCGACCGGATGTTCTTTGGTGAAACCATGGCCGCCGAGCAGTTGGACGCCGTCGAGGCCGATCTGCATACCCTTATCGGTGCCGAGCCGCTTGGCCAGCGCGGCTTCGCGGGCGAACGGCAGCCCTTGCTCGGCCCGTGCCGCACCGCGCCACGTGATCAGCCGTAGCCCGTCGAGTTCGATGGCGATATTGGCGCACATGAACGCCACCGACTGCCGTCGGGCCACCGGTTCGCCGAAGGCCTCGCGCTCCTTGACATACGGGATGACGTAGTCCAGCACGGCATGTGAGGTGCCGACGGCCAGCGCCGACCAGCCGAGCCGCGATAGTGCGATCGCCTCCGAATAGTTCTGTGCGTGTTCGGCATCGGACACGTCTTCGCCGAGCCGTGCACTCAGCGGCACAATCACCTTGTTGAGTTCGACCCGGCCGAGCGCGGCGGCCCGAATACCCATGCTGGGGTCGGGTTTGACGGTGACCCCTGCCGAGGATGCCTCGAGGACGAACAATGTCGACTTGCCGTTGAGCTGCGCGGCGACGATGAACAGCTCGGCATCCACGGCCGCAGGTACCAGGGACTTGACGCCGTCGAGCCGGTATCCGCTCGGGGTACGGACGGCGGTGGTCTTCAGGGCGGTGGGGTCGAAGAGCGCATGCGGCTCGGCGATGGCCACACACGCCTGCGGCACGTGCTCGCCGGCGAATTCCTTGAGGTAGGTGGCCTGCTGGTCGGCACTGCCCCAATGCGTGAGTGCGGCCGCGACGCCGCCGGGAGCCAGGATCGGCAGCGCCAGGCCCATATCGCCGTAGGCCAGCGCTTCGGCCACCAGGACGTTGGTCACGGTGGACCGCTGCTCGGCGATGCCGTCGAACTCTTCCGGGATATTGATCGCGGTGACACCGAGTTCGGCGGCCTTGGCGATCAGATCGGCAGGGAAACTGGCGGCGTCATCGGCGGCGTACGCCGCGGGCCGCAAGATCTCCTCGGCGAATTCGTTGACGGTCTGCAGAATCATCTTCTGGTCGTCATCGGGCGTCAGGTCGAAATAGTCTGCGCCGCTTGCCTTCAGCCGGATCGGCGCTTTGCCCAGATTCTGTACGCGCTTGAACTGCCGTGTGGTGGCGGCCGCGGCCGAAAAGCCCTTCTTCACACCGTATTTCAGGCCACGGTTGAGCGGATCGCGGAGCTTGTATTTGTCCAGGAAGTCCTGCCCCATCAGCGGGGTGAGGAGCGCAATGCCGATGTCGATCGAAGTGCGCTTGTGCTTCTGGAGTCCGACGGCGCTCTCGCGGGTATTGGTCATCTCAGCAGCCTCAAATGGTGGGGGAAGCGATCGTTCCTCTATCTTACTCCAGAGTAAGGTACGGCGAGTCTGTTTGATACCTCACAACGCGGACAGCCGCGTCACCACCTGATCGTGCAGCAGCCCGTTGGTGGCCAGCGCGCTCCCGCCATGGGGCCCGGGTGCGCCGTCGACGCTGGTGAAAACACCCCCGGCCTCACGGATCAGGATGTCCAGCGGAGCCAGGTCCCAGAGCTTGACCTCGGGTTCGGCGACGATGTCGATGGCGCCCTCGGCCAGCAGGCAGTACGACCAGAAGTCGCCGTAGGCCCGCATCCGCCAGACCTCGTCGGTGAGCGCGACGAACTTCTCGCGGCGGTCTTCCCAGCCCGTCAGATCGGAGAACGACAGGCTCGCGGCCGCGATGTCGGCCACTGCGGACACCGACAGCCGGCGCGGGGGAGTGTTCCCGAATGCGACGTAGGCGCCCTCGCCGCGGGCCGCCCACCACCGTCGGGACAGGGCAGGGGCGCTGACCACTCCGACCACCGGCACGCCGTCCTGCAGCAGCGCGATCAGCGTGCACCACACCGGAACCCCGCGGACGAAATTCTTGGTGCCGTCGATCGGATCGAGCACCCACTGCCGTCCGGTGAAGGACGCGGTCCCGCCGAACTCTTCGCCGAACACGTCGTCTTCCGGACGCGCTTCCGCCAACGCGTCGCGAAGTTGAATTTCTGTCGATCGGTCGGCGTCGGTCACCGGCGTCAGATCCGGCTTGGTGTCGATGCGCAGATCCAGCGCCCCGAACCGATCCATCGTCAGGGCATCTGCGCGCGCTGCCAGGTCGAGCGCCAACGCGAGATCATCCCGGATGCCGTCTTGGCCGACTAAGTCCATGCCCGCAGTCCTACCATGGGCCCCGTGGTCGAATTCGTGGTGCTGCTCCTGTTGGTCGGTGCGTTGGCACTGGTGCTCGGACCACGCCTGATGAAGCGCAGGCCGCGCGGTGTCGGGCCGCAGGGCGGCGGCGGGGCGCCGGGCACGCTACTGATCACCGGGGTGAGCCCACGCCCGGAAGCCGATGGACAGCAGTACGTCACCATTGCCGGCGTCATCACCGGACCCACGGTGACCGAGCACGTGGTCTACCAACAGATGGCCGTCGATGTGAACCAGTGGCCCACGGTCGGTGCCCTGATACCGGTGGTCTACTCGCCGAAGAACCCCGACAAGTGGAACTTCGCACCGCCGGAACAGCCGCCCTACTAAGCCGCGTGCCGGGCGATCGAAATCGCGATCCGGGTCTCGACTTCACTGATGTCAAGGTGCGCCGGCCGCGGTTGCGGTGGCGCGGTGGACTGGTAGTGCGCTCCGGTGGGCGTGGTGACTTCTGCGGTGTGCGCACCGGTGGGGTCGGTGCCGGTTTCCACGTGCCAGCCGACGGCCTGTTTGGCGTAGTTGCACGCTTCGCAGAGCCCGTCGCCGTTGAGCGCGCTGGTCCGGCCGCCCGAGACGTGCGGTGTGGCGTGGTCGGTGTGCCGGATCGGGGCATCGCAGTACGGAGTCCGGCAACGTTGGTCTCGGATGCCGATGAACCGTGCCAGCCCCTTCGGAAAGATTCGCGATTTCGACTCCATCGCCACCAGGGTGCCGGTATCCGGTGAGGCGTAGAGCTTGCGCAGGGTGGCCCGGGACCGGTCATCGTCGACCGACGCCTTGACCAGGTCGCGGGCGATGCCCGCCGGGATGGGCCCGTAGCCGTCGATGATCGCGGGCCGATTTCCGCCGAACAGGGTTTCATCGGAGATCGTCATGTTCACCGCGACCGGGACAGCCGCTGCAGCGCTGCGCCCGGTGACCCGCTCGACCAAGGTATCGGCCATCACCTGGCCGCGAGAACGGTCGTCGAACGTGGTGTCGGCGGCTCGCTTCAACGCGGCGTACACCGACACTCCCTGGGCCACGGGCAACAGTGCTGACACCCAGCTCATGGTGTCCGGCGCAGGCCGGATGGTCACACAGCGCTCGCTTTCGGCTTTTCTGGCGCGGTCGACGATGGCGTGCGGGTCGAGGCGGTACGCGATCGCTTTGGCGTCAGCGGCGATCCGCGCATCGCCACATCCGATTAGCCTCGTCGGGTCGGCACACATCTCCGCATCCAAGGTGCGGCGGTCCTCGACATCTAGGCAGGCCGACTCCCGGACCAACAAGGTGGCCCGCCATTCGGAGAGCACCCCGTTCTCCAACGCCGCCAGGGAGTGGGGCATCTCGTACACCAGCGCCTGGGCGAAACCCAGATAGCGCCCACCGCGGTTCGGCGACTCCCGCCGCGCCAGGGCAATCTCACCGGCGACGCCACGACCGCGTTTGGCTGCGGGCATGCCGGCGGCGGCCTCTTGAGCCCGCCGGGACGCGGCGAACGCGGCCGTCCACCGGGCCTGCCCGGCCGCGGCAGCCGCCTTGAGCGTCTCGAGCTCCTCAATGCGCTCGAGCATGGTGGCCTGATCGGCAGTGGGATCGATTTCCAACAGCGATTCGAACATGCGTGCGATGGTAAATCCACCCCCCGACATAATGGACCCACCTACGTAAGGAGTCCCGTGTCCGTACCCCTGCCCGCCGATCTGATCGCCCTACTGCGTCGACCCAGCCCCTGCTTCGTGGCCACGCTGATGCCGAACGGTTCGCCCCAGCTCACCCAGACCTGGGTGACCACCGACGGCGAGAACGTGGTGATCAACATCGTCGACGGCCATCAGAAGGCCAAGAACCTCGCCCGCGATGCGCGAGTGGCGGTCAACATCGTCGACCCGGAAAACGTGTTCCGCTATTACGCGGTGCGCGGCCGGGTCATCTCCACCACCACCGAAGGCGGTCTGGAGAGCATCAACGAGATTTCACACAAATATCTCGGCATCGACTACCCGAACTTCACCGGGCAGCAGGAGACCCGTGTCATCGTGACCATCGAGGCCGATGCCGTGACACCCCCGGCTCGCGGCTGAACGGGTTACTCGGGCAGCCCGATTGTCTTGCCCTCCAAGTACTCCCGGTAACCCTCGTCGCCATTGCGTCGGCCGAGGCCGCTCTGCTTGGTGCCACCGAACGGGCTGGTGATCCCGAAGTGGGATTTGCCGTTGATGGTGACGTTGCCGGTGCGCATCCTGGTCGCGACGGCGAGGGCCCGGTCGACGTCACCGGAGGACACCTCGCCGGACAGGCCGTAGATCGAGTTGTTGGCGATCGCGACGGCGTCGTCGTCGGTGTCGTACGGGGTGACCGTCAGCACCGGGCCGAAGATCTCTTCCTGCGAGATCTGGGAGTCGGGGTCCACATCGACGATCAGCGTGGGCTGCACGTAGTAGCCGGTGGGCAGGTTCTCCGGGATGCCGCCGCCGGTGACCAACCGGCCGCCGGAGTCGATGCCTGAGCGGATCAAGCCGAGCACCTTCTCCCGCTGACCCGCACTGATCTGCGGGCCCTGCATGATGCCCGGCTGCCACGGATCGCCCACCGGGAAGTTCTCCATGCTGCTCTTGAGCAGCTCGATGCCTTCCTCGTAGCGGCTGCGCGGCAACAGAATTCGGGACGGCAGAATGCAGGACTGCCCTGACATGACGCAGGCCATCATCGCCGCCAGCGGCAGCGCGGAGTTGAAGTCGGCGTCGTCGAGCACGATGTGTGCGGATTTGCCGCCCAACTCCAGCAGGGTCTTCTTCACCGTCGCCGCGCCTGCGGCCAGGATCGCGCGACCGGTGGCGGTGGAGCCGGTGAAGGTGATCATGTCCACGCGCGGATCGCCGGACAGCGCAGCCCCGACGTCGTTCGAGTTGGAGACGACGACGTTGAACACCCCGGCCGGGATGTCGGTCTCTTCGGCGACGATCCGACCGTATTCACTGCCCGACCACGGGGTGAGCTGTGCGGGCTTGAGGACGACGGTGTTGCCCGCCATCAGGGCAGGCACCGTCTCGGCGATGTTGAGGTAGAACGGCACGTTCCACGGCGTGATCGCACCGACCACGCCGATGGGCTCGTAGTGAATCTTGCGGCGCGCCGGGCCCATTGGCGTGTCGTGGATGCCGGTGTCGACCAGATAGTCGAAGTTCTTGCCGTGGTCGGCCCAGTGCTTGACTTCTTCGATCGGGCTCTCGATCTGGCTGCCGGACACCGAGACCGGACAGCCGACCTCGGTGATCAGGACCCGCCGCAGGTGTTCTTTGTTGCGTTCCAGCGCCTCGTGCAGCTGGGTCAGGCAGTGGTAGCGGAAGTCCAGGTCGCGCGACCAGTCGGTCTCGTCAAACGCGCGTCTTGCCGCCCCGACCGCGCGAGCCATGTCATCGACGGTGCCGTCGGTGGCCTGGCCCGCGACCTGCTCGGAGGCGGGGTGGATGACGTCGAACTTCGCACCGCTGGCGGTGTGCTGCAACTCGCCGTCGATCAGCATCCGCTCGTCGCCTGCCAGCACGCCCGTGTCGCTCTGCACTGCCGTCATGTCGCAATCCTCCTGTGGTCGTCAGTCAGCAGCCTAGAACAGTGGGCGAGCTAAATGAACGGTAATTCAGAAATAAGTTCCGCTGTTCGGGTACGCTCGGCCGCGTGCCGGGCCAGGTCGAGACAGAACCGTCGCCGCGAGCGGAGCGGCGTCGAATCCGCCTGGAAACCACCAGATCTCAGGTGCTCGATGCCGCCGAACGCACCTTCGCCGCGAACGGATTCCACAACACGACCATCAAATCGATTGCGGCGCAGTGCGAGATCGCCGTCGGCACGATGTACACCCTGTTCGACGACAAGAACAGCCTCTTCGAGGCGGTGCTGCGTCGCCGTGGCAGGACACTGCGGGAACTCACCGAGGCCAAGGCGGCCGAGGCAGGACCAGGCGATGCCACCTTGGTCGAACTGGCCGACCTGCAGATCCGCTATTTTCAGAACCACCCCGACTGGACCAGGGTGGCGTCCATGCTCAGAGCAGATACCCGCGGCGACGCACCGGCAGTACCCGGGCTGTACGAGTCGGGGCACAAGGTGGTGGCGGATATCCACGCCCAGGTCATTGCGCGCGGGCAGCGCGAAGGAACGGTACGCCGCGGCGACCCGTTGGCGCTGGCGCTGATCTTCATGGGCATGCTGGAAACCTTCCACGACCTCGACCCGGTCCGGTTCCCGCCGGAGGAATTCCTCGACCTGGTGCACTCCACATTCCGCCTGACCGACAGGCAGAAAGGTCACTGATGCAATTCTGGTCCGGGACAGCGTTTTTGAAGACCACCGAGATCACAGCGGTGGCGCAGCTGCTCGACGAGGCCGGTTTCGACGGCATCATGACGGCCGATCACCTGATCTACCCGCGCGAACTGACTTCGCCCTACCCGACACCGGACGCAAAACCGTTCTGGGCGCCGGAAACCGCGTGGCCCGACTCATGGGTCACCATCGGTGCGATGGCCGCGGTGACCACCAACCTGCGCTTCGCCAATTCGGTGTACGTCGCCGCGGCGCGCCCGCTGCTCGAGGTGGCCAAGCAGGTTGCGACCGCCTCCGTGCTGTCCGGCGGTCGGGTGTCCCTGGCCGTCGGCGTCGGGTGGATGCGGGAGGAATTCAAACTGCTGGGACAGGACTTCGACAACCGCGGGCCGCGGACCAACGAGATGATCCAGGCGCTGCGCGCGCTGTGGCAGGGCGGCTGGGTGTCCTGGGAAGGCGAGTACTACCGCATTCCCGAATTGATGATCGAGCCCCATCCGCCCGCGCCCGTCCCGATCCTGTGTGGCGGTGAGTCAGCTCCCGCACTGCGCCGTGCAGCGCAGTACTGCGACGGCTGGGTGGGTACCGCCTACGCCTGGGACGACGCGGTGGCGATGATCGACAGACTGCAGGCCTGCCGACGCGAATACGGCCGCGAGAGTGAGCCTTTCGAGATCATCATCGCGCTGCTGGAGCAACCCTCGATTGATCTGTATCGACGTGCCGAGGACATCGGCGTGACCGCGGTGATGTGTGCACCGTGGGCGGGCGCCGAACCCGCGACGGGCAGTGACCGCTTCCGGGCGCCCATCGAACGGTTCGCCGACGAGATCATGGCGCACTGCCGCTAAGCGTGACCGATCCGAAGCAGGTCCGCCACGCTCGTCAGCTTTACTCTGGGCCGGCCATGGGGCTGACCGGTGGTGCGTTCATGGGTGTCGATCGCCGCCCAGTGATCGTCGGTGACCAGCAGCGGCTGCCGGGAGAGTAGCCACTCCACCAGTTCCTCGGCGTAGTCGTCCCCGCGATCAGGAAGCTGGGTGTCGGCGAGATCGGCCAGCAGGGTCGAGACGGTGTCCTGCGAATCTTTCTTGTTGCTGCCGATGACGCCCGACGGGCCGCGTTTGATCCAGCCGACCACGTACTCGCCTGTGCGCTCGGCAATCCGGCCGTCAGCGTGCGGGATGGTGCCGGACCTGTCGTCGAACGGCAGGCCCGGGGTGGGCACGCCGCGGTAGCCGACCGCGCGCACCACCAGCTGCGCGGGCAGTTCCTCCCTGGCGCCGGTGTCCTTGGCGACGATGCGGCCGTTGTCACTGACCAGTTCGTTGCTGCCGAGCACCACGGATTCGACCCGGCCGTCGCCCTTGATCTCGATCGGCGAGGTGCGGAACCGAAAGACGATCCGCCGATTGCCTGGCGTGGGTTCGCGGTCGAGATACTTGCGCAGCACCTTGACGTTCTGCTTGGCGGTCTTGCCTGCCGCTTCGAGGTCTGCATCAGTGATATCGGCGAAATCGGCCGGATCGAGGATGACATCGACCCCGGACATGGCGTCCAGATCGCCCAGCTCGCGCAGCTCCAACGTGGTGAACGTGGCTTCCACGGGACCGCGGCGCCCGATCACCACCACCTCGTCGACACTGCGAGCGTGCAGCGACTCCAGCGCGTGATTGGCGATGTCGGTGGCCGCCAGCGCGTCGGGGTCGCTGACCAGAATCCGTGCGACATCCAGTGCCACGTTGCCGTTTCCGACCACCACCGCGCGACCGCCGGACAGATCGGGTGTCATCTCGCCGAAGTGCGGATGCGCGTTGTACCAGCCGACGAAGTCGACCGCGGCGATGCTGCCCGGCAGATCCTCGCCGGGGATGTTCAACGGCCGATCCGACTGTGCACCAACGGCATACACCACCGCGTCGTACCGCTCGGCCAGCTCGGCGGCCTGCACGTGCTGGCCGACTGTGAGATTGCCGAAGAACCGGAAGCGAGGGTCGAGCGCGATCTTCTCGAATTGGCTACTGATGGACTTGATCTTCGGATGATCCGGCGCCACACCGGAGCGCACCAAACCCCACGGCGTCGGCAACATCTCCAACATGTCCACGCGGGTGTCCCGCAGGGCGTCCGGGGCGTCAGCTGCTTTCAGCAGGGAGGCAGCCGCGAAATATCCGGAGGGTCCAGAGCCGACGACCGCCACGTAGTAAGGGCGCATTCTGAAGCTTTCTGTCGATACCCGACTGCGCGCAAGGGGCTGTCGCGGAAGCGGTCGGGTATGGGGCTGGTGAAGAGAAACCGGCCGCGCATGCCTCGATCGCCGGTCACAGGGCTGGACCGGCGGGGCTGGTTGGCTGGCGCGCTGCACATGCTGGTTACACCAATGATGTTAGGTCGGCTCGGCATCAGATGCTGGCAAACGCCCTGCTTGGCAGCTGCCGGTCGGCTGTCCGCCAGTCCCGCCGATGCACGGGTTGAACGCGACCGGCGGTAACGTGAACAGTCGTGGACCCCGACCTACAAGCCGATCTCGCCGCTCTCGACACCACTTTGACCACGGTGGAGCGCGTGCTCGACATCGACGGGCTGCGCGGTCGGATCGAGAAGCTCGAGCACGAAGCATCCGATCCCAGCCTCTGGGATGACCAGGCGAACGCCCAGAAGGTCACCAGCGATTTGTCGCACACGCAAAGCGAATTGCGTCGCGTCGAGGGACTGCGCCAACGACTCGAAGATCTCCCCGTGCTCTACGAGCTCGCCGCCGAAGAAGGCGACCAGGAACTCGCCGAAGCCGACGCGGAGCGGGCGTCGCTGCGCGGCGACATCGAACTCCTTGAGGTCCGCACCCTGCTATCCGGCGAGTACGACGAGCGCGAAGCCGTTGTCACCATCCGCTCCGGTGCGGGAGGCGTGGACGCCGCCGACTGGGCCGAGATGCTGATGCGGATGTACATCCGCTGGGCGGAGAAACACGACTACAAGGTCGAGGTGTTCGACACGTCCTACGCCGAAGAGGCGGGGATCAAGAGCGCGACATTCGCCGTGCACGCGCCCTACGCCTACGGCACGCTGTCGGTGGAACAGGGCACCCATCGGTTGGTCCGGATCAGCCCGTTCGACAACCAGAGCCGACGCCAGACGTCGTTCGCCGACGTCGAAGTGCTGCCGGTGGTGGACACCGCCGACCACATCGAAGTTCCCGACGGTGACATCCGCGTCGACGTCTACCGATCCAGCGGTCCCGGCGGGCAGTCGGTCAACACGACGGACTCAGCTGTTCGACTCACGCACATTCCGACCGGTATCGTGGTGACTTGCCAGAACGAGAAGTCGCAACTGCAGAACAAGGTCTCCGCAATGCGAGTGCTCCAAGCAAAGTTGTTGGAACGTAAGCGTTTAGAAGAGCGAGCCGAGATGGATGCCCTCAAGGGCGACGGCGGCAGCTCGTGGGGCAACCAGATGCGCTCCTACGTTCTGCACCCCTACCAAATGGTCAAGGACCTGCGGACCGAATACGAGGTCGGCAATCCGGCGGCGGTACTGGATGGGGACATCGACGGATTCCTCGAGGCGGGCATCCGCTGGCGCAATAGGCGAGATGACGACTAACACCACGTACTCCGCGTTATCGATGACGCAACGCTGGGAAGACTTCTGGCGGGGTGGCATCGGCGAGTGGATTCTCACGCGGGGTCTGAAGATCGCCCTGCTGATCATCTTCGCGATGATCGCCGCGCGCTTCATCAACTGGCTCGCCCAGAAGATCACCCGTCGCATCGACGCCGACTTCCAAGACACCGACCAGCTGGTGCGCACCGAGAGCGCCAAACATCGACAGGCCGTCGCGTCGGTCATCTCCTGGGTGTCCATCGCGGTGCTCTTCGTCGTGGTCGCGGTCGATATCACCGATGTGCTGGCCATTCCGGTCGGGTCCCTGGTCGCCCCCGCCGCGGTCCTGGGTGCCGCGCTGGGCTTCGGCGCGCAACGCGTGGTGCAGGATCTGCTCTCGGGCTTCTTCGTCATCACCGAGAAGCAGTACGGCTTCGGTGACCTGGTGGCGCTGACCGTCGCCGGTATCGCCGCGCCTGCCGAGGGCACCGTCGAAGACGTCACCCTGCGCGTCACCAAGCTGCGGTCCACCGAGGGTGAGGTCTTCACCATCCCCAACGGTCAGATCGTCAAGACCATGAACCTGTCCAAAGACTGGGCCCGCGCGGTGATCGACATACCGGTCCCCACCAGCGCGGACCTCACCCGCGTCGACGATGTGCTGCACGGCGTCATCGACGCCGCGATGGCGGACGAGAACCTGCGCAAGCTGCTGCTGGATGCGCCCCAGGTGATGGGCGTGGAGAGCATCGAGCTCGACACCGTGAACCTGCGGATGGTCGCCCGTACGTTGCCCGGTAAGCAGTTCGAGGTCGGCCGGCGCATCCGGGTGCTGGTGGTCGGTGCGCTGATCCGGGCCGGGGTCGTCACCTCTGGGGAGAGCTCTCCGGTGATCAACACCATCCCGAGCGCGGCCACCACCACCTCGCAGGATGCGCAGGACCGCCCGTGACGTTCTGGACCTGGCTCACCCGCAAGCGCGACGACCGGGGGTGGCCCGGATACATCATCAACGGCCGGATGCGCACGTCGACGGTCGCGCTGATCCTGGCGTTCTTCGTCATCTCGTGGTTGCACAACACCTATCAGCCCAAGCCGCCCGCGCCCGTGCAGGAAACCCAGGTCGTTCCGCCGGGGTTTGTGCCCGACCCCGACTACACCTGGGTGCCCCGGTCCCAGCTGGAGCAGGCGCCCCGGACCGTCTACCGCACCGTCACCCCGACGCCACGACGGACCACCGAGACGCCGACCCCGACCGAGACCAGCCCGAACTCGACGACCGCGACGACGCCGACGTCACCTGGCACGTTGCCCACGACGACGTTGGTCGATCCGGACGGTCCTGGACCGCTACCGTCCACCGTCCTGACGTCCACGCCGACGCCGTTGCCGCCGGGGGCCACCCCACAGACGACGGTGCCGAACCGGTCAGGCGCCGCCACGACACCCCCCACCACAGTCGGTCCGGCGCCCACATCGTCGCTGCCGGCGCCGTAGCGTGCCAAGAACACCCCGGCTCCACCGCTACACTGGCGTGCCGTGATGATCACCCTTGACAACGTGAGCAAGCAGTACAAACAGTCGGCACGTCCTGCGCTCGACAACGTGAGCCTCAAGATCGACAAGGGTGAGTTCGTCTTCCTCATCGGCCCCTCCGGTTCTGGCAAATCCACCTTCATGCGGCTCCTGCTCGCCGATGAGACGCCGACCACCGGTGACGTCCGGGTGTCGAAGTTCCATGTCAACAAGCTCTCGGGCCGGCACATCCCCAAGCTGCGTCAGGTGTTGGGCTGCGTCTTCCAGGACTTCCGCCTGCTGCAGCAGAAGAACGTGTTCGAAAACGTCGCCTTCGCGCTCGAGGTGATCGGCAAACGCGCGGACACCATCAACCGGGTGGTGCCCGACGTGCTGGAGATGGTCGGGCTGTCCGGCAAGGCCAACCGCTTGCCCGGCGAGCTGTCCGGCGGCGAGCAGCAGCGGGTCGCCATCGCCCGGGCCTTCGTCAACCGGCCGCTGGTGCTGCTGGCCGACGAGCCGACCGGAAACCTGGACCCCGACACCAGTAAAGACATCATGGATCTGCTGGAGCGGATCAACCGGACCGGAACCACGGTCCTGATGGCCACCCACGACCATCACATCGTCGACTCGATGCGCCAACGCGTGGTCGAACTCTCGCTGGGTCGACTGGTCCGCGACGAGCAGCGCGGCGTCTACGGAATGGATCGATAAGTGCGCTTTGGCTTCCTGCTCAACGAGGTCATAACCGGCCTCCGTCGCAACGTCACCATGACGATCGCGATGGTGTTGACCACCGCAATCTCCATCGGCTTGTTCGGTGGCGGTCTGCTGGTGGTCCGGCTGGCCGACCACTCCCGCAACATCTATCTGGACCGCGTCGAGACCCAGGTGTTCCTGACCAACGACGTCTCGGCCAATGACCTGACGTGTGACGCCGACCCGTGCAAGTCGCTGCGCGCCCAGATCGAGGGCCGCGACGACGTGAAATCGGTCCGCTTCCTCAACCGCGACGATGCGTACGACGACGCCATCCGCAAGTTCCCGCAGTACAAGGACGTGGCTGGTCGAGACAGCTTCCCGGCGTCGTTCATCGTCAAACTCGACAACCCCGAGCAGCACAAAGACTTCGACCAGGCGATGACCGGCCAGCCCGGAGTGCTCAACGTGCTCAACCAGAAAGAGTTGATCGACCGGCTGTTCGCCGTCCTCGACGGACTCAGCGCAGCGGCGTTCGCGGTGGCGCTGGTGCAGGCCGTCGGTGCGGTGCTGCTGATCGCCAACATGGTCCAGGTGGCGGCCTACACCCGGCGTACGGAGATCGGCATCATGCGGTTGGTGGGAGCCAGCCGCTGGTACACGCAGCTGCCATTCCTGTTGGAGGCGGTGGTGGCGGCGACCGTGGGCGTCATCATCGCGATTGCCGGCCTGATCGTGGTGCGCGCGCTGTTCCTGGAGAAGGCGCTCAACCAGTTCTACCAAGCCAATCTGGTGGCCCGGATCGACTACGCCGACATCCTCTACATCTCCCCGATCCTGTTCGCGGTCGGGGTGGCGATGGCCGGTGTCACGTCGTACGTCACCCTGCGGCTGTACGTGCGCAGGTAGCGATGGCGAAACCAGGAGCCAAGAAACCCGACTTGGCCAAGAAACAGATCGTGGCGAGCAACCGCAAGGCTCGGCACAACTACACGATTCTCGACGTCTACGAGACCGGGGTGGCGCTGGTCGGCACCGAGGTGAAGAGCTTGCGCGAGGGCCAGGCGTCCCTGGCCGACGCGTTCGCCACCGTCGACGACGGCGAGGTGTGGCTGCGGAACCTACACATCCCGGAGTATCACAACGGTTCGTGGACGAACCACGCCGTGCGGCGCAACCGCAAACTGCTGCTGCACCGTCGCGAGATCGACAACCTGCTCGGCAAGCTGCAAGACGGCAACCTGACGTTGGTGCCGCTGTCGCTGTACTTCATCGAGGGCAAGGTCAAGGTCGAGTTGGCGCTGGCCCGCGGTAAGCAGGCCCACGACAAACGCCAGGACATGGCCAAGCGTGACGCGGACCGCGAGATCGTGCGCGAGCTCGGTCGTCGCAACAAAGGTATGCGCTGATCGGTGTCGCGCTGGCCCTGGTGTGCGCTCTCGCATACGGGGTGAGTGATTTCGTCGGAGGCTTCGCTTCGCGACGGATCTCCCCGATTCGCATCGTATTGCTGTCCTATCCCGTGGCGTTGACACTGCTCACCGTGGCGGCCTCGGTCGTCGGGGGGCGGCTGTCGACGCCTGCGGTCGTCTTCGGATCGCTGGCCGGCATCAGCGGCGCCTTCGGGGTGTGGTGCTTCTACGCCGCGCTGGCCGCCGGACCCATCTCGGTGGTGTCGCCGCTGACGGCCATCCTCGTCGCCGGCGTTCCCGTGTGTGCCGGTCTGGCGCTGGGGGAGCGGCCCGCCCTGCTGGCCGCGGCCGGCATCGTCGTCGCGCTGGTCGCGGTGTTCCTGGTCAGCCGCGACACCGGCGACAAGAACGGCGTACCGCATCCGTTCACGAAGTCCGTGGCGTGGTTGACGGTGGGTGCGGGCCTGGCGTTCGGACTGAACTTCGTCCTCATGCACCAGACCCCGGTCGAAGCGGGCCTGTGGCCGCTCGTGTGCGGGCGGATCGCGGCGAGCATCGTGATCGTCATCGCCGCGGCCGCCAGCCATAACCTGCAGCTGCCGACCGGGCAGTCGCGGAAATTCGCCCTGCTGGCCGGGGTGCTGGACACGGTCGCCAACGTGACCATGCTGCTGGCGCTGCACGCGTCGCTGCTGTCTCTGGGCAGCGTGCTGATCTCGTTGTATCCGGCGGCCACGGTGGGGTTGGCGATGGTGGTGCTCAAAGAACGGGTGTCGCGATGGCAGGGGGTCGGGATGGCGTTGGCACTGGCCGCGGTCGCGATGATCGCGGTGGGCTAGCTCCGGATTTCCCCGACGCCGGCGTGAGACCATCGTCGGGTGACTGTCGTCCTGGCCATCCGCTGCGCCGATGGGGTGGTGATCGCCTCGGATTCGCAGATCACCGATTCCGCGCGGGGTCTCAGCTTTGCAGCGCAGAAACTGCATCCCCTCGGGACGCACGCCGCGTGGGGAGGTAGCGGCTCACGCGCGGTGCTCTACGACGTCGAGAAGATCTTCGATGCCGAACCCGACGCCATCGTCGGTGCTCCGGACGTCGGACGCGCCGTGCAGGAACGGGTGTTGCCGGTGTTCAAGCACCACTACGAGAACTTCATCGAGCACGTGCCTGGCGAGAAAGCCGCCGGATCGGCAGCGACGTATGTGATGGCCGCGGGTTATGCCGGAGACGTGCCGTTCATCGTGGACGTCGATCCGAACGGCCTGGTGGGCCACTACGAGGAGACAGGTTTCCACGCCGTGGGCAGCGGTTCGGCGATGGCGCAGCAGGCGCAGGCGTTGTTGGCGCACTTCCGGATGAGCGAGCGCAGCGTCGACTACGGAGTGGTCGCCGCGCTGCGAGTGCTCGACGCCCTGGACGCGACGTCGCCCAGCGTCGGCGGGCCGATGGACGTCTGCCGCATCACCCCCGACGGGGCCAAGCACCTGGACCCCGACGAGATTGCGAAGGTGAGAGAACAGGTGAACCGCTGGGTCGAGCTGGAGCGGAGTGCGCTCGACGGGTTGTTCGACTGAGTCGGTGACCGACCCGGGATGGTTTATTCACTGGACCGTGTTGCACTCACAGGTATGATCGATTGTCCTGCTGAAATTCGGCAGGGATGCGAGGGGCCGAACGGTTTCGACATCGCGCATCTAATCAAGGGAAGCGTGCCGGTGCAGGCTAGAGACCACCTTAAGCGTCGTAGAAACAAATTAAGCGCCGATTCCAATCAGCGCGACTACGCCCTCGCTGCCTAAGCGACGGTGTGTCTGTCAGACCGGGAGCGCCCTCGGCCCGGACCCTGGCATCAGCTAGAGGGACAAACCATCAAGTCCGGTCGCGGGATCTGGTGGGACATCAAACAGCGACTGGGATCGTCATCCTGACTTGTTCGCGAGAGCAGGAGATCCAAGTAGAGACATAGCGAACTGCGCACGGAGAAGTCTTGAGGGAATGCCGTTGGACCCGGGTTCGATTCCCGGCGGCTCCACCGAAACGAGACAGGCCAGGACGAAAGTCCTGGCCTGTTTTGCGTTCACCGGGACCGGGTCGCGACCGCCAGATCGCCCGCGAGTCCTACCAGCTCAGCCTGGATACCCGGTACCGCCGCCATGGCGCCGGCGGACTGCAAAGTCAGCGGAGCACCCGCGTAGTCGGTGCAGATCGCACCCGCCGCCCGGGCGATCGCATGCCCGGCCACCACGTCGTAGGGGTTGTTGTGGGCCAACACCATGCCCTGGATGTTCCCGCTGACCAGCCAGGTCCACAACACCGAAGCCGCGCCGACACAGCGAAACCGCAGTGCGCTGCGGTGCACGCTCATCGTCATCTCGAGGTACGCGTCCAGCTGCGAACCTCCGCCCTGGTGGAAGGCGTCGCCCATCCCGACGATCGCCTCCTCCAGCGTGTCGACGTCAGCGAGCGAGCCTGACGACAGTCCGGAGTGGACCCGGACGCCCAGGAACGGCAGATCGATCACGCCCAGCGTCGGCACGCCGTCTTCGAGCAAACCGAGCATCACCCCGCACAGCGGCGAACCCGTCGCATAGTTGACCGTGCCGTCCAGGGGATCTGCGACCCACACCCGGCCCGAGTCCAGCGCTGCGCCGCCACCTTCTTCGCCGTAGAAGCCGATATCCGGCGTCGCGGCCGCCAGGGAGCGCTGCATCGCCGACTCGCTGGCCAGGTCAACGTCGGTGAGAAAGTCCTTGGCCGCCTTGTCGATTCGTTTGTGCGGCTTGGTGCGTCCGTCTCGCAGGATCGCGACTGCTTCGTCCACTGCGGCATGCGCGGCCACCAACTCAGGTCTCACCCCGAGCATCGTAGTTCCGGACGAGCGCGCGCAAGCTCCACTTAGCGGGCGCATTTTGGCCACACGTGTCGGCCGGTAGGTGGCGGACGTCACCGCTAAGGCAGCGCGTGCCTGGGTAACCCTGATGTGACTCCCCGCAGCCAGCCGGATGTCCTCAGTCCTCGGCCGAACGTCTCGGCGCATCGCGTGTCGGGCGATTCGCGATTGATCTCACGGGAGCACGATGAACACGCTATGCCGATCGAAGGGTGCGCTCGGATCCGCTCCGGCCCGAGCAATCCAGGACGGCCATCTGCGCCTCACCGGCGGCTCGATGGGCTACACCATTGCTGGTGAGGGGCCTGCACTACTGCTGGTGCACGGGCTGGGCGGCAATCGAGGGACATGGCGCCACCTCATCGGCCAACTGTCTCGCACCCACACCGTGGTGGCACCTGATCTGCCCGGACACGGCGAATCCGATCCGCCGGCCGGGGACTACTCGTTGGGCGCGCATGCCTGTGCCCTACGCGATCTGATGTTGTCGCTGGGGCATCGGAAGTTCTCCATAATCGGACACAGCCTGGGCGGCGGTGTTGCGTTGCAGACCGCGTATCAGTTCCCCGAGCGCATTGACCGGCTGATCCTGATCGGCAGCGGCGGCCTCGGATCGGAGGTCAGCCTTGTTCTGCGCGCGGCGACGCTGCCAGGTGCCAACGCCGTCGTCGCCGCATTGAGCGCAATCCCCGAGACCGTCACGAACTGCGCGTTGTCGGTCATCCCGAAAGCGATCTCGGGACCGGACGCAGACGTATTGGCCGGTGTGCTTGCCGGTCTGCGTGGGAGTAAACGACGGACGGCGTTCCTGCGCACCGCGCGTTCGGTGATCGATTGGCGTGGCCAAGCGGTGAGTGCGCAACGCCAGACGGCCCTGCTGAGCGGGCTTCCGGTGATGGTGGCGTGGGGTGCCGACGACTCCACCATCCCCCCGCACCATCACCGTGCCTTCGCTGATCAGGTGCCGGGAGCGGTGACGTTCGAAATTCCGGGAGCGGGGCATTACCCGCACGAGACGAACAGCGCTCAGCTGCTGCCTGCCATCCAGGAGTTCTTGTCGTCGACCGCTCCTTTCGAATATTCGGAACAGTCCTGGGTGCAACGACTGACGCACCGAACGGACACTGAACTCGGCATGCGCAGCGGTCAACCCACACCGACCCGGTAGCACGATACCGTTGTCGGGGTGGCTGACCGGACCAACGCAGGATCGACCATCAGAACCCACCCCATCGGCGCCGACCTGTTCCG
>JBEVHL010000013.1:0-19943 GCA_040511255.1 Mycobacterium sp. | reverse complement strand
TCCTGGTCTGCGCGGCGTACTGACGTCCGACGCCGAGTGCCTCTTTTGTGAGCTCCTTCTCATCGATCTCGGCCGGGGCATCGCGCAGCACATCGGCGACGATCTCGTACGCCTCGAAGAACGGCCGCAGCATGGCGTGCGCCATCAGGGGCCGTTTGTCGTGCAGCAGCGTGGCGATCTCGTCGCCGCCCGCCCGCACGTGTTCCTCCCAGTCCTCGTGCCAGGCCATCTCCTCGGCGAGGTGGTCGCGGAACGCCGCCGAGTCGGCGAAGTAGAAGTCGAACTTCAGCAGATCCCGCAGTCGCATCGCCTGCTGCCAGAACGCGTCCAGGCGGTCCCCGTCGGCCCGGGCGGCATACATCAGGGCCAGTTCGACGATCGAGGTCTCCAGGAACGCTGCCACGATGGTGTTGCGGTAGAACGCGGCTTCGTGCTCGTCTTCGGGCGCGATCCGCCACACCGGTTCGCGGCCGCCGTCGATGCGGGTGACCGGATGCCGGTTGGACAGGGCATCCAACGCGGAGCGGACACCCTCGGTGGTGCGCAACCGCAGTGCGCTGCCGGTCATCGGAGTCTGCTTGCGCTCCAGGTAGTCCAGCGAGTCCTGCAAGGTGTGGTGCACCTGATCGACGGTCAGCGCCGCACCGTGGGTGGTCAACAGCAGCGCTGCGACCAGTCCGGTCGCGTTGATCGGGGTGGTGCCGAGGATGCGCCACGCCACTTCGAACGCCATCTTCTGCAGAGCCAGCCGTTTGGCGTTGTCGTCCTGGGACATCGGGCCGCCAGGCACGCCGAGGTATTCGCGCATCGACACCGCTTCGGGGAACCGGACGTAGATCTTGCCGAAGTTCCGCTCGCCCTGGGCCTTGACGAAGTTGTACAGCCAGCTGACCCCCTCGGGCGTCTTCTCCCCGCCGCGGGCGTAGGCGGCATATTCGGCGGTCTCGTGCAGCTGGTCGAAACTGATCGACACCGGCTGCAACAGGATGTCGTCGCTGCGCCCGTCGAGATAGGCGTCGGCGACGTAGCTGAGCAGACCGAGCTTGGGCGGCAACATCTTTCCGGTGCGCGACCGGGTGCCTTCGATCGACCAACTCAGGTTGAACTTCTTGGCGACCAGGTAGCCGACGTACTCCTTGAGCGAATACTTGTAGAGCGGCTCGGACCCACCGGACCCGCGTCGGATGAAGATCACCCCGGAGCGCCGCAGCAGCGGGCCCATGAAGCCGAACGACATGTTGATCCCGGCGAACAGGTTCGCCCGGGGCAGCTGATTCTCCTGCAGCGCGACCGCCAGCACCGCGCTGTCCAGATTGGACCGGTGCGACCACAGCATCACTGCGGGATGGGTTTCCAACGCGTGCCGCATGGTGTCGACCTGCTGGGCGTCGTAGTCGATGTTCGGCTCGAAGCCGCGGCTGTAGATGAGCCGCGACAGGGTGGGAATCAGGTCGACGGAGAACCGGCTCCAGCCGGTGGCCAACTCGTCGAGGATCTTGCCCGCTTCATCGACCGTGCCGCCCGGAATCTGTGCCAGCCCTTCGCGGAACCGCGACGACTCCAACATCTCGGGTTTTACCAACCGCGGTGACTTGTATTCCGGTCCGAGAAGGCGGTATTCGATGCGCTCGATCGCCAGGCTGGCCCGGCGCAACACGAACCTGGCGAATTCCCTTGGGCTCTCCCCCACCGTGGTGTCCAGCCACTGCTGACGCAGTTCTGAGACTTTGGCCGGCTCACCCGCGACCACCTTGGCCCGTGACGGGTCCTTGCGCAGGATGCGTTTCTGCAGCACCTCGGGTGGGCGGTAGGTGTCGCGGCCGGACAGCCAGCCGACCACCTTGACCCGCGTCGGTAAACCGGCCGGCACCCAGAACACCCGGACCGGCACGACAGACCGGTCTTCACCGGCGTCGAGTTCTTCGACCAGTTGAGCGACGACGGCAGGCGGCGGTTCATCGCCGGGCAGCTCGAGGACGTCGACGTTGGCGTCGGGGTGCGCATGGCGTTGCTCGCGCAGCCAGTCGTTCAGCAGCCCGCGCTCGGCGGGCGAGGAGACCGACGCCAACACCAACGAGTCATCGGTGGCGCTGAAGGTGGGCAGATCGTCGGAGTGTTCGTTGCGATCTGTCACGGTCGGCCCCTCAAGGGTTTCTTCGGTGCTTCAGCTTTCTTGGCCGGAACCTTCTTGGCCGGAACCTTTTTGGCAGGAACCTTTTTGGCTGGGACTTTTTTGGCGGCGGCCTTCTTGGCCGGGGCCTTCTTCGCCGGCGCTTTTTTCGCCGGCGCTTTCTTGGCCGGGGCCCTCTTCGCTGCGGGGTTGCCGTACAGCTCGGCGGTGGGCAGTTGACCGTCGACCGGCCAGTCTTTGAGCGTGTCCAGGTAGAGCTGACGGACCGCGGCGATGCGCTCGGTCAGGTTCTCCGGTGTCCAGTCATCGGTCGAAATCGGCGGGAAGACAGCGACATCCACGGTGCCGGGGTTCATCGACGTGGCGTCCTTGGAGGCGATCACCTCGGCGTTGCGCAGCACGACAGGGATGATCGGGACGCCGGCGGCCATCGCAATTCGGAAGGGCCCCTTCTTGAATGGGCCGACCTCGATGGTGTCCATCCGGGTGCCCTCGGGGGCGATCATCACCGAGATGCCGTTTTTGGCGAGTTCTTCGATCTTGTGCAGCCCCTCGACTGCGGCCTTCGGATCGTCGCGGTCGATGAACGCCGCGTCCAGCACCCGGCCGATGGTGCCAACCAGCGGATCGTTCTCCAACTCCTTCTTACCTACCGAGGTGAAGTTGTCCTTGATCAGCGAGCCGGTGATGAACGGGTCAAAGTTGTTGCGGTGGTTGAACAGAAACACCGCCGGCCGTCGCACCGTGAGGTTCTCTGCACCGATGACGTTGATGTTCACGCCACTGGCGATCAGCAGGAGCTGAGACCAGTTGCTGGTGAAGAAGTTGACGCCGCGGCGCCGGTTGCGGGTCAGCAGTCCCCAGCCGACCGCACCCGCGGCGACGGGGAACATCGTCCCGATGCCCGCCAGGGTGCGCAGCGGACCGGTGATGCCGGTGCCCGATCGACTGCTGAACTTCAGGATCGGCCAGCCCCGCCGGTTGGCGATCGCCGCCATCTTGCCTTCGGGGTTGGTGGGCCGCGGATTGCCCACCAGATACATCAGCGCGACGTCCTCGTCGCCGTCGGCGTAGAAGTAGCTGTCCTTGAGGTCGATACCGTTTTCCGCCGCGAAACCCTGTACGGCATCGGCCTTTCCGGGACCCCACAGGATCGGCTTGATCACGTTGCCGGTGAGGAGGCCGTCGTCGTCGACCTCGAACTTGTTGGTCAGGATGTTCGGGATACCCAGATATTTGGCGACGGGTTCGACCTGGATGGTCAGCGCCGACGAGCTCAGGCACACCGTGTGGCCGCGTTCCAGGTGGGCCCGCACCAGGTCGCGCATCTCCGGATAGATGCGCCCCTGGATCTTTTGGGTGAACAGCCGCTCGCCGAGTTCGTCGAGATCGCTGAGCGCGCGGCCCTTCATCACCCGGGACGCGGTGTGGATCAGGCCTTCGAATTCCAGCCGGCCCAACTGGTGGTTGAGCCCCGCCTGGATCATCCCGATCATCGCGCCGACACCCATTTCGCGGCTGCGGATCTGCTGCTGGGTGAGGATGACGCCGGTAAACCCGGCGACCAGGGTGCCGTCAAGATCGAAGAACGCCCCGATTTTCGGTCCTGGCGGGCTGGCTTTGATCTCTGCGACCGAACCGGGCAGTCGCATATCGCGCGCTGTCATGAAGTCACCGATCCATTGGTCGACGGGTTTACAGGTCTGCGCACTGCCGCCTCGGCGGCCGAGAAGGATGCCGGCGTCGATCGGGGCGGCGGTTCGCCGGCCAAGGCGAGCACCTCGTCGAAGCCCGCCTGCAGGCAACGCGCGAACAGCGGCTCGTCGGTGATCGACGCGCGGTCATAGCGGGTGGTGACGGTGACGAAGCCGCTGCGTGAGACCAGCACGACCATCATGGCGATGCCGGGCAGCGGCCCTAGGCCGTACTGCCGCAACACTTTTGCCCCGGCAATGAAGGTATCGCCCTGGAACACAGGCACATTGCTGGCCTGCACATCCGAGGCGATCACCGACCCGGTGAGCGCTTCCAGCACCGCTGACGGCAGCAGCGAAAGCACCGGCGCGATCGACCCGATCATGTCGATCGCGGCTTCCTCGCGACGGTCGGTCATCTGCGCCCTGATCTCGGCGATTCGGGTGACCGGATCCAGGGTGCCGATCGGGGCGGCCAGGTTCACCCCGGCGAACCGGTTTCCTCCGGATGGGTCGGCATCGGACCGCAGGTTCACCGGGACCGCCATCGGCAATGTCTCGATCGGCATGCCGAGTGCCTCGTGATACAGCCGCAGCGCCCCGCACAGTGCGGCGAGATAGGCGTCGTTGATGGAACCGCCGGCGGCTTTGGCCGCCTTGTGCAGATCCGACAGCGGCATGTCGATGGCCTCGCTGCGGCTGGAGAGGCTGCGACGTCGCAACAGCGGGGAAGGTTCAGCGGCCCGACGCATCACCCGGTTGCCCGAGGTCGCGTAGTCGACGATTCCCGATAACGCCGAACCGGGATTGGTGACGGCCTTGCCGACGGCACCGATGGCCCCGACGACGGCGTCGCGCACACCACCGGCGATGGTGCCGGGCAGGGCGTTGATGCCCTGCCGCATCAGGTCGTTGGCGCTCAGATCCTCGGGGATCGGCATCGGCGGCACGGGCTTTGGCTCGGGATCGCGTTCCAGGTCGTAGATCTGGGAGAACATCTCGACGCTGCCGACGCCGTCGGACACCGCGTGACTCAGGTGCAGGAGCTGCGCCGCGCGGCCGTCGGCCAAGCCTTCGATGAGGGTGGCGCTCCACAGGGGCCGGGAGATGTCCAGGGGAGACTGCAGGATGACCTCGGCCAGGTCGAGAACCTCGCGTAGCGTGCCCGGCTCAGTAACGCGCAGCCGTCGCACATGAAAATCCAGATTGAAATCCGGATCCACCACCCAGCGCGGCGGGGCGGTCGGCAGCGTCGGCGTTACGACCTTCTGGCGCAGCCGCGGGATCCGGCGCGACGCGTTCTCGAAATTGGTGCGGTAGCGGTCCCACTCCGGAGCGGTGTCGAGGAGTTCCAGCGCCATGATTCCCGAGCGGGTGCGCGGGTTGGCCTCACCCCGGTGCAGCAGCTGATCCACCGCGCCAAGCTCGTCGAACTCGCTCGTCACTCAAATCCTCCAGTCAAGACCCCGCCCATCGCACGTGCGAAGACCACGCTAGTCGGCGGCACTGAGCGACGGGAGCCGATTGTGCGGATCGGCGCCGCGCAATATGCGACTGCTTTGATGGCTGCGAATTATTCTGGCGGGCTGGCGAATTGAGTTTCTCGGATAGCAGAATTCAGCCGGCGGGCGCCGCACAGATATCGAGTGATTTGGCCGCCGCCCGAACGTAGCTGCCGTAGGCGACACCGAGGAACTCAGCGGCGGCATCGGCGACCAGTTGTGAGCGCACGGTGGCCAACACGTCAAAAGCATGGTGCGCGTTGGGCAATTCGGCGTAGGCGACGGTAGCTGCGCCGGCGGAGCGCATCGCGGCCACGAACGACCGGCCCTGTTCTGCCGGGATGACCGCATCGTCGCTGCCGTGCAGAACGAAGAATGGCGGCGCCTCAGGATGGGCGTGCCGAATTGGCGATGCGGATTCGTAGAGTGCCGGATTTTCCGCGAGTCGGGCCCGCATCACGAATTGCTCCAGGAATGGCAGCATCAATTCGCACATGTGGCCGGTCTCGGTCAGGTCGTAGGCGCCGTAATACGGCACCGCCGCCTGGACGCTGGTGTCGGCGTGTTCGAAGCCTGGTTGCAGTTCGGGATTGTTCGCGGTGAGCGCCGCCAAGGTCCCGATATGGGCTCCGGCGGATCCGCCGGTGATGGCGATGAAGTCGGGATCGCCGCCGTACTCGGCAATGTTCTCGCGGACCCAGGCGACCGCGCGCTTGACGTCGACGATGTGCGCTGGCCAGGCGTTGCGTGGGCTCCGGCTGTAATTGATCGACACACAGATCCAGCCCAGCTCAACCAGACGGCTCATCAGCGGGTACGCCTGTCCGCGTTTCTCGCTGATCGCCCAGGCGCCCCCGGGGATCTGGATCAACACCGGCGCGGGACGACCCGGCACCGCTTCGGGCAGCCGCCAGATGTCGAGCAGGTTGTCCCGTCCGTTCGGGCCGTACGAGAGGTTCGTGGTGTGGGTGGCGTAGCGGCGGCGATGCTGGGTGGCCTGCCAGAAACCGGCGACGCTGGGGTGCCGCGCCGCGATGGTGACCGGATGTTCGACGCGCTCGGGGTAATCCTCGCCCAACGTCTCGGTCAGCGCCGCGCTCAGCACGGCATCGGCGCGTTGGGCCGCCAGCCCTTTGGTGATCCGGTGCAACTGCTGGGCGCGGACGGCGGACAGCGCGTGCCCGGTGAGCACCTGCGGCGGAAATTCACGCGAGGCCCAACCGGCGACCCAGGTGGCCAGTTGTGGGCATCCGCGCAGCAGCAGCGCCGCGGCCCGATAGGTGTCGACGGGATGGGCAGCCAGATAGCGGGCGTCGGCACCCAGCTGTGAACATCGCGCGGCCACGTTCATCGCAAGCACCCTCGCACTCGGCTGGACGGGCGTCATCGCCCGACGGGTGGCTGCGGCGACTGGTCTCTGCCGCGCCGCGGATCAGATTAACCACAGAGACGCCGCGGCGCAGTGGATTCCCGGCCGCGTGGCGCGCTGCTATTGGCGTGGACTTTGGGCCACGCCGAGATCGCCCTTATCCTTCGTGTGATGTCTCGCCATCGATCCCGAGGCTAATAGGGTGAGGTGACACGGGCCCCCGTAGCTCAGCGGATAGAGCAACCGCCTTCTAAGCGGTCGGTCGCAGGTTCAAGTCCTGCCGGGGGTGCTTACACGTTTTGGCCTGCTCAGCTGCTGTTTTGTACCGGCTGGGCGTGTGCCGCCCGGAACTGCTTGCGGTACGCCGACGGCGCGAGGCCGGTATCGCGGCGAACCAGTTCACGCAGATTTGCCGATGTGCCGAGGCCACTGAGTTGCGCCACGCGGTCGAGCGGCAGTTCGCCGTTCTCCAGCAATCGGCGAGCGTGCTGGACCCGCTGTAAAGTCAGCCAACTCAGAGGTGTGGCGTCGAGTTCGGCGCGGAACCGCCGGTGCAGGGTCGTCACGGCGAGGTGCGCGTGCTGCGCCAAGTCTGCGACGGTCAACGGCTGATCGAGGCGTTCTCGGGCCCAGTCCAGGGTTGCGGCAAGGGATGCCACCGACACCTCGGGTACCGGATGCTGGACGAACTGCCGTTGGCCGCCGTCGCGGAAGGCGCTGAAAACCAACCGGCGGCTGACGTGGTTGGCGACCTCGGCACCCCAGTCCTTGCGGACGATGTGCAGGGCCAGGTCCAGCGCGGCTGAACTACCCGCGGACGTCAGGATGTCACCGTCGTCGACGAACAGGACGTCGCCTTCGACGTGCACATCGGGATAGCGGGCGGCGAAGTCGTCGACAAGGTGCCAGTGCACCGCGGCGCGGCGCCCGGCCAGTAACCCCGCCTCGGCCAAGGTGTAGGCGCCGGTGCACAATCCGACCAGGCGCGCTCCGCGTTGGTGTGCCTCCCGGATCGCCGCCAGGACAGCCGTCCGTGACGCGGTGTCGATGTCCGGTCGGTTCGGCACGATGACGGTGTCCGCCGAGGCCAGTGAGGCCAGGTCTTCGACACCGGTCATACGAAACAGGTTGTCGCGCATGTGCGTCGACCGACCGGGTGACACGATCCAGGTTCGGTACGGCTCGAAGCCGATCTCCGGTCGCCGTCGGGCGGCGAATACTTCGCAGGCACAGGCCATCTCGAAGGGGTTCGAGCCCTCGTCGACGATCAGCGCCACGTTGTGCGGCTGTCGATCGGTGCGGCAGGATCCTTGCGACATGTGCCATTTCTACCACTGTCACCCGCGGCGACGGCCGCCTACCGTTAGTGACGTGACTGAACCCATCACCCTGACCGCCGAGCTGGACACCTTGACCGAATACTGGTCCCAACGCGTCGTAGCCGAGGCGAACGGCAACTTGTTCAAGGTGGCCAAGGGCGTGGGCTCGACGCACTGGCATTCTCACGATGACCAGGACGAGGTGTTCCTTCTCGTCGAGGGCGCGTTGACTGTCCAGCTGCGCGACCGCGACATTCACCTGCGTCCCGGCGACCTGTTCGTCGTGCCGCGCGGGGTCGAACACTGCCCGGTGGCCCAGGACGAGGCGAGGTTCCTCATCATCGGGCCGTCCGTCACGTCCAATGCTGCGGGCGGCAAGCCGGCGTGGAGCAACAGCTCAGCAGCGAGCCGAAGCTGATCGTCAGAGGGCGGCGGTAACCCGGGATCCGGGCCTGGCCTTCTTCTCGACGTACATCAACTCATCGGCGCGCGCCAGCAACTCGTCGACCGAGCCGGTGTCCGTGGCAGGGATCCGCATCATGCCGATGCTGGCGGAAACGGTGTAGGACCGACCCGCGGTGGCGTTGAAGGTCCGCAGGGCCTGGACAAGGCGACCCTTCAGCCCCACCGGGTCGGCCTCGGCATCGGTGACCAGCACGCAGAATTCGTCGCCGCCCATCCTGGCGAAGATGTCGGAACTGCGCAGGGTGCTGTGCAGCACATTCGCCACGTCGGCGATCAGGGCATCGCCGACGCCGTGCCCTCGATCGTCGTTGACCAGCTTGAGCCCGTCGACGTCGATGAAGGCGAGCAGACAGCTGCGACCGTCCCGGCGGGCCGCGGCCAAGGCGGGCTCGGCGAGCAGGTAGAAGCCGCGGCGGTTGTACACCCTGGTCAGCTCGTCGGTGACAGAAAGGTGGCGGATCTCTTCGTTGGCCTTTTCCAGCGCGGCCGTGCGGTCAAGCACGCGCTCTTCGAGCTCGGAATAGACGCGGACGTTCTCCATGGCGATCGACGTGGAATCGGCCAGAGCCTGCAACAGCGACACGTCGTGCTCGGTTGGCTGCCGCTCATAGCCCCAGTAGTTGCCGATGGCGCCGACCGGATCGAGCCGACGAATCGGGACCATCACCAAGCTCTTGACGAACGTCGGCCGGTAGGCGGCATGCGGGATCCGGGCGTCCAGGTAGATGTCGGGGATCACGACTGCTTCACGATTGAGCATCGCCCAGCCGCTGATGCAGATCTCCATCGGGAAGCGCATGCCCTTCCACAGCGGCTCAATCGCGTCCTCGTCGGCGTAGTAGCACTTTCCGTTGTCCCGCAACACGAAGGTGGCCCCGTCGCAACCGGTCAGCTCGCGGGCGGCGGTACGGACGATGCGCTGCACGTCGGGCAAACTCCGGGCCAGCGACAGCTCCTGCACGGCCTGCAGCAGGCGCTCCATACCGTGGACATAGCCAGAATCGGTAGAAGCAGCCGCGTCCGTGAACTCTGTCGTCATCGGCGACACGTACTCGGCGCTCATTACTACCTCCATGCGAAACCGCCCGCAAATACGGAGAACGGTGGTCAAACTGTAAATTCAGAATACATCCATTTCAGACAATTTGCCTACATTGTCTGGTGGCACGTCATTGAAACGTTCCATTCAGCGTTCAATGCCGCCGATCCAGAGCGACATCGGTTCTGGCGCAGCACATCCCAGATACACAGTCGATTTCCACCTCTGAAGCTCAGATGTCGCGAATATCTGCTGTGGACAGACAAAGAATTTATTTTTTGCGACTCTCGAATCGTATCCAGTCAAGTGTGGGCAATCTCAGCTTTGAATTCAACAAGGGCATGCGCCCGTCGCTGACCATCTCACCCACGCTTGGCGACCACGAAGGTCGAGCCACCCCCGTCGTAACCGACGCTCGACGACTCGACCAGCCGACCGAGTCGTTGCATCTCGTCGCGCGACGACAGCGCAACCGCTCGCCAGCCGCGACCGTTGAGCCAGTCCGCGACATCGGCGCGGTGTTGGTCGGCGTACATCAAGTCGTTCACGTCGACCCGGTCGGTGGCACTGAGTTGCTCGGAGAGCCCGCTCATCCGCTCTCGCCGCTCGGCGGGGGCCAGTTGAGCGTCATGGCCGAGTGCCTCGGCGGCGAGCCAACTTCCTGTTGCGCTCAATTCGGTGATGAACTCGAACAGTCGATCCTGGGCGTGGGCGGGCAGATACATCAGCAGGCCCTCGGCCAGCCAGGCCGTCGGCAACCGGGGATCGAAACCCGCACCGGTCAGCGCGGTCGGCCAATCGTCGCGCAGGTCCACCGGGACGTCGTGCAATACCGCCGTCGGCGCGACGCCGTGGTCGTCAAGGGTGGATGTCTTGTACCGCAACACATCCGGTTGGTCGATCTCGAACACCACCGTGCCCGCAGGCCAGCCCAGCCGGTATGCCCGGGAGTCCAGGCCGGAAGCCAGGATGACCACCTGTCGGATCCCGGCCGCTACTGCGTCGTCAAAAAACGCATCGAAGAAGTGGGTGCGCACAGCCAGATAGCTGCAGATGTGCAGGAACGTGGCGGCGCTCTGACTGTCGGCCGCCTGTTGTCTTGCCGTCGCGATGCCGTCCAGCATCGACTCCCCCGCACCGGATCCAGCGCCCTCGACCAGCAGCTTGGCCAGGGGATCGTCGAAAAGTGGCTGATCGGTGCTCGATTCGGCGGCGCGCATCGCGGCTGCCATCAAGGCGGTTCGGCCGACACCACTCGCGATGTCCCAGCTGTCACCCTCGGTGCGTTGTGCAGACATCCGCCAACAGTACGAAGGCCGGGTCAGCTCACTCGCACCGGTACATTCGACCAGCCTGCGACATTCGTCATTGACACCCGCCGCAACCCGTCGTGTACCAATTCGAAGTCCGGCATGAAATCCAGTAAAGCGTCCAGCGCGATGGCGCTTTCCATCCGCGCCAGCGCCGCCCCGAGACAGCTGTGAATCCCATAGCCCAGCCCGATGTTCTGCGCCTGGGTGCGGTCGCGGTTGATGTCGAACGTGTCGGCATCGGTGAAAGCCCGCTCGTCGCGGTCGGCGGCACCCACCACCACCAGCACCGCCTTACCCGCCGGGATGGTCGTACCGTGCAGCTGCGTTTCGGTCTTCGTGACGCGCACGACGTACTGTGCGGGCGCCTCATAGCGGAGCAGCTCCTCGACGGCGGCCGGAATCTTGCTGCGGTCATCACACAGTTGCCGCCACTGATCGCGCTCCCTGGCGAACGTCACCACCGCGTTGCCGATCAGTTTGGTGACGGTCTCCGCCCCTGCGCCGCCGAGAAGCGCTGCAAAGCCTGCGATCTCACCGTCGTCCAGGCGGGTCCGGCCGCCGCCGTCGCGGTCCACCTCCACCTCGATCAGCGCGCTGATCATGTCGTCCTGCGATTCGGCGCGGCGCTGCTGGATCAGGTCGTAGTACAGCATCCAACTGGCAAAGCCGGCCTCCAACCCGGCTTTACTCATGCCGACCTGGCCGGGTTCGCGTTCCAGCGATTTGTCGATCCAGATCCGCACGGACTGCCGGTGCTCCTCGGGAACTCCGAGCATGGTGGCGATGACCTCCACCGGAAACAGCGCGGAGAAATCGGTGACGACGTCGAATCCGCCGGGGTCGACAGCCCCGAGGAACTTCGCGATCGTGGCACGCACCGTGTCCTCCTGGGCTCGGATGGCCCGCGGCGTGAAGACCTTGTTGACCAGGCCGCGAAACCGCCGGTGATCAGGCGGGTCCATCCAGATCAGTGACGGTGGCAGCGGTTCATCGGATTGCACCTGGTCGATGGTGATGCCCTTCGCCGAGGAGAACGTCTCCGGATTTTTGAGGGCCGAAGCGACGTCCTCATGGCGGGTCAGCGCGTAGAAGTCGTACTGCTCGCTGTAGTACACCGGCGCTTCGTCGCGCATCCGCCGGTAGGTGTCATAGGGCTGGTTGAAGAAGTCTGCGGAGAAGGGGTCGAACACCAGGGCTGACGTGGTCAAGGCGGATCCTTCGGGGCCGATGCGTGAGATATACAAAGATGTATATCAAATACGCACTCGTATATAAGCCGAATAGCGGGTTTGACATGATGTGCGGGTGGCCGAGCGCTGGACCAGGGAGCGACGGGTCGAACAGACCCGTACGTTGCTGCTCGACGCTGCCGAAGAAGTGTTCGCGCGCAAGGGTTTCGGTGGCGCCGCGCTGGAAGACATCGCCGACGTGGCCGGCTACACCCGGGGGGCGATCTATGCGAACTTCGGGGCAAAAGAGGAGCTTTTTCTGGCGGTCAGTCAGCGCTACCGGGAGCGGTTCCTGCAGGGATTCGCCGAGATGATCTCGTCGTTTCACCAGCTCAGCGATCTCGATCTGGACGACATCGCGGCCAAGTGGCGTGATCTGAGCGTCAATGGCGCGACGCAGGCCGCGCTGGGCTACGAATTCACGCTCTACCTGTTCCGCAATCCTGACGCCCGCGCGCGACTGGCCGAGCAGCGCGACCAGACCATCGATTCGCTGGCGGAGTACATCACTTCCAGCGTGGAGGGCCTCGGCGGCAAACTACGCGTCCCGGCAACTACGTTGGCCCGGGTCCTGATGGCCACCAGCGATGGTCTGGTACTGGGCAGCGATATCGACGGCGTCGACCTCTACCGGACGTTCCTGGACATGTTCATCTCGAACATCGAAACCTAGCCGACGGCAGCCGGCGTCGAATCCAGCGAGGCGTCCTTGGTCTCTCGCATGACCAGCAGCGCGACGAAGGTCAACGCCCCCGCCGCGGCGAGATAGACCCCGACCCAGCCCACCCCGTACCGGCTGGCCAGCCAGGTGGCCAGGAAGGGCGCGACGGCCGCACCCAGGATGCTCGCAGCGTTATAGGAGATTCCCGAGCCGGTGTAGCGGACGTTCGTCGGGAAGAGTTCGGGCAGCACTGCGCTCATCGGAGCGAAGGTCAAGCCCATCAACGTCATTCCGATGATCAGGAAGATCAGCATGGCGTAGTGCGAGCTGGTGGTGGCCGCAAGCAACGGCGCGAAGAGCAAGCCGTAGACGATGATGCCCGCGGTGATCACAAGCAGCGTCGCACGACGGCCGAAGCGGTCGGCCAGGATGCCCGATATCGGCAGCATTGCGGCGAAGAACAGCACCGCGATCAACTGCCACTGCAGGAAATCGATGTAGTTGAAGCCCAGCCCGTTGCCGTTCGGCGGCTTCTTGCCGGTGCCATAACTCAGCACCCACGTCGTGACGATGTAGAAGAGGGTGTAGGTGGCCAGCATCACGAACGTTCCGATGATCAGCTGGCGCCAGCTGCTCCGAAATACCTCAGCCAGCGGGAATTTGACCTTCTCGCCCTTTTCGACGGCGCGGGCGAAGACCGGCGTCTCCGATATTCGTGAGCGGACGTATAGCCCGATCACCACCATCACCGAACTGAGCAGGAAGGGGACCCGCCAGCCCCACGTCAGGAAGTCGCCGCTGAGATCAGGGCTGGCAGCGCTGTGCCCCAGGCCGAGGATCAGGATCAGGAACAGTCCGTTGGCCAGGAAGAACCCGAGCGGGGCACCCATTTGCGGCCACATGGCGGCCCAGGCGCGCTTGCCGGGTTTCGCGGTTTCGGTGGCCAGCAACGCCGCACCGGACCATTCCCCGCCCAGCGCAAGACCCTGGGTGAACCGCAGAACGGCCAGCAGCGCAGGCGCCAGCAGACCGACCTGGTGATAGGTGGGCAGCAGACCGATCGCGAAGGTCGCGATGCCCATCATCAACAACGAGCCGACCAGCGTGACCTTGCGGCCAATGCGATCGCCGAAATAGCCGAACAGGATGGAGCCCAGCGGACGGGCGACGAACGCCAAGCCGAAGGTGGCCAGCGAGGCCAGCAGTGCTGTCGTCGGATCGCCCTTGGGGAAGAACAGGCTCGGGAACACCGACACCGCGGCCGTGGCATAGATGTAGAAGTCATAGAACTCGATCGTGGTTCCCACCATGGAGGCCAGCACGATCCGCCGACGAGGCACGCCGCCGACCAGGTCGGTGTCTGCGGTATCAGCGCTCAACGGAGCTGTTCATTTCTTGTGCCTTCCGCCATGTGTGGACCGAGGGCATCATGCCAGAAGCCGGTCGAACATCCACAGCCCGCGGCCGCCACATCCGGGCGGGCACATGCCCACCCCATCCGCGACAACCCGCCGACGCGACACGGTAGCGTGCCCGATATGTCCAGCTCAGACCTCGTGGAGTATCGCGTCGACGATCGCGTCGCCCTGATCACCGTCAACGATCCCGACCGCCGCAATGCCGTCACCGACGCGATGTCGGCCCAGTTGCGCGCCGCCGTGACGCAGGCAGAAGCCGACGCCGGCGTGCACGCTGTGGTGGTCACGGGCGCGGGTAAGGCGTTCTGCGCGGGCGCCGATCTGAGCGCGTTGGGCGCCGCCGCCGAAGAGGGCCTGCTGCGGATCTACGACGGTTTCATGGCGATCGCCGAGTGCACCCTGCCCACCATTGCCGCGGTCAACGGCGCCGCTGTGGGCGCAGGCCTCAATCTCGCGCTGGCGGCCGACGTCCGCATCGCCGGACCGCATGCCATGTTCGACCCGCGGTTCCAGAAGTTGGGCATCCATCCCGGCGGGGGCGCCACCTGGATGCTGCAGCGGGCCGTCGGGCCGCAGGTGGCCCGGGCCGCGCTGCTGTTCGGTATGCGGTTCGACGCCGAGACCGCCGTGGCACACGGGCTGGCGCTGTCCGTGGCCGACGACCCGGTGGCCGCAGCGCTGCAGTTGGCGGCCGGACCGGCGTCGGCACCGCGGGAGGTCGTGCTGGCGACCAAAGCCTCCATGCGGGCCACCGCCACGCCGGGCGCCGTCGACACCGACCTGCACCACCTCGCGCTGCAGACAGAGCTCGGGCCGCAGGCGACGTCGATCGCCTCGCCGGAGTTCGCCGCCCGGTTGGCCGCCGCGCAGCGTCGCTAGGGGCTGCTCAGCAGCGTTGCGAATTTCATTGCCCGCCAAGGCTTCCGGCCGCCCGGTCGGATCTTGCCGCGCAGCAGCGGTGACAGCTGCGACGTGCGGCCGTACCCGAGCAACAAGAACGGCACCGGGTCGGCGGTGATGGTGCAGTCGGCCGGCTCACCGGCACCGGTGACCACGGCGGCGCCGTCACGCACCGCCAGGCGGTAGCGCTCGCCCCCGCGGATGCGGAGCTCGAAACTGACCCGTTCGCGCGCACGGGACCGCCGCAGGTACTTCGGCGCCACCGTCAGCACGGCGGGAATCACCAACCGGGCATCCTCCGGGCTGATCGACCACATGCGTTCGGTCGCCCTGGCGATGTCCAGGCCGTGGATGAGCTGCTCCCCCAGCAGCAGGCCCGTCATGGTCGACGGACCGATGACCAGTCCGTTGGGCGTCAGAATCATCCCGCCGGTGTCGACGCCGGACGCGACCGCCAGATAGCGCGCCGCGCTCTCCTCCAGCAGACCGGCCAGCCGGTGCAGATTGCGTTCGGGTACCGCGGACAGGTGGCGGGCGTTGACTGCGGCGCTGAGCTTCGACGGGGACTCCGGCTCGCGGTCGGCATGGGTCAGGTAGCCCTTGGAGTAGCGGGTCAATGCTTCGGTGTAATCACGGAGATCGCCGATCACGTGGGCGGCCGTTTCGCCTGCGGTCCAATCCAATCCGGGCACCGGCGCACCCGAATCGGAGACGCGCCGCCACAGCTGGGCGGAGTGTGTCACTGCGCTGCGGAAGGCCTGCAGCGCGGCCAGATGGGTGCGTCGGGTTTCGCCGGCCGGCCCGGTTATCGGGGGTGACGTCATTGTCATGGGGTCCTCCTGGTTCGACGTGGAACGGCCTGGATGGCCTTTAGATATCGTGACTATTTCACATATTGTCACTATGTCAATACTCTGGTGGCGTTCGCTTCGACGAGGAGAGCCCGAGAAATGTCCGACAAGCCGCTGACCCTGCGCGCCGAGCAGGTGGTGCAGACCCGCGAAGCGCTGGTGCGCGCCGGGCGGCTGCTCTTCGGTGACAACGGCTTCAAGGCCACCTCGGTGGAGGATCTGGCCCGGGAGGCCCGGCTGACGACGGGTGCGCTCTATCACCACTTCCCCACCAAGACAAAGCTTTTCGAAGCTGTCTTCGAGCAGGCGCACACCGACCTGTTGCAGTCGTCGACCAGCGCGGCCGAAGGCGCCGCCGACGGCCTGGAGGAATTGACCCGCGGCTTCGACGCCTTTCTCGACGGGGTGTTGCAGACCGACGTGCAACGGATCCTGGTGATCGACGGTCCCGCGGTGCTGGGCCTGGCTCGCTATACCGAACTGGACGAGAAGTACGCGTTCGCCATGATCGTGCACGCGCTCACCGCCGCGTCCGAGGCGGGCACCATCGCGGTCGACGACCCCGAAACCATGACCAGACTGCTGCTCGGTGCCCTCACCCGCGGGGCGATGTTGATCGCCAGCTCAGCGGACCCGGTCACCACCCGCCACGCAGTGGCCGCCTCGCTGCGGGTACTGCTCGGCAGTCTGGCCAGTTCCTAGCGACGGCTACAGGTCCAGCAGCGCGATCTCGGGTGCCTCGATTAGCCTCCCAACAACGTCAGCAAAGTGTCGTGCCGGCGCCGGGGCGTAACGGGCAAACTACCTCAGGGCCGGACTACGGTGCGAGAGCCACGATACGCTCAGCGCGCCGCAACACCGGGGCATCGACCATTATGCCTTCGAAAGCGAAGACTCCGCGCTGATCGGAGGCGGTGGCGAGGACCTGGCGGGCCCACTCGACCTGGTCTGCGGACGGCAGGTACCCGGCCCGGATCACCGGGCAGTGGCTCGGATGAATAGCTACTTTTGAATCGAAACCGACAGCGACGGCGTCGTCGACCTCCGCGCGCAACCCGTCGAGGTTCTTGATGTCGAGATACACCGAGTCCAGCGCCAGCCGGCCGTACGCCTTCGCGGCCAACAGCGTCTGCGACCGCACGTGGCGCGCCACCTCGCGATAGCTGCCGTCGGGATACCTGTTCGCGGTGCCCCCCAACGACGCGAACAGATCCTCGGCACCCCACAGCACCGCGACGGCATTGCCGGCCTGGATCGAATCCGCCACCTTCAGCGCGCCCAGGGGTGTCTCGATGATCAGCACGACACCCAGTGGCGCCAGCAGGGCAACCTGTTCGGCGCTCTCGCATTTCGGCAACATCACCGTCGTGTAGGAGGTGCGGGCCAACGCTTCGAGGTCGAGCAATTGGTCCTCGGTGCCGGAGGCGTTGACGCGCACCACCGTGCGGCCGGGGTCCAGTGGCACGTCGGTCAGCGCCTGCCGCGCGGCGGGCCGGTCGTGGGCCGCCACGCCGTCTTCGAGATCGAGGATCACGATATCGGCTGCATCGGCGGCCTTGTGGAACCGTTCAGGTCGGTCCGCCGGGCAGAACAACCAGGCCGGGCCGGGATGCTCAAGCGTCACTGGGTCTCCTTGTCTTGCTCCGCGGGCGGTTGTTTGCGCACCATCGTCTTCCTGCTGGCGGTCGCGACGATGTCGCCGTGCTGATTGCGCCCGGTGTGCGCGAAGGTGACAATGCCTTCTCCCGGACGGCTTTTCGACTCACGCTTGTCGGTGATCTCGGTCTCGGCGTACAGGGTGTCCCCGTGGAACAGCGGCTTGGGGAAGGCGATATCGGAGAACCCCAGGTTGCCTACGATGGTGCCCTGCGTCAGCTGTGCCACCGACAGGCCGACCAGAGTCGACAGGGTGAACATCGAGTTCACCAGTCGCTGGTTGAACGGTGGCAGCGCATCGGAGAAGGCGGCATCGAGATGCAGCGCCTGGGTGTTCATCGTCAACGTCGTGAAGAACACGTTGTCCGCTTCGGTGATGGTGCGACCGGGCCGATGCAGGTAGCGCACACCTGGCTCCAGCTCCTCGAACCAGAGTCCGCGCTGGACAACGATTTTGGGCTCGTCGGACATCTACAGTCCCATCTGCCTGGCGATGATCATCAGCTGCACTTCCGTGGTGCCCTCGCCGATCTCCAGGATCTTGCTGTCGCGGTAGTGGCGCGCCACGGTGTATTCGTTCATGAACCCGTAGCCGCCGTGGATCTGGGTGGCGTCGCGCGCATTGTCCATCGCGGCCTCACTGGCCACCATCTTGGCGATCGCGGCCTCCTTCTTGAACGGCCGCCCGGCCAGCATCAGTGCGGCCGCGTCGTAGTAGGCCGTGCGCGCGGCGTGCGCGCGGGCTTCCATCCTGGCGATCTTGAATTCGATGGCCTGATAGCGCGCGATCGGTTGCCCGAACGCCGAGCGCTCCCTGGCGTACTTGACGCTCTCGTCGACGCACCCCTGCGCGGCACCCACCGAGAGCGCGGCGATCGCGACGCGGCCCTCGTCGAGTATCTGCAGGAAGTTCGCGTAACCGCGCCCCCGTACCCCCAACAAGTTCTCTTCGGGCACCCGTACGTCGTCGAAACTCAACGGATGGGTGTCCGAGGCGTTCCAGCCGACCTTGTTGTAAGCCTTCTCCGCGGTGAATCCCGGTGTGGGAACAGGCACCAGGATCGAGGAGATCTCCCGCTCTCCGGTGAGTGCGGTCACCGTCACGAGCTTGGTGATGTCGGTACCGGAATTGGTGATGAACTGCTTGGAGCCGTTGATCACCCAATGCCCGTCATCGAGGCCGGCGGTGGTCTTGGTGGCGCCCGCGTCGCTGCCTCCGCCTGCCTCGGTGAGGCCGAACGCCCCCAGCGCCCGTCCGCTGGTCAGCAGCGGCAGCCACTCCTGCTTCTGGTCCTCGGTGCCGTACCGGAACACCGGCATGGCGCCCAGCGACACCCCGGCCTCCAGCGTGATCGCCACGCTCTGGTCGACCTTGCCGAGTTCCTCCAGGGCAAGACACAGCGCGAAGTAGTCGCCGCCCATGCCGCCGTACTCCTCGGTGAACGGCAGCCCGAACAGTCCCATATCCGCCATCCCCGCCACCACTTCGTACGGGAACGAATGCTCTTCGTCGTGTTTGGCGGCCACCGGGGCGACGACGGTCTGCGCGAACTCTCGGACCGTCTTGGCCAGCTGGTCGTACTCGTCGGGCAGCATCCCGGTCGAGATATTGTCCGTCATGTCGTCGTTTCCTCTTTCGGTCGGTCGGTAGCTGTGATGCGGGCGAGCAGTTGGCCGACTTTGACCTGATCACCCACGGCGACAAGCAGTTCCACCACGCCGTCGACGGGTGCGGTCAGTGCGTGTTCCATCTTCATCGCCTCGACCGCGACGACGACGGTGCCCGCGGCGACCTGCGCGCCGGCCTCGACGTTCACCGCGACGACCGCTCCCGGCATGGGGCTGGTCAGTTCGGCGTCACCGCTGTGCGCGTCATCGGGCCGCACCGGCGCTTCCTGCACTTCGTCGACCGCAGTCAGCCCGTTGGGCCCGGCCAGCCAGATCTGGTGATCGGCGGCGGCGACGCGGTAGCGGATCCGCAGCCCGTCGAGGGTGATGGTCAGCGTGTCTTTTTCGAGTGCTGCGCTCAGGCGGTGCGGTTCGCCGTCTTCGACTGTGACGGTGGCGGATTCGGGCCCACCGGTGATCCGGACGTGGTCGGTGCGCTCCCCTGCGCGCAGTCGGGTGATGGTCGGCGCTTGCGCACCGATCCGCCAGCCCGATGGTGTCGACCACAGATCGTCGGCCGCCTGCCACCGCTGGAGCCAGCGATAGGCCGCCGCGGCGATGAATTCGACGTCGTCGGCGGGGACGGGGACGAAGCCGGCCACCCGCCGGTCCAGCAGCCCGGTGTCCAGCCGGCCCGCGACGACGTCGGGGTCGGACAGCAAGAACCGCAGGAACTCGATGTTGGTCACCACACCGAGGACGGCGGTGCCTGCCAAGGCGCGGTCGAG
>JBEVHL010000012.1:0-6170 GCA_040511255.1 Mycobacterium sp. | reverse complement strand
CGTCGATCAGCGCGATGACGTTGTCGGTGGCTTCGGCCTCGACCATCATGATCGCGACGTCGTCGGCGGTCTTACGACCGGCGACGACCATGTCGAACACCGCGCCTTCGAGCTGCTCGACGGTCGGGAACGCGACCCACTGGCCGTTGATCAGGGCGACGCGGACGCCGCCGACCGGACCGGAGAACGGCAGCCCGGAGATCTGGGTGGACGCCGATGCGGCGTTGATCGCCAGCACGTCGTACAGATCCTTCGGATCCAGGCTGAGGATCGTCACGACGACCTGGATCTCGTTACGCAGGCCGGAGACGAACGTCGGGCGCAGCGGCCGGTCAATCAGGCGGCAGGTCAGGATCGCGTCCGTGGAGGGACGGCCTTCACGGCGGAAGAACGATCCCGGGATGCGCCCTGCGGCGTACATCCGCTCCTCGACGTCGATCGTCAGGGGGAAGAAGTCGAAATGGTCTTTGGGGGTCTTGCTGGCGGTGGTGGCGCTCAGCAGCATGGTCTCGTCGTCGAGGTAGGCCACGACGGCTCCGGCGGCCTGCTGGGCGAGCCGGCCGGTCTCGAAGCGGATGGTGCGGGTGCCGAAGCTCCCGTTGTCGATGATGGCGGTCGATTCGAACACGCCTTCGTCAATTTCAGCTACAGACATAGATGTCCGCGATGCCTCTCTGGATTCACTCTTCAGCTGTTTCGCGTCGTCACGCAGAACCGGGCGTTCTGTCGCGCGGCCCGTGGGGCCGGGACAGAAGCTGTGCCCTTGTTGCGGCTACGGCCGTCGATCGAAGCGGCCGACCAATCCTTGCGGATGCCCGGCAGCCACTACCGAAGACCGCCCACAGCGGGGCAGGTTCTGTCGTGACGCACTGGAACGGTCGCGCGGGTATTGCCCGAACCGCACCAATCATGTTCGAGCCAACCGGCTCAGAACAGCCTCACTGTACACCGGCAGGTGCCTGATCACGGCATTCCGGGTGGTCAGGCGGGTCAGCGGACGTCTTCCACGCAGACCGTGAACTCGCGCTCGTCGTAGGCGTAGCCCACGCCGCTGGTGCACTGGTCGACGCTGGCCACCCCGGTCAGGATCTGGGTGGCGCGCTGCCGGTTCGGCTTGGCCCCGTCGGCGCAGTCCACCCGGAACGGGTCGGAGTTGTGCTCGGGGTCGACGCTCATGCAGCCACCGACCACCCAGTCGATGTCCATGCAGATCGTGGTCGAGTCATCGCTGAACGTGTTGTGCTGCGAGTAGTACGAGTCCACGTCGGTCGGGCACTGGTCGCTGTTGGCGACGCTGGAGATCACCTTGAAGTTGGACTCGGGACTGCCGCACGCGACCTTCGTCGCCGCCGGCAGGTCCACCGCGCCGCCGACCTTGAGGCAGTCACCCGCCTGCAGGTCCGCCGCCCCCGCCGCACTGCCGAACAGCCCGGCACACCCGGTCAGGCCGAAAGCGAACAGAACGGCGGCCAGGATCCCGGTGAGGGATCTCAGGCCGCCGGGCAGAGGGTGCATTCCACCCGAGTCAGCGACGCAGACCCAGGCGCTCGATCAGGGAGCGGTACCGCGCGACGTCAACCGCTGCGACGTACTTCAGCAACCGGCGCCGACGACCGACCAGCAGCAGCAGTCCGCGCCGCGAGTGGTGGTCATGCTTGTGCAGCTTGAGGTGTTCGGTGAGATCGGAGATCCGCTTGGTCAGCAGCGCGACCTGCGCTTCTGGTGACCCGGTGTCCGTATCATGCAGGCCGTACTGGCCCAGGATGTCTTTTTTCTGCTCAGCAGTCAGCGACACGAAATTCACTCCATCGATAGGTCCGCGATCAGTAAGGCCTCGCAAAAATTGGAGACCGACGCGGCCACCGCGAACTGCAGCACGCGTCTAACAGGTGCAAATGCTAACAGCTGAGCAGCGGTTGCCCGAAATCCAGCGACGCCGGCGGCACTACTGAGCGGCCAGGATGGCGCGGGCCTTCTCGGTGTCGCGTTCCATCGCGGTGATCAGGTCGTCGACGGAGTCGAACTTCTCCTGGCCGCGGATGCGTGCCACGAAGTCCACCCCGACATGCTGGCCGTACAGATCGGCGGCGGTGTCCAGCACGAATGCCTCCACCGTCCTGGTTCGGCCGGAAAATGTCGGATTGGTGCCGACGGAGACGGCGGCCTCGTACCGCTCCCCCGGGATCACGGTGCCCACCACCGGACCATGACCGAGCACGGTGAACCACGCCGCATAGACACCGTCGGCGGGAATTGCCGAGAACATCGGCGGTGCGACATTGGCCGTCGGGAAACCCAGCACCTTGCCGCGCCCGTCGCCGCGAACCACCACACCTTCGACGCGGTGCGGTCGGCCCAGGGCTTCGGCGGCGGCCACCACATCACCGGCGTCCACGCATGACCGGATGTAGGTGGAGGAAAACGTCACGGACTGCGAATGCTGGTGTTCGGCGACCAGTGACATCGCCTCGACGGCGAACCCGAACCGCTCACCGGCCTTGCGCAGCATCGCGACGTTGCCTTGAGCTTTCTTGCCGAAGGTGAAGTTCTCGCCGACCACAACCTCCACCACGTGCAGGTTCTCCACCAGCAGCTCGTGGATGTAGCGCTCGGGGGTTAGCTTCATGAAGTCGGTGGTGAACGGCATCACCAAAAAGACGTCGACGCCGAGTTCTTCGGCGAGTTCGGCGCGCCGGGTCAGGGTGGTCAGCTGGGCGGGATGGCTGCCCGGGAACACGACTTCCATCGGATGCGGGTCGAAGGTCATCAGCACCACGGGAATCCCGCGGGCTCGACCGGCCTTGACCGCGCGGGCAATCAACTCGGCATGTCCGCGGTGCACACCGTCGAAAACGCCGATGGTGAGTACGCATCTGCCCCAGTCTGTGGGGATCTCGTCCTGTCCCCGCCACCGCTGCACGCGCATAGCCTACGGTGCCGCCGCGCGGTAGGCCCCGAGAGATGCCCGGATCAACTGATGATTGCCTAAACTTTCATCTGTGAGTCCTGATGGCGGTGCCGATGTTGGGGTGCACGATTTGTCGACGGTCGCCCAGGACTACCTGAAAACCATCTGGACCGCGCAGGAGTGGTCGTTGGAAAAGGTGAGCACCAAGATGCTGGCGGAGCGCATCGGGGTGTCCGCCAGCACCGCGTCGGAATCGATCCGCAAGCTGGCCGATCAGGGTCTGGTCGACCATGCGAAATACGGTGCGGTCACGCTGACCGACCGGGGTCGTCGCGCGGCCATCTCGGTGGTGCGGCGGCATCGGCTGTTGGAGACCTATCTGGTCAGCGAGCTCGGCTACAGCTGGGACGAGGTGCACGACGAGGCCGAGGTGCTCGAGCACGCGGTGTCCGATCTGATGATGGAACGCATCGACGCCAAACTCGGACACCCGCACCGCGATCCCCACGGCGATCCGATCCCCGACCTGGACGGTCAGGTCCCGACGCCGCCCGCCCAACAGCTGGCGTTGTGCGCCGACGGTGACCACGGCGCGGTGGCCCGGATCAGCGACGCGGACCCCGAGATGCTGCGCTATTTCGATTCGGTGGGGATCGCGCTGGATTCGCACGTGACCGTGCTTGCCCGGCGGGATTTCGCGGGCACCGTATCGGTGGCGGTCGGCGACGCCGAGCACTGCGGCACCGGTTCGGGCAAGACAATCGAGCTGGGTAGTCCTGCGGCCCAAGCCATTTGGATTGTGTCCTGCACTTAGAGCGTGGAAGGCCGCGCCGGTCTAATTGTGCGCCGCTCTCCTCCCCCGCTCGTTCCTCACGGCATCGTCGCCGGACGCACCACCACCACGGATTTCGTCCGGGACTTCTCATCCTCCAGTAGCGCGATCACCTGACCGTCCGGTGCGACTGCGGCGTACACCCCTTCGATGCCGGCAGGTGTCAATGCCCGGCCGTGACTGGCCGATACCGCCTCGTCCGCGTTGAGCTCGCGGCGGGCAAACGCCAGCAGGCAGGCCTCGTCGAGGCTGTAGCTGAGTTCGGGTTGCTCGGCCAGGGCCTCCAAGGTGCGGGCGTGCACCAGCCCGAAGTCACCAACCCTGGTGCGCCGCAACGCTGTCAGGTGTCCACCGACCCCCAGGTCGATCCCGATGTCACGGGCCAGTGCGCGGATGTAGGTGCCCGACGAGCAGTCGACCTCCACGTCGACGTCGATCAGTCCGTCGGCGCGGCGGATGGCCAGCACCTCGAAGGTGGCGATGCGCACCGCACGCGCCTTCAGTTCGACGACCTGGCCTTCGCGGGCGAGTTGGTAGGCCCGTTTGCCGCCGACCTTGATGGCGCTGACCGAAGACGGCGTCTGTTCGATGTCGCCCCGCAGCGCCGCGACGGCTGTCTCTATCGCCGCGTCCGTCACGTGCTCTGCCGAGACCTGTTCCAGCAGTTCACCTTCGGCATCGTCGGTCGAGGTGGACTGACCGAGCCGGATGGTGCCCGTATACGTCTTGGAGGTGCCGGCCACCAGCCCGAGAATCTTCGTGGCCCGCTCGATACCGATCACCAGTACCCCCGTCGCCATCGGATCGAGGGTGCCCGCGTGGCCCACCTTGCGGGTGCCGAAGATGCGCCTGCAGCGGCCGACGACGTCGTGACTGGTCATGCCACCCGGCTTGTCGACGACGACGATCCCCGGGTCGGTCACAACACGATCGCCGTCAGCACCAGGCCGTCGGCCACCGACCACCGGCCCGCCAACGTCGACAGCGGCGCACCGTGTTCGGCGGCCGGGTCGATCAGGATCGTCGAGACGAAGCTGCCGCTGGAACCGGCCCCGTCGACCTGGAACTTGATGTGCGCGTCCTCGAAACCCAGCCAGCGATGCGTCAGCGGGAACCAGGCCTTGTACGTCGCTTCTTTGGCGCAGAACAGGATCTTGTCCCAATGCAGTTGCCCCGGAAGGGCGCTCATCTCGTGGCGCTCCACCGGCAGACTGACCGCGTCGAAGACGCCGTTGGGCAGCACGACGTGCGGTTCGGCGTCGATTCCCACCGAACGCACCTGCGCGCGGCGTCCCACCACCGCGCCGCGGTAGCCCTCGCAGTGGGTGAGGCTACCGACGACGCCGTCGGGCCAGCAGGGTTCGCCCTTGTCGCCCTTGAGGATCGGCACCGGCGGCATACCGATATCGGCCAGCGCCAGACGTGCGCAATAGCGCACGGTGATGAACTCGTTGCGGCGCTTGGCAACTGACTTCGCGATCAGCGGCTCTTCTTCGGGCAGCGGCGTGACGTCGGGCGGATCCTGGTAGAGCTCCGCCGAGGCCAGCGCCGCCGTATCGGGTAGCACCGCGCTGACAAGGGTGTTCATGACCGCCTACTCCGAAGCCGCTCCTGGAACTTCTCCGACTCCGCGCGCATTTCGGGGCTGACTACGAAATGACCGCCGAAATCGTTGAGGTAACCAGGAGCGTACTGAGGGTCCGGCAACACCTGCCGCAACCAGCGATAGGGCTTGCGGCGCTTCCACTCCCGCGGGTATCCCACCGACACCTCTTCGAACCGCACCCCGTCGTACCAGGTGGTGCGCGGGATGTGCAGGTGGCCGTAGACCGAACACAGTGCGTTGTACCGGGTGTGCCAGTCGGCGGTCTCGGTGGTTCCGCACCACAGGGCGAACTCGGGGTAGAACAACACGTCGCAGGGATCGCGGACCAGCGGGAAATGGTTAACCTGCACCGTCGGTGTCATCCAGTCGAGGTCTTCGAGACGCTTGCGGGTGTAGGCCAGCCGGTCTCGGCACCATGCGTCTTTGGTGGCGTAGGGCTCACTGGACAACAGGAATTCGTCGGTGGCGACGACGTTTTTCTCCCGTGCGATCGCCAGACCCTCGGCCTTGTTGGTCGCGCCCTGCGGCAAAAACGAATAGTCGTAGAGCACGAACATCGGCACGATGGTCGCGGGGCCGCCCTCGTCGGTCCACACCGGGAACGGGTGTTCCGGGGTCACGATGCCCATCTCGTCGCACATGTTCACCAGGTAGTCGTAGCGGGCCCGGCCGAAGATCTGGTTGGGATCCTTGCTGGTGGTCCACAGCTCGTGGTTGCCCGGCACCCAGATGACCTTGGCGAATCGTTTACGCAACAGGTCCAGCGCCCAGCGGATTTCGTCCGTGCGCTCGGCCACGTCGCCGGCCACGATCAGCCAGTCGTC
>JBEVHL010000011.1:0-16307 GCA_040511255.1 Mycobacterium sp. | reverse complement strand
CGGTGTTCGCCCCGGTGCACGACCTCGGCCTGGTGCTGATCTGGGACGACGGTGACGACAACCTGGCCGAGCCACGCTCGCCCTACCCGCACGCCAGGGAGGTCGCGATGCTGCGGGCGCACCAGCTGCGCTGCGCGGCGGTCATCGGCGGTTACGCCCGCACCGCGGAGGCCCAGGCCCTGGTCCGCAGCGGCTGGGCCCACGACCTGGTGGCCTCGCGTCCGACTGTGCGCGCGGCGGCGCCGCGGGTGGTGGCACTCGAAGACGGCGGCTACGCCGAAGAACGGGACCCGGCGGCCCGCACCGCCCGGTTACCGTCGATCGCGTTGCGGGCCGCGCGGGTCGCGCTGGACGCGAAACATCCTGTGCTGATTCAGGTTCCGCGCCGCGGCTACATTCCGTCGCTGGCCTGTGCGCGCTGCCGCACGGTGGCGCGCTGCCGGCACTGCACGGGTCCGCTGTCGCTGACCGGCCGTGGCACCGACGGTGCGGTGTGCAAGTGGTGCGGTCGCGTCGATGCTGCGTTGCGCTGCACCAAGTGCGGGTCGGATGCCATCAGGGCGGTGGTGGTCGGGGCCCGGCGCACCGCCGAGGAACTCGGTAGGGCCTTTCCCGGCGCGGCTGTCATCACGTCGTCGGGGGAGTCGGTGGTCACCACGGTCGGTGCCGGGCCTGCCCTGGTGGTCGCGACGCCGGGTGCGGAACCGCACGCACCCGGCGGTTACGGCGCGGCGCTGCTGCTCGACAGCTGGGCCCTGCTGGGCAGGCAGGACCTGCGGGCCGGGGAGGACACCCTGCGTAAATGGCTGGCGGCGGCCGCGTTGGTCCGCTCGCACAGCGACGGTGGCGTCGTCGTGGTGGTCGCCGAGGCGGCGATCCCGACGGTGCAGTCCCTGGTCCGCTGGGATCCCGTCGGCCACGCCGAGGCCGAGCTGGATTCGCGTGCCGAAGTGCACTGGCCGCCCAGCGTGCACATGGCGGCGCTGGACGGCCCCGCCGACGCGGTGTCGGCGCTGTTGGCCCAGGCCGAGTTGCCCCACGGGGCCGGCGTGCTGGGGCCGGTCGAGCTGCCGCCGGGGGTCCGCCGACCGGCAGGCCTGCCTGCCGACACCGAGGTGATCCGCATGCTGGTGCGGGTTGAGCGCGATCAGGGCCTGGCGTTGGCAGCGGCGCTGCGCCGGGCGACGGGGGTGCTCAGTGCGCGGCGCGATCATGAGCCAGTTCGGGTGCAAATGGACCCGTTGCACCTAGGCTGAGGGCGATGGCCGGGGGACGGAGGCGGGCATGGGGTGGTTCGGCCGGGTACTGAAATGGTCGATTCTGTTGCTGCTCATCGGCGTTGGGGTGTTCTGGCCGCTGCTGGCATCCGGCGGCGGTTCCGGGGGCCCGAGCTTCGACGATCCGGTGACGTTCAGCAACTACCGCGCCGAATACTTCGTCAACGCCGACGGCGCCCTCGACGCCACCGAGACCATCACCGCGGAGTTCCCCGAGATGAAGCATGGGATTTTCCGGTACTGGGATGTGGCCAATATCAACAACTCGCATACCCGACAACAACCGGAGATCACCTCGATCACCGTGGACGGGGCACCGGCGACCTACGAGATGTCCTGGGCGTCAGGCCGTTTTGTCGTCGCCAAGATCGGCGACCCCGACCAGTATCTGAATTACGGCGAGCACAAATACGTGTTGCGCTACCGGATCGCCGGCGTGCTCGATCCGGGTAGCACCGGTGAGAACAAGACGTTCGCCAGCAGCACCGCCGACAAGCCCGAGTCGCCGACGGTGTTCTTCTGGAACGTGATCGCCCCGGCCTGGAACAACCGCATCGACCACGCCGACATCTCGGTCACGCTGCCCGGACAGATCAGCGGCGCGCAGTGTTCGGTCGGCACAGGCACGGGTAGCGCGTGTGAGGACCTCACCGTGCGCGGCGACACGATGACGGTGTCGGCCGGCCCGCTACCGCCCCATACCCCGGTGACCGTACGGGTGGGGGTAAATGTCTCGACACCGCCGCAGGCCGAACTGCCATGGTCCTACCGGTGGGACCGGATCCTCGGGCGTTCCGAAACGGGTCCGCTGTGGGTGATTCTGCTGACCGTTCTCGGCGCGGCGATCGCCTGGCTGCTGGGCAGGGCGACCATGGAACGCCCGCCCGGTTTCCCCCTGCAATACGCACCGCCGGACGGCCTCGGACCTGTGCAATTCGAATACATCCGCAGTGAATCCGTGCCGAAGAACGGCATCACCGCGACCCTGTTCTACCTCGCCGAACGTGGACTGGTCGTATTGAAACAGCACAGCGGCACCAAGTGGACCGTGGAAGCCACCGGTAAACGTAGCGGCTGGGCGACGGTCGATCCCGTCAGCGTCGCCGTCGCCTCGGCCCTCAAAGTGGACAACCCCGGCGGTGAATTCAACGCCAACGGCACGGTGTCCTCCGGCAAGAAACTCACCACTGCCAAAACGGATATGGATGCCGCGGTGCGCAAGTGGGCCATCGACAGCGGCCTGCTGGTCAAGCGCCGTGGCGAGTTGTGGGTGCGGGTTGTCAACGTGGTGGCTCTGCTGCTGGCGGTGCTCGCAGCATTCCGGTGGGGTTTCCCGACGACGCTGTGGGTGGTGCCGTTCGCGGTGTTCTTCGTCGTCTCGGCCGGGGCCTGGCGCGACGGTGTCGGTACCCGGCGCACCCCTGCCGGACGTGAGTTGTGGTCGCGGGCAGGCGGTTTCCACCGCATGCTGGCCACCGACTCGGCGGAGTCGCGCTTCGATTTCGCCGCGCGCAAGGATCTCTACGCCGCCTACGTCCCGTTCGCGGTGGCGGCCGGAGTCGCGGCTCTGTGGGCGAAGAAATATCAGACCGCCACCGGATCTGTTGCGCCCCAACCATACTGGTATCCCGTGCCAACCGGTCACCAGACGGTGGTCGGCGGTTCCGGTGGACCTGACTTCGACAGCTTCGAATCGGCGCTGTCGTCATCGATCGGTGCCTACACCGCGTCGCAGTCGTCTTCGTCGTCGTCCAGCGGTGGCGGCGGGGGCGGAGGCGGCGGGGGTGGCGGTGGCGGCGGAGGAGGAGGCGGCGGCTCATGGTGAGGTTCCTACTGATCGTGGTGCTGCTGATCGCGGTCGCGGTGCTGATCGCTTTTGTGCTCGGCTACAACAAGATCCGGTCGGCGGATGTCCGTGTCAACGAGGCGCTCGGCGGCATCGACGTCGAGCTGACCCGGCGCGCATCGCTGATCCCCAGCCTGGTCAGCACCGTGCAGACGTTCGCGGCGCACGAAAAGCAGATCCTCGACCACGTGACCGACGCCAGGGCTGCACTGAGCGCGGCCACCGGCGGCAAGTCGGTGGCACAACGCAGCGCCGCCGAACAGCAGCTCGACCAGGCGGTCGGCCAGGTGCTCGCCCTCGGGCAGGCCTATCCGCAGCTCAACTCGTCGAACAACTTCTTGAACCTGCAGCAGAATCTGGCCGACACCGAGGACAAGTTGGCGTTCGCCCGCCAGTACTACAACGACTCGGTCGCCACCCTGAACAAGCTGATCAGCACCATCCCGTGGATGTTCGTGGCAGGCCCGGCCGGGGTCGCGGAGCGGGAGTTCTACCAAACTCCGCGCTGAAGCCATGCGGGATAGCCGCCGGCCTGCTCCTAGACTGGCGCGGTGCGTCTTGTCTTCGCCGGCACCCCGGCACCTGCAGTTCCCGCGTTGCGGCGCCTGATCGCGTCGCCGCGCCACGAGGTGATCGCGGTGCTCACCCGGCCCGACGCCGTGTCCGGGCGCCGCGGCAAACCGTCGCCGTCGCCGGTCGCCGAGGTGGCCGCCGAGCACGACATCCCGATCCTGCGGCCGCAGCGGGCCAACGCCCCCGAGTTCGTCGCCGAACTCGCCGAACTGGCGCCCGAGTGCTGCGCGGTGGTGGCCTACGGTGCGCTGCTTCGTGACCAGCTGCTCGCCATCCCGCAGCACGGCTGGATCAATCTGCACTTCTCGCTGCTGCCCGCCTGGCGTGGCGCGGCCCCCGTGCAGGCGGCCATCGCCGCCGGCGACACCGTCTCCGGGGCGAGCACCTTCCGCATCGAGACCGGCCTGGACACCGGGCCGGTGTACGGCGTGGTCACCGAGAACATCCGCCCGACCGACACCGCGGGGGATCTGCTTGACCGCCTTGCCATTTCGGGGGCTGCGCTGCTGGAGACCACCCTGGACGGGATCGGCGACGGGTCACTGAGCCCGGTTCCGCAGCCGGCCGAAGGGGTCAGTCTGGCGCCCAAGATCGACGTCGAACAGGCGCGCGTCCGCTGGGATCTGCCCGCGCACACCGTCGACCGTCGCATCCGCGCCGTCACCCCCAATCCGGGCGCGTGGACCCTGATCGGCGACGTCCGGGTCAAGCTGGGCCCCGTCACCCCGGTCGCGGACGCCGAGACGCTGGCGCCGGGGGCGATCAGCGTGCAGCGCAACCGGGTGCTCGTCGGAACAGCTTCGGAACCGGTGCAATTGGGAGCCGTTCAGCCGCCGGGGAAGAAGCCGATGAACGCCGCCGACTGGGCCCGCGGGGCCCGGCTGGACAATGCGGTGGCGGCGTCATGAACGACCGTCCCCGCCAACCGCCGCGGTCCGGCCCCCGGAGTGAGAAGGGCCGCACCGGGCCGCCGCGCCGCGCGCCGCGCAAACCGCTGGACCCGGGCCGCCAAGCCGCGTTCGACGTGCTGCGGGCGGTCTCGCTGCGCGACTCCTATGCCAACCTGGCGTTGCCCGCCCTGCTGAAGGAACGCGGCATCAGCGGTCGTGACGCCGCGTTTGCCACCGAACTGACCTACGGCACGTGCCGGGCCACGGGGCTGCTGGACGCGATCATCTCCGCCGCGGCCGGCCGTCCCACCGCGAACATCGACTCGGTGCTGCTCGATCTGCTGCGACTCGGCGCCTACCAACTGTTGCGCACCCGGGTCGAGCCGCACGCCGCGGTGTCGACCACCGTCGAGCAGGCCGGTATCGAATTCGACACCACGCGAGCGGGTTTCGTCAACGGCGTACTGCGCAAGATCGCCAGCCGCGACGAGCAGGCCTGGATCGCCGAGCTGGCCCCGTCGAAAACCACCGACCCGATCGGTCACCTGGCGTTCGCGCACGCCCACCCGCGGTGGATCGCGCAGGCCTTCGCCGATTCGCTCGGCGGCCGCGCCGGTGAGCTCGGCGCGCTGCTGTCGACCGACGACGAACGTCCGCTGGTGCATCTGGCCGCCCGCCCCGGTGTGCTGACCGCTCAGGGTCTGGCCGACGCGGTCGGCGGCGACGTCGGTGCCTACTCGCCGTATGCGGTGTACCTGACCGGCGGCGACCCCGGCCGGCTGGAGCCGGTGCGCGACGGGCAGGCCTTGGTGCAGGACGAGGGCAGCCAGTTGGTGGCCCGGGCGGTGACGACGGCGCCGATCGAGGGTCCGGACGGCGGGCGCTGGCTGGACCTGTGTGCAGGCCCCGGCGGAAAGACGGCACTGCTCGCCGCGATCGGCACCAGCTTGGCGCTGCCGGATTTCCGGCTGACCGCTGTCGAACCCGCCCCGCGGCGGGCCGACCTGGTGGCCGAGAACACCCGCGGCCTGCCCGTCGACGTGGTGCGGGTCGACGGTCGCGAATCCGGACTGACCGCCGGGTTCGACCGGGTGCTCGTCGACGTGCCCTGCACCGGTCTTGGCGCGCTGCGGCGCAGGCCGGAAGCCCGGTGGCGCCGCCAACCCGCCGACGTGCCGGATCTGACGAAACTGCAGCGGGAACTGCTCGCCTCCGCGATCGCCCTGACCCGCCCGGGTGGGGTGGTGTTGTATGCCACCTGCTCGCCGCATCTGGCGGAGACCGCGGGCGTCGTCGCCGACGCCGTGCGGCGCTACCCGGTGACCGCGCTTGATGCGCGGCCGCTGTTCGCGCCGGCCGGGGATCTGGGCGACGGGCCGTATGTGCAGCTCTGGCCGCACCGGCATGGCACCGACGCCATGTTCGCGGCTGCGTTGCGCAAGGACCTTTAAGGTGGGGCGCATGTCACCGACGCCGGAACCCCTGATCGCGCCGTCGATCCTGGCCGCCGATTTCGCCAGGCTGGCCGATGAGGCCGCAGCCGTGCACGGCGCGGACTGGCTGCACGTCGACGTGATGGACGCACACTTCGTGCCGAACCTGACGTTGGGCCTGCCGGTGGTGGAAAGCCTGCTGGCGGCCACCGACATCCCGATCGACTGCCACCTGATGATCGAGAATCCCGAGCGGTGGGCACCGCCGTACGCCGAGGCCGGCGCCTACAACGTCACCTTCCACGCCGAGGCCACCGACAACCCGGGCGGCGTCGCCCGCGACATCCGGGCCGCAGGCGCCAAGGCCGGGCTGTCGGTCAAACCCGGCACGCCCCTGGAGCCCTATCTGGAGATCCTGCGCGATTTCGACACCCTGCTGGTGATGTCGGTGGAGCCGGGGTTCGGCGGGCAGAGCTTCATGTCCGAGGTGCTGGCCAAGGTCCGCACCGCCCGGCGCCTGGTCGATGCCGGCGAACTGACGATCCTGGTCGAGATCGACGGGGGTATCAACGCCGACACCATCGAAGAGGCCGCGGAAGCCGGTGTCGACTGCTTCGTCGCCGGATCCGCCGTCTACGGTGCCGAGGACCCGGCGGCCGCCGTGGCGGCCCTGCGCCGTCAGGCAGGTGCCGTCTCGCCGCACCGCAGGCTATGACGCTGCCGGAGTCGAGGGTGCGGGCCATGCGGCTCGCCGTCGATCAGGCCAATCAGGTCAAGGGCTCGACGTATCCCAACCCGCCGGTCGGCGCGGTGATCCTGGATCGTGACGGGCAGGTCGCCGGCGTCGGCGGTACCGAGCCCGCAGGCAGCGCGCACGCCGAAGTGGTGGCGTTGCGGCGGGCGGGCAGCAGGGCGATGGGTGGCACCGCCGTGGTCACGCTGGAGCCGTGCAATCACTTCGGTCGCACCCCGCCGTGCGTGGATGCCCTACTGGCCGCGGGGGTTTCGACGGTGGTGTACGCCGTCGACGATCCCAACCCGATCGCTGCCGGTGGTTCGGCCCGGCTGGCGGCGGCCGGGGTGGAAGTGGTCTCGGGGCTGGAAAGCGACCTGGTGCAGACCGGCCCGCTGCGGGAGTGGCTCTACAAGGAGCGCACCGGCCGACCGCATGTGACGTGGAAATACGCCGCCAGCATCGACGGCCGCAGCGCCGCCGCCGACGGCTCCAGCCGGTGGATCACCGGTGAGACCGCGCGTGCCGATGTGCACCGCAGGCGGGCGGCCTCGGATGCCATCATCGTCGGCACCGGCACGGTGTTCGCCGACGATCCCACTTTGACGGCCCGGTTGCCCGACGGTCAACTGGCGGCTCGGCAGCCGCTGCGGGTGGTGGTCGGTGAGCGGGAAATCTCCTCGGAGTCAAACGTTCTCAACGACGACTCGCACACGATGGTGATCCGCACCCATGACCCGCACGAGGTGATCAGGGCGCTTTCTGACCGCACCGACGTGATCGTCGAGGGTGGGCCGACGCTGGCCGGGGCGTTCCTGCGGGCCGGGCTGATCAACCGCATCCTGGCGTACGTCGCACCAATTCTGTTGGGCGGACCGGTGATTGCGGTCGGTGACGTCGGCGTGCCGAACATCGGCAGGGCGTTGCGGTGGCGCTACGACGGCGTCGAGACGCTGGGGCCCGATCTGCTGCTGTCACTTGTTCCGCTCTGAGCGTCGCCGGTAGCGGATCCGATCGCGGCGGCGATGTCGTCGAAGAACGAGCACACCAGCTGCTGCTGGGCGGGCGACAGGTGGTGACCGACGTCGTCCATCGCGCGCACTACCGGCGCCCACGTGTCGAACAGCAGCTCCAGGGCGTGCGGAAGTGCACGGACGGTCACCCGCCGCCGATCGTGCTCGTCGCGGATCCGCTCGATGAACCCGACCGCCTCCAGGCGGTCCACCAACACGGTGACCGATGCCGAACGCAGGTCCAACCGGCGGGCCAGTTCCGTCGGACCCAGGGGCCCGTGCAGATCCAGCAGGCGTAGCGCCTGCATGTCGGTGGCGTTGAGGCCCATCTGGCGCGCCTGCCGTCGTTGCACCTCGTCATGGGCGGTGAGGAAGCCGCGCAGGGCCACCATCGGGCTACTCAGCCCGGCCAGCCAGTGCCCGGAGTCATCCCGCGGATGTTTCACATTGCCTCCCGGCGGGCAAATAGTTCGACGAACATGCATTTCGACAATCTAACTAGATTATCTACAGAGACTCACCTCCATCGTCGCAGATTGGACATCGACACCTATGACCCGCCACGCCGTCATCTCCGGAGCAGGCATCGCCGGACCCGCACTGGCCCATCAACTCGCCACCAGGGGCTGGCGGGCCACGGTCATCGAGCGCTTCCCGGAACGCCGTGACGAAGGGCAGAACATCGACATCCGCGGCGCCGCGCGCGAGGTAGCCCGCCGGATGGGCATCGAGGACGACATCCGCGCGGCCAACACCGGCGAAATCGGAATGCGCTTCCTTGCCGAAGACGGCACCCCGGCGGCCTCGTTCCCGATGAATGGCCCTGGTGAAATCGACGGTCCCACAGCGGAACTGGAGATCCTGCGCGGGGAGCTGTCGCGCATCCTGATCGAACATTCCCGGGCAGGCGCCGACTACCGTTTCGACACGCAGATCACCGATCTCGCCGATCACGGCGACCACGTCACCGTCGCACTGGATGACGGCAGCACCATCGACGCCGACCTGGTGGTCATCGCCGAAGGACTGCGCTCACGGTCGCGCAAATACGTCACGCCGACCCAGGCCAACGACCTCGGCATGTACTTCGCCTACGTGACCATTCCACGTCTGGACACCGACGAGCCCTGGTGGAACTGGCAGCACGCCACCGGTTCCCGCGCCGTGCACACCCGGCCGGACAACCTCGGCACCACCCGCGCCCTACTGACCTTCATCTCCGACGTCCGCGGGCTGGAGGCCTTACGCAGCGAAGACCAGATTGCCATCCTGCGAAGGACGTTCGCCGACGTGGGCGGGGCGGCCCCGCGCATCCTCGCCGAACTGGACCGGGGCGCCCCGCTGTATTTCTCCGCCGTCGGACAACTACCCGCCTCCACGTGGAGCAAGGGCCGGGTCGCGCTGCTCGGCGATGCCGCCTTCTGCAATGCCACCTTCGGCGGGGTCGGCACCAGCTTCGCCCTGATCGGGGCCTACGTGCTGGCCGGGGAATTGGCCAGCGCTGATGACCACCGCACCGCCCTGCAGCGCTACGAGGCGTTCATGCGCACCTGCGCCGAGGCCGCGCCACCGGTGCGGATCGGCGTGCTGAAGCGAGCCAACCCGCAGACCGCGCGGGGGATCCGGGCGCTGCATGCCGCCGGCCGGTTGATGGCCAGTCCGGTCGGCCAGGCGGCCACCAAGTTCGCCGGCAAAAGGTTCGCCAACAGCCCGGCGGACAACCTGCAATTGCCGGACTACTCCGACGCGGGCGCAGTGCGGGAAAGGCTCGTTTAACCCTGTGCCGCAAAGGCTTCCACCAAGGCGTCACAGAACTTGGGCAGATCATCGGGTTTGCGACTCGACACCAGCGTGTTGGGGCCCGCGTGGCAGACCACCACCTCTTCGTCGACCCAGTTGCCACCCGCGTTGGTGATGTCGGTCTTCACACTGGGCCACGACGTCACGGTGCGGCCGCGCAAGACGTCGGCTTCGACCAGCGTCCACGGGCCGTGGCAGATCACGGCCACGGGCTTACCCGCGGTGAAGAAGGAGGCGGCGAACCGCACGGCGTCGGCGTCGGTGCGCAGGAAGTCCGGATTCGCCACCCCGCCGGGAAGTACCAGGCCGACGTAGTCGTCAGCGCTGGCGTCGCCTGCCGCACGGTCGGCCTCGAACACATCCGCCGGGGTCAGGTGGTGGAAACCCTGCACCTTGCCTACTTCGGTCGACACCAGTTGCGGTGTGCCGCCTGCTTTTTCCACGGCTTGCCACGGGTCGGTCAGTTCAACTTGTTCGACGCCTTCCGGCGCCACCAGGAAAGCAACTTTGCGTCCGGTGAGATCTGTAGTCATGCGTAAGCGGATACCCGCCTGCGGGTGACCTTCAATCAGCGCGGATCGGAACGCGGCATCCGGGTGGTAGCGTCCGGATCTGGGCGGGGATCCCTGCGGTGCGCGCCCGCGCGCGGGATCTGCTGGGTGGGGGCTTCGGTCGTCGGCACCGACAGCACCTGCGTGGCAGTGTCATCGGCCGGGGCGTCGAAGTCGTCCTCGTCGTCGGCATGGGTGTCCTTGCCGGCGATCAACAGCCCGAGCAGGGCACCGACCACACAGACGATGGCGGTGATCGCGAACATGCTGCCGTACTGCATCGAGAACGCCAGCTTGTACCGGGTGGCCTGGGCGGTGACCTTCTCCAGTAGTGAGTCGCCCCCCGTCGCGGGCAGTGAGGCCAGGATCTGGTTGAACCGGTACAGACCCCAGGCCGACAGTGCGGCGACACCGACCAGCATGCCCGTCATGCGGGCCACCACTACCAGCGAGGACGCGATGCCGTGCTGGGCAGCCGGAACCACGCGCAGGGCGGCCGAGGTCAGGGGACCGATGACCAGGCCGAGGCCCAGTCCGGCCAGCGCCAGGTCGGTGGGGAACACCGGCAGGCTGACGAAGCCCAGGTCATGGTGGCTGGTCAGCACGTTGATGCCCCACTTGGAGACCAGCCAGTAGGCCGCCGCGGCGATCAGCATGCCGACGAACACCACCGGCTTGTCGCCGATGCGGGTGGCGATCAGGCCGCCGATGACGGCGCCGACCGGCAGGAACGCCAGGAACCAGCTGAGCTTCAGCGCGGCGTCGACCTGTTCCAGCCCGAGCACACCCTGGCCGAACAGCTCGACGTTGACCAGCGTGACCATCAGCGCGGCCCCCGCGCACAGCGACGTGCCCAGGGCAGCGAGGAACGGGCCGAAGCGCACCCCGACCGGATCGATCAGTTTGGTCTTGGCGAAGCGTTCCCAGACGAAGAACGCGATCGTCGCGATGACGGCGCCGCCGACCAACAGCAGGCCCGCGGGCGGCAGGATCTGCTTGCCGTCAGGGTTGGGGTTGTACAGACCGATCACGGCCAGTCCGAGCGCAATCGCCAGCAGCACACCGCCGATGACGTCCACGCGTTGCGGTGTGTCCGTGCCGCGATCTCGCGACGGCACGCTGAAGTGGATCATCACCATCGCGATGGCTGTCAGCGGCAGGTTGATCCAGAAGACGTCGCGCCAGGTGCTCAGCACCGTGACCACCGCGACGCCGTACAGCGGGCCCAGGACGCTACCCAGTTCCTGTGCGGCACCGATGCCACCGAGCACGGTGGCCCGGCTGCGGGACGACCAGAGATCGGCGGCCAGCGCCAGGGTGACGGGCAGCAGCGCGCCGCTGGCGGTGCCCTGGATGAAGCGGCCGATCACCAGGATCGTCAGGTCGGACGACAACGCGGTGACGATCGAGCCGGCGGCGAAGCCGGCCAGGCCCACCTGCAGTACCAGCTTGCGGCCGAACCGATCTGACGCCTTACCCAGCAGCGGCATCGCGGCGATGTAGCCGAGCAGATACCACGTGATGATCGGCGTGACCTGCTGGATCTTGTTGATCGGGATGTCGACGCTCTTCATGATGTCGACCATGATCGTGACCACGACGTAGGTGTCGACGGCCCCCAGCAGGACGGCGAGGCCGCCCGCGCTGATCGCTACTCTGCGGCTGGCACCTGCGCGCATCACACCGGAGGCTTGGTGACGGTGACGGGCGTGTTCCAATTGGACAGCGTCATCTGGATGGAATTGCCGCTGCTCGGGTCGATCTTGGCCTGGACCAGATTGTGGTCGCCGCCCTTTTCGATCCACGCGGTGCCCGGCACGGCGGCGGTGGCCTTGATCGCGGGGATCAGCTTGTTGACCGCGTCGGCGCTGACCTGTCCGGTGATCTTGACCGTCTCGACACCGTTGACGGTCTCGAAGGCCTCAGATTTCGGATCGGTGAAGCTGGCCAGGATGTTCGCCAGACCCGAGTCCGGGTTCAGGATGACGCCGGGATCGTAGATGTCGGCGGCGGGTCCCAGGTCGAGCCAGCTGTTGGGGCTGAGCGACGCGTAGAGGGTGCTGTCGATGACCACCAGGCCGGCGTCGATATCCGAGCCGCCCATGGTGATGGTGGCGTTGCCCTGCACGGCCGTGGCAGGCACGTTCGTCAGGTCACCGCTGAGCTTTTTGACTGGCAGGCCTTCGATCTGGCCGTTGACGAGAATCTCGAGGTGTCCGCTTTTGAGGCCCTTGGTGGTCGTGGCGGACTGCTGGAGGAGCCCGGCGGCATCCGGTAGCGGTTCCGAGGGAGTCGACGATGATGAGCAGCCGACCGCCAGCGCTGCCGCGGTACTGACGGCGGCGACGGCGACGAGGATGCGGGACAAGCGGGGACGCTTCTGCATGCCTGCATCGTAGAGGGTGCGGTGATTCCGCCTGCACACGCACGTTTGCCATTGCGTGTCGGCCCGCCGCCGGGTAGGACTGGTGTAATGCCCATTGACCTGGACTTTCAGCGCGTTCCGGTGGACAGCGGGGACGGTGCGACCTTGGTCACCGCGATGGCGGGCGAGATGCGGGAGCTGTACTGGGACGTGCGCGGCGGGTTGGACCTGGACGCCCCGGATATGCCGAAGGCCGGCCCAGGAGAGTTGGGACCGCCGACCGGAACCTTCCTGGTGGGCTACTCCGACGGCCGGGCGGTGTGCGGCGGTGGACTCAAGCGCCTGCCCGACGGCGCCTGTGAGATCAAACGGATGTACGTGGTGCCCGACGCCCGCGGGCAGGGTGTGGCGCGGGTGCTGCTGCACGCCTTGGAGGATGCCGCCCGTGAGCTCGGCTACCGGATCGCCCGGCTGGATACCGGGCCCCGCCAGGGGCATGCGCAGCGGATGTACGAGGCGGAGGGCTACCGCCCGATCGACAATTTCAACGCCAACCCCGTGGCGACGTTCTTCGGCGAGAAGCAGCTGTGAACGGCTCTCGGGCCGGGACGCTCTAACCTGGTAGGCGTGTTCACCGGAATCGTAGAAGAGCTGGGCGAAGTCGTCGGCAAAGAAGAGCTTTCGGACGCAGCCCGCTTCGTCATTCGCGGGCCCGTCGTCACCTCCGACGCCGGCCACGGCGATTCGATCTCGGTCAACGGGGTGTGCCTGACCGTGGTGGAGGTGATGTCCGACGGTGCGTTCAGCGCTGACGTGATGGCCGAGACCCTCGACCGGTCCAGCTTGGCGCAGCTCGACGTCGGCTCGCGGGTCAACCTGGAACGCGCGGCCGCAGTCAACAGCAGGCTCGGTGGCCACATCGTGCAGGGTCACGTTGACGGCACCGGACATGTGCTGACGCGCACCTCCTCCGAGCACTGGGATGTGGTACGAATCGCGTTGCCGCAGAGCGTATCTCGCTACGTGGTGGAAAAGGGCTCGATCACCGTCGACGGGATTTCGCTGACAGTCTCCGATCTGGGCTCTGACGATTCAGGGGAGTGGTTCGAGGTGTCGCTGATCCCCACCACCCTGGAGCTGACCACACTCGGACGCGCTCCAGAGGGCACACCGGTCAACCTCGAAGTCGATGTCATCGCGAAATATGTTGAGCGACTGTTGAATCAGAAGGACAGTTCAGCCAGCTGAGTCGTCGCAGCAGTCGCAGCCGGGTGCGACGTCGTCGCGGAGCGGTGTCGCACAGCAGGTGTCACCTTTCCACGCGTTGATGCCTTCTCTGACGGCGATGACGGCGATGACCAAGGCGGCGATCGGGTCCGCCCACGACCACCCGAGTAGGGCATTGAGCAGCAGGCCGACCAGCAGCACCGCCGAGAGGTAGGTGCACAGCAGCGTCTGCTTGGAATCGGCGACGGCAGACAGCGAACCGATCTCGCGACCGGCACGGCGCTGCGCCCACGACAGCACCGGCATCACCACCAGGCTGACGGCGGCCAGGGCGATCCCGATGCCGGAGTGCCTGGGTTCGCCGCCACCGAGCAATGTGGCAACTGCGTCGATACTGACGTAGAGGGCCAGGCCGAAGAACGAGAACGCGATGATGCGCAGCGCGATTTTCTCGCGGGACTCGGGGTCTTTGCCGGCGAACTGCCACGCCACCGCGGCGGCCGACGACACCTCGATCACCGAATCCAGGCCGAAGCCGAGCAGTGCCGTGGACGACACCCGCGTGCCCTCGGTCAGTGCGATGACCGCCTCGATGACGTTGTAGGTGATGGTCGCGGCAACGAAGAACTGGATCCGCCGAGACAATAGGCGGCGTCGATCCGACGTCAGAGATGTTCTGGTGCTGGGTAATCCGAGTTCGGCAGCCATCAGCAGGTGCAGCCTTGCTCGGCGCAGCACGACGGATCCACGGCCAGCACCAGACCCAGCAGGTCATCGAGTGCATGACCGATCCGTTGGTCGGCGAGCTCGTAGCGAGTGCGGCGGCCCTCCGGAACGGCCGACACCAACCCGCAGCCACGCAAGCAGGCGAGGTGGTTGGACATGATCTGACGCGACACCCCGATCTGCTCAGCCAAGTCGGCGGGGTAAGCCGCGCCTGCGCGCAGGCTCAGCAGGATCTGTGTCCTGGTCGCGTCGGAGAGGGCATGCCCGAACCGGGCGAGCGCGTCCGTGTGGACCAAAGTGTGCATGCCAGAACAGTACATCCAATTCTGTACTCAGGTGATGCTGTCAGCAGTCCCGTGGCGGCGGGAACAGCGCGTCGCTCGGCTCTGGCCGCCACCGTGGCCCTTGTTCAGCGTCGGGAACCACTCGGCCGAAAGGCTGGTCGCCGAAATGGAAGGCAAAGCCCAGCGTGTCGGGAGCGGTCAGCTCGGCCAACAGGCGGGCACGCGCGGCTGGCACCTCGTTGGGGTGGGTGTCCGGGCCTGAGGGCCAGTCGGTATGTGCCAGTTGCGCCGGCGTGTGGAATGCATCGCCGAAGGCAACGAGCCGTTGGCCGGAGGCCGTGGTCACCAGGTAGGAGGTGTGCCCGGCGCTGTGGCCCGGCGTCACCAGGGCGATCACGCCCGGCCAGATTTCGTCACCGTCGCCGACCAACGTCAGATCGCTGTCGGTACGTAGTGCCTCGGCAAGAGCGGTGATCTGCGGCGGGGCGCCTTTCGGCGTTGCGTCGACCAGCGGCGCCCATTCGGCCTCGGCCAGGATGTACCGCGCGTTCGGAAACGTCTTCTGCCACCCGGCGTCGCCGCCGTCGATGAACGACCAGCCGGTGTGGTCGGGATGCAGATGGGTGAATGCGACCGCGTCGATGTCGTCGGGCGATAGGCCGAGCGCGCCCAGCGTGGCGAGCAGGTCGCCGCTGTTGACGGCGCCGAACCCCATGTCGTCGGTGGCGCCCAGGCCCGTGTCGATCAGCAGGCGTTGACCGTCGCGTTCCACCAGTAGTCCGCCCGCCGACATCGGGATCCGCCCGTTGCGATCGAGGTCATCTGGGTGCTCCGCCCAGTATTCCGCCGGGACGGCGGGTAGGAACTGCCGCGGCGGAAGCGCCATCGCCCCGTCGACCACATAGGTGAAGGTGACGTCGGCCAGCTTCAGCTGACGCACTGCCGACTGGTTGTTCAGTTGACCCGTTCCGATTGCCATGCCGGTGCAAACGCATGCGCTGGGTCGATCTATGCCACCGACCGGTCTACGGGCCGCAGTTCCAGACTTGCGCCTAGGCCGCGTCTGGGTGTTCGCGTAGGTCGCAGAGTCGGAGTCGTAGTGCTTGTTCGAGGGTGCTGATGTCGATGGGTGGTCGGCCGGGCAGGATCGGTGGTGCGGTGGAGTGGTGGGTGGCGCCGGTGGGGGTGGTGACCTGGTTGTGGTGGGTGCCGTCGTCGTCGTGGTAGGTGTGGATCTGCCAGCCGGGGGCTTCTTTGGTGTAGTTGCACCGTTCGCAGAGACCTTCGCCGTTCTCCGCGCTGGTCGCCCCGCCGGCGGCGGCCGGGGTGGCGTGGTCGGTGTGGCGGATGGGGGCGTCGCAGTACGGGGTGCGGCACCGCTGATCCCGTAATGCGATGAATCGCGCTAACCCTTTAGGGAACAGCCGCAGTTTGGACTGCATCGCCACCAACTGACCCGTATCAGGTTTGGCGTAGAGGGTGCGCAGCGTCGCCCGAGATGCCGGGTCGTTGACGGCCTTGTCGATGAGCCGGCACGCAATCTCGGCGGGGACCGGGCCGTAGCCGTCGACCAGGGCGGGATCATCACC
>JBEVHL010000010.1:0-4889 GCA_040511255.1 Mycobacterium sp. | reverse complement strand
GTCTTGGGCAAAGCCCGCGAGGGCGGTGCCGACGGCGGCCCCAATCAGAGATGCGGTGTTCAGCCAGCCGAACGCCTCGGCTGCGGCGTGCGGTTCGACTGCCCGGGACGCCGCCAGATACAGGGTCGACATTGCCGGCGCGAAACCAAACCCCGCGAAGAACAGCGCCACCATCTGCAACGTTTGTTGAGGTGCCAGGCCGGTACAGGCGGTGCCGGTGGCCACGATGGCCAGCGTGGCCACGAGTCCACGGGTGGACAGTCTGCGATGGCCCAGGGTGAGGCCGCCGACCAGTGACCCGACGCCCGATATCGCCAACGCGATACCCGCCAGACCCTTCTGTTCCCCGTACCCCGCGACCACGCCGACCTCCAGCGCCATGAATGAGGCGACGAGGGCAACGCTGGCGATCATCGCCAGAATCACCGCCCCGGCGGTGAGCGTCTTGCCGACCGAGGACTGGCTCCGTTCGATGTGCAACGCCCGCATCGGCGGGTTGAGCAGAAGCCATGCCGTGCCCGCGACGGTGATCACCGAACACAACACCAAGGGCATCAGCGTCGAGACCGCGGAAGCCAAGGCCGTCGCAATGACGGGCCCGGCGATCCAGATCAACTCTTGAGCAGTGGTGTCGAGAGCGAACAGGGTGGGTAGCGCATCGCCCGGCACCATTTGTGGGTACAACGCTCGGACTATCGGCATGATCGGTGGAATAGACGCCCCGACAACCAATCCCAAGAGGAGCAGAACGAGATGCGGCACCGCGAAGGCCACCGCGAGCAGGGCGCAGGCGTTGATGCCCGCCGTCGCCAATAACGTTTTCGTGATGCCGAGGACCCCGGCGAGACGGGCCGTCAGCGGCATGGCGATGGCCTCCCCCACGCTGACGCAGGCGACGACGCCGCCGGCCAGTGCATAGGACCCCGACTGGCTCTGCACGTGGATGAGGATCGCCAACGAGAGCACGCCGAGCGGTAGGCGCGCGAACAACTGCGCCGACGTGACGCCCAGTACGCCAGGCACCCGGACCAGATCGGCATAGCCCCGCACGAGAAGCCTCTCTACGAAAATCAATCGCTCACTACGGTGACCTGCATCTATGTACCGTCCAGACGGTATAGTAACGCAGAGCTGCGGCAGTGAATCGATCGACCCGGCCGCGGCCGAAACCGCGTCGTTCAACGGTACTCATGATCTGGGCGGTCGGTAAGCTCCGATGATGGCTCAGGTACGTGACCGAATCCTCGACGCGTTTGCCGAGCTGCTCTCCGATGAAGGAGAACGTCATGCCACTTTGGAGGCGGTGGCCCGCCGAGCTGGGGTATCGAAAGGTGGTTTGCTGTACCACTTTCCGTCAAAGGACCGCCTCGTCGACGGTCTGTGCGACCGGCTGCAAGAGTTCGCCGCCCAGGACGTAGAACGGATGCGCGCGGCTCCGGATGGTCCGGCGCGCTACTACATTCAGACGTCTTACTACGCGGGTACACCGATGGACCGAGCCCTGGTGGCTGTCGCGCGACTACAACAGGCAGGCTTCGCGGCTGCGCGAGCAACGGCCGAATCGGTATCGAACGCATGGCTGCAGGCATTGGTCGAGGGCATCGGCGACCGTGATGCCGCTCGCGCAGTCAAGCTGGCCGGCGACGGTCTCTATTACAACGCGTTGTTCGGCGCCCTGGGAGGACATCAACAGGCTCCCCCGGACGAGGGCTTGTTGGCAGTCATCGATCGGATCACCCGAGGCGATTGAACAAGGTTTCAGTGACTGCACTTCGTATCAACCGGTTGCGTTCGCCACCCGCCCCAAATGAGCAGCACAGCGACAAATGGCGTCATGGCCGCGAGGTAGACAAGTGTGCTGGTGGTTATCGACATGGCCGAGTCGGTCAGGGTATCCAGACCAGCGGCAACCACCAGGTTTCCGCCGCCGTGCACGACAGCCGACGGCCACACCGATCCGGTGCGGCCCCAAACGAAGCCGATGAGAAATTCCATCAGAACGGAAATCGGGATCCACAGCAGCATGGCGACTACCGCGTCGCCCGGGTCGACGTCGGCGCCAAAGTAACCCACCCATGGCAGCGGCCAATGCCAGATCCCCCAGATGAGTCCGGTGGCGAAGGTCGTGGCCACCGGCCGGCCAGGTACCAGTCGGTCACGCAGATATGCAGTCCAGCCGAATTCTTCGCCAAAGAAAACTGGGGCGGCCAGAAAAGGAATCACCGGGATGGTGGCCAGGAAAAGGGCATGCTCGGACCAATCGGTCGAATCTGGGTGCCAGTAGCCGGCGATCCAGGCCATCGCCAGCGCGACGGCCAGAATGCCGGGTGAGAGTAGAAACGCGAACAGGTAGCTGCCCCAGTGTTGGCGCAGACGGGGCTTGAGTCCAGCGTCGGCGAACCCCTCGCCGGTCACCCACAGCCGCACAATCGTGGCGGCCAGGGCAGGGATGAATGCCGCTGTGGCCAATTGGATAACCGGATCATCCATGCTCCACCCGGCCGCACCGACAGCACCCCACGCCGACCATGCGACCCCGAATGCCAACGCCAGGAACCAGACAACCCCGCGTTTTCTCATGCGCCCACATTTACCGGATGTGCGACGGACCATGCCCGGATCGGTCCGGTCACCTCGCCGCCGGAATAGTCAAGCACTGCGCGTGTGTTGGCCCCGAGCATGAAGTCCTTCAGCGACGCGGAACGACAGAATTTCCTGGCAGACAAGCACGTCGGCGTGCTTTCGGTGGAAGCGACGCACGGTCGCCCGCCCGCGAGCGTGCCGATCTGGTACGGCTACACCCCGGGTGGCGACGTCCTGATCACCACCGGAGCCTCCTCGCGGAAGGCGCGACTGATTCAGCAGGCCGGCAGGGTGACTCTCGTTGTTCAACGCGAGGAGCCGCCGTATCAGTACGTGGTTGTCGAGGGCACCGTCGTGGACGTCACCAGTCCGACTCCGTTAGAGGTGCAGAATGCCATCGCGATTCGCTATCTGGGCGAGGAAGGCGGCCGGGCATTCGTATCGGGTATGGGTACGACGCCCAGCGTGTTGTTCACGGTTCGTCCCGACCGGTGGATCAGTGCTGACTATTCGGACGATTAGTTGAGGGTTGTCACCGAGCCCAGAGTCGCGTGACCACAGTCGAGCGAAACTCTGCACCGGTGGCCACCGCGACTGCCACGTAGTGGGCCAGTTCGGTCACTCCGAGACAGTCCAGTTGCTCGGCGGCCAAGACGATTTCTGCATGTCTGACGAAACGGCGGTCAGATCCATCTCGAGCGTGTTCCACGGCGACCTTCCCTGCAGGCCAACGGCATTCATGCCACGGCTGCCTGAGTCCCGCGAGAACAGGTTGGCGACGACCGTACGACGACGACGCCTACAGCGTCGGAGTCTCATGAGCAGTGAACGCCAACTCCCCCTGTGCCGGCTTGCCGAGACCCCTCGTACATCGACAGCTCCAATACGATCGTATTGTGACACGACAGGCTCGTACCGTCCACTCCGGGTGTCTAGCGTGGACCCGGTGACGTCCACATCGCCGGTGCCCAGGCGACCGGCCAGCGCTGAGTCGAGCGCCGAACGAATCCGCAACGCTGCGATGAGGTGTTTCTCCGTGCACGGGACCAGCGCGACCTCCCTGCGTCAGGTCGCAGCCGCCGCAGGTGTGTCCGTCGGTCTGGTGCAGCACCACTTCGGCACCAAGGCCCGACTGATCGAAGCCGTCGACAACCACGTCATGGCGGTGATCGCGGCCGGCCTGGCGGCGCCAGCCAACACCGCGGTCACCGACCCGGTCGGCGATTTCGGGCATCGCGTGAGCAGTTTGATCGCCCAGCACACCGACGTGATCGATTACCTTGGCCGCGCATTCATCGAGGAGCGAGATATCACCTCGACGCTGTTCGACGGCTTGGTCGCCATGGGTCGAGCCCGCTGGGACGACCACAAGATGCAGCGACTGACCAGGCCCGACCTCGATACCACCTGGGCCGCGTTGAACCCGATCATCCTGGTGCTTGGCGCGATCCTCCTGCGTTCTCATATCAACCGCAATCTGCCCGAACCTTTTACCACCACAACGCAACTCGCACGCTGGGAGGATTCCGTGAACATCCTGATTCGCGAGGGTCAACTGCCCCACCGCCCTGATCTACCGGAGTGAAGCCTGAAAGACGTCTCGGAGTTGCTGGTCGGCCGCACCGGCCGGTACCCGGATGCCGCTGAGGGGCCGATGGGCGTTGTGTCAGTGCCGTCGGGGCGGCTGCGAATCGCGGACGCCTTCGACACCACCTCGTCGACTTCGACCCCGGTGATGACTAACTCGCTGGCGCCAAGTCCCAGATTGGCAGCGGACTTGCAGACAGCATTAAGCAGAGCTTCAGCCTGACGGGGAATTCTCAGCACATTCGCACGCCATCACAGGGGCGGGCCACAGAGACTGGGAGGCGGATTTCCATGACGACATCGAGTAAGACACGAGTTCTACTGGCTGCTGGTGCGGCACTGGTAGCCGCAGGGACCTTCGGGACGGCGCTGACGCTGGAGTCGGGCAGCGACGGCGCACCGGCCGTGCTCAGCGCCGATATGACGCTCGGCGCAACCGCCACCACGACAACGGCTCCCCCCTCTGCCCTCGCTACCCCCGTAGCGTCTCCTGCTCTGAAAGCGGATGTGCCGTGCGGCTTCACCTCTAGCTGCTGAAACTGGTCCGCAGTTTCCGACGACACCTGGCCGAAATATCTCATCGCTAAGTTTGGACAGGAACACGTCGAGAGGAACTGGGCATGACCACGAAGACACGTGCCACCTACCGCACGATGGCCGAGGGCACCGCGGAAGACTATGCCCTGATCAACCGTGCTGAAGAGGCCAACAACGCCGGC
>JBEVHL010000009.1:0-3192 GCA_040511255.1 Mycobacterium sp. | reverse complement strand
CGTACTCGTCGAACCAGTAGGCCAGCTTGCCGCGCCGGTTCACCGCACGCAGTCGGCGCTCCGCGGCGGCCCTGGTCTTCGAGGTGGTGACGATCAGCAGCTCGTCCCCGACCGCGATGCGCGTCTCCGGTTGCGGGACGAAGGTGTGCCCGGCCCGGATGATCAGCGTGATCACACTGGGGTCGGGCAGCCGCAGTTCCAGGATCATCACGTTGTGCATCCGCGATTCGGGGAGCACCGTCAGCGTCAGGAGCTCCGCTTCCAGCACATCCAGCGGCGCGGATTCGACCTGGATCTCGCGGGTGGCGTCGCGGGAGATCAGCCCGAGGCCGCGGGCGATCGGACCCAGGCTCGGCCCCTGCACCAGGGTGAAGACGACGACCAGCAGGAACACGATGTTGAGCAACCGGTGGCTGTCGGGCACGCCGGCGACGATCGGGAACGTCGCCAGCACGATCGGCACCGCCCCGCGCAGGCCCGCCCAGGACAGGAACGCCTGCTCGCGCCACGGCACCTTGAACCCGACCAGCGAGCCCATCACCGACAGCGGCCTGGCGACCAGGAGCAGGACCGTACCGATGACGATGGCCGGCACCACCTCCCCCGCCAGCTCACTCGGATCGACCAGCAGACCCAGCAGGACGAACAATCCGATCTGCGCCAGCCAGCCCAGGCCCTCGGCGAACGACCGGGTCGCGGACCGGTGCGGCAGGCCGGAGTTGGCCAACACCACCGCGGCCAGATAGGCCGCGATGAAACCGCTGGCGTGCACGGTGCCCGCCGCCGCGAACGCCACCATGCCCAGCCCGAACGTCGCGATCGGGTACAGGCCCGAGGCGGGCAGGGCGATCCGGCGCAGTGCCATCGCGCCGAGGAATCCGCAGCCCAGTCCGATCGCCGCACCGGCGAGCAGCTCGTAGACCAGTTCAGCGACTGCGCTCTCCGGTTCCAGCACGAACGGGGTGGCGCTGAACATCAGCACCAGGATGACCGCGGGCGCGTCGTTGAAGCCGGACTCGGCCTCCAGCAATCCGGCGACCCGCTTGGGTAACGGCAGCACGCGCAGGACTGAGAACACCGCGGCGGCGTCGGTCGAGGACACGATGGCGCCCAGCAGCAGCGCCAGCTGCCAGTCGATTCCCAGCAGCAGATGGGCGGCCGCGGCAGTGATCACCGTGGAGATGAAAACGCCGACCGTGGCCAGCACCCCGGCCGGCGCCAGCACCTTGCGCACGTCGGCAAACCGGGTGGTCAGACCACCTTCGACCAGGATGACGGCCAGCGCCACGGTGCCCACGTTGCGGGCCAGCTCGACGTTGTCGAAATCGACACCGAACCCGTCCTCGCCGAGGACGACACCGACCAACAGGAACAGCAGCAGACTGGGAAAACCCACCCGCGTCGCAAGCCGGGTACCGACAATGCTGGCCAGTAGCACGAAGCCACCGACGAGCAGTGCCAAATACAGCTGCTGCAAACTCATTTCGTTCCCGCTCGATCCATTTCGTTCGTTCCGCAGCACCACTGGCCAGGCTCTTCACAGGTACAGTAGCCACCTCGGAGCAGACGTGGCGTGAGGAGAGCGATCATGCGTATCGCGATCGCCGGTGCCGGTAACGTCGGTAGGTCCGTCGCGCAGGAGCTGCTGGAAAACGGTCACAAGGTGCTGTTGATCGAGCGTGAAGTCCGCCGCTACGAACCCCACACCGTGCCCGAAGCCGACTGGTTGATCGCCGACGCCTGCGAGCTGACCGCCCTGGCCGAGGCCGGAGCTGAGACCTGCGACGTGCTGATCGCGGCCACCGGCGACGACAAGGCCAATCTGGTGGTGGCGCTGCTGGCCAAGTCTGAGTTCAGTGTGCCGAGGGTGGTTGCGCGGATCAACGACGTGCGCAACGAGTGGCTGTTCAGTCAGGCGTGGGGCGTCGACGTGGCGGTGTCAGCGCCGGGTGCGCTGGTCGCCGGCGTCGAGGGCGCCATCGACGTCGGGCACCTGGTGCGGTTGATGGGGCTGCGCAACGACGAGGCCAACCTGATGAAGCTGACGCTGCCCGCGGAGAGCCCACTGGTCGGGCAGCGGGTGGGCGAGGTGGGCCTGCCGGAGAATGCCGCGCTGGTGACGGTGTTCCGCGCCGGCAGCATCATCGTCCCGACGCCAGAAGAAGTGTTGGAAGCCGGCGACGAGATCCTGCTGGTCGCCAATACCGAGCTGGCCGGCTGGGCCGGACTCGACAACGTCCACCAGCGGCAGTAGGCCTCTCGCAGAGTGCGGGCGGGGGGACTCGAACCCCCACGCTCTTTCGAGCACTGGCACCTAAAGCCAGGATGTCTGCCAATTCCATCACGCCCGCAGTCCGACGATCGTAGCCGTTTGATGTTCATCCAAACGTGTCGGTCGGGCCTCCTACTTTGGCTGTAGAGCCCGTGGGAGGCACAGTTGCGATCTTCCGATGACCACGACGCCGTCGTGAAACTCATCGACGCCGGCATGAACGACTGTGCGATCTCGCGCAGCACCGGGATACCGCGGCGGACGATCCACGACTGGCGACGGCGACCGGCGGCTCGACCGCGACCGCGATATTCGCCCCACTCTCCCTGTGGCACCGCCCACGATTGGAGTTCGCTGTCACCCCGTCCGTACTCGTATCTGCTGGGTCTCTACCTTGGCGACGGGTGCCTCTCGCGCAACGCGAGGGTTTGGCGATTGAGGATCACCCTCGACAAGAAATACCCTGGCATCATCGCTGCCGCGCGTACAGCGATCGATGCGGTCCTCGCCCGGAAGGCAGCCGGCGTCTACCCGCGCCGCTACGGTTGCGTCGACGTGGCCAGCTACTCCAAGCACTGGCCCTGCTTGTTCCCCCAGCACGGCCCGGGCAAGAAACACGACAGGCTGATCCGGCTGGAACCCTGGCAGCAGGCACTCGTTGACCAGGCGACCGAGGACTTCGTCCGCGGCCTCATCGACAGCGACGGCTGCCGCGTCGTCGCCAACGACCGCGGCGTCGCCAGCATCCGCTACCACTTCACCAACCACTGAAGAAGATATCCTCGGACTGTTCACCGGCGCACTCGACACCCTCGGCATCCCGTGGACTCGCAACAGTAAGCACTCGATCGCGATCTACCGGAAAGCCGCAACGGCCCGTCTGGACCAGTTCGTCGGGCCGAAGTCGGCCCCTCGCCCCA
>JBEVHL010000008.1:0-4946 GCA_040511255.1 Mycobacterium sp. | reverse complement strand
ATGACGCCGGTGGCCACCGGACCGTTCGGGGTTTCCGTCAGCGCGATGTCCAGGGCGTAGAACTCGTTGAAGAATTCGACGTCGTGCTTGACGCAGTTTTGGTACAGCGTCTGCAGGATCATGTGGCCGGTGCGGTCGGCGGCGTAACAGGCGCGGCGGACCGGGGCCTTGCCGTGGTCGCGGGTGTGGCCGCCGAACCGGCGCTGGTCGATGCGGCCTTCCGGGGTCCGGTTGAACGGCATCCCCATCTTCTCCAGGTCGAGCACCGCGTCGATGGCTTCTTTCGCCATGATCTCGACGGCGTCCTGGTCAGCGAGGTAGTCGCCGCCCTTGACGGTGTCGAAGGTGTGCCACTCCCAGTTGTCTTCCTCGACGTTGGCCAGGGCGGCACACATGCCGCCCTGCGCCGCGCCGGTGTGACTGCGGGTGGGATAGAGCTTGGTCAGTACCGCCGTGCGAACGCGGGGACCGGCTTCGACGGCGGCGCGCATTCCGGCGCCGCCGGCACCGACGATGACGACGTCGTATCGGTGTTCAGTGATCATTTGAGTCTTGGTCCTTCATCTCACGAAATATGAGGGGTCACGAGATGTTTGCATCGAACGTCAGCAGCACGTAGGTGCCGAGGACGAGCGTGAAGATCATCGACAGTGCCAGCAGTGCGTTGAGCCAGAACTTGGTCGAATCCTTGCGGGTGTAGTCGGCGATGATCGTGCGCATGCCGTTGCCGCCGTGCAGCTGGGCGAGCCACAGCAGCAGCAGGTCCCAGGTCTGCCAGAACGGCGAGGCCCAGCGCTGCGCGACGTAGTTGAAGTCGATCCGGTAGACCCCGTTGTCCCACATCAGCATCACGAAGAGGTGGCCGAGGGCGAGGAACACCAGCACCAGCCCCGAGAAGCGCATGAACAGCCAGGCGTACTTCTCGAAGTTGGGCATCGCACTGCGCCGACGCGGTGCCCGCGGGTTGTCCAGGCCGGCGGGCCGGTCGTGGCTGCGCTCCATGATCGGAGCGGGGCCACCGCGCTCGCTGATGTGGTCGTAGGGGTTCGCGGGGCTCACAGGAACCGCTCCGACATGTGAATGCCGATGACCACCAGGGAGGGCACCATCACCAGTAGCCAGACCACCGCGATACCCAGCAGCATCTTCTTCTGATGCCGTGGGCCTTCGGACCAGAAGTCGATCAGGATCACCCGGATGCCGTTGAGTGCGTGAAACAGCACCGCGGCCACCAGGCCGATCTCCATCAGACCGATGATCGGCGTCTTGTAGGTCTCGATGACCGCGTTGTAGGCCTCTGGGCTGACTCGGACCAGCGCGGTGTCCAAGACGTGCACGAAGAGGAAGAAGAAAATCGTCGCACCCGTGATCCGGTGCAGCACCCAGGACCACATCCCGGGATCGCCTCGGTACAAAGTGCGTCTGCGCGGCCTGTCTTGCTGGGCCGGCTCAGCCGGTGCCGCTGTGCTCATCAGCGCCTCCAACTCCATCGGTGGATGCTGGGGTCGTACTCGGGCTGCCCCAGCGTTGCGGTGTCCGCTTAACCCATCATTCACCTGGAAAAGCAGGTCAGGAACCGTCGGGTGGACTCTAATCCCATTTGGAGGGTCCAACGAAGTGCGCTATGGGCGGAAAACGCCTCTACCGCATCAAAGTTAGGGTTGCCTTTGTGGGGTATGGGCGGGCGAACAGTCTCTTCGGAATGCATTCAGAAAAGGGTCGGTGACATTGAAATGTCTGTATCGATAGATTGGAACATGCTGCGGGACAAAGCAATTGACGTCTCGCGCGGCGCTTATGCGCCCTATTCGAAGTTTCCGGTCGGAGCGGCGGCATTGGTCGACGACGGACGCCTGGTCGCCGGATGCAATGTGGAGAATGTCTCATATGGCCTAGGTCTCTGTGCCGAGTGTTCAGTGGTCTGCGCCCTACATTCCAGCGGCGGCGGAAGGCTGCTCGCACTGGTGTGTGTCGACGGGGACGGCACGCTGCTGATGCCGTGTGGTCGGTGCCGTCAGGTGCTGCTCGAACACGGCGGTTCTGAGATGCTGATCGACCATCCCGCCGGGCCGAAGCGGTTGGCCGAACTCCTGCCCGACGCATTCGGGCCCGACGACATCGCCCGGTTGGGGACCAGCGCCAAAGATGAGGAAAAGCCGTGACGCAGTTCACATTCGACGCACCGACGGTGATCCGTACCAAGCGCGACGGCGGTCGGCTGTCGGACGGCGCGATCGACTGGGTGATCGATGCCTACACCCACGGCGCCGTCGGCGACGAGCAGATGGCGGCGCTGCTGATGGCGATCTTCCTGCGCGGGATGGACCGGGATGAGATCGCCCGGTGGACCGCGGCGATGATCGATTCCGGCGAGCGGCTGGACTTCAGCGATCTTCGACGGGACGGGAAGCCACTCAAGTTGGTGGACAAGCATTCGACGGGCGGGGTGGGTGACAAGCTCACCATTCCGCTGGTGCCGATGATCGCCGCGTGCGGCGGTGCGGTGCCCCAGGCGGCGGGGCGCGGTCTCGGCCATACCGGCGGCACCCTGGACAAGCTTGAATCCATTCGGGGTTTCACCGCGGAAATCTCCAAAGATCAGATCCGCCAACAACTCCGCGAGGTGGGTGCCGCCATCTTCGCGGCCGGTCAACTGGCGCCGGCGGACCGCAAGATCTATGCGCTGCGAGATGTCACCGCAACGACGGAGTCCCTGCCGCTGATCGCGAGCTCGATCATGAGCAAGAAGCTCGCCGAAGGCGCCGACGCGTTGGTGCTCGACGTGAAGGTCGGCACCGGTGCCTTCCTCAAGACGGAGGCCGAGGCCTGGGACCTGGCGCGGGCGATGGTCGCGCTCGGCGCCGCGCACGGCATCCCGACCCGGGCCCTGCTGACCGACATGGCGTGCCCCCTGGGGCGCACCGTGGGCAACGCGGTCGAGGTCGCCGAGTCGCTGGAAGTGCTGGCCGGCGGCGGCCCCTCCGATGTGGTGGAGCTGACGGTGGCGCTGGCTCGCGAGATGGCCGACCTGATCGGGCTCGACGGCGTCGACCCGGCGGATACCTTGCGCGACGGCAGCGCGATGGACAGCTTCCGGGAGATCGTCGCCGCCCAGGGTGGCGACCTCAGCGCACCGTTACCCCAAGGTGCGCATTCCGAGACGGTGAACGCACCCCGAGGCGGCACAATGGGGGACATCGACGCGTTGGCGATGGGCATAGCGGTGTGGCGGCTCGGGGCGGGCCGCGCGGCTCCCGGTGAGCAGGTGCAGCACGGGGCGGGCCTGCGGATGCACCGCCGCCCCGGCGAGCCCGTCGCCGCAGGCGAAGCGGTGTTCACCCTCTATACAGACGAACCGGCAAGGATCGGACCGGCATTGGCCGAACTCGAGGGGGCGTGGAGCGTCGGGGATTACCCCGCCGACGCACCCTTCCTGACTCGGCCCCTGATCATCGATCGGATCGGCACGGGATTGGAGCAACAGTGACTACCTCGATCAAGCCGGGGCCCCCGCTGGACATCGACCTCATCCGGCAGGCGCCCAAAGCCCTGCTGCACGACCATCTCGACGGCGGCCTGCGCCCTGCGACCGTGCTCGACATCGCCGCCCAGATCGGCTACGACGATCTGCCTGCCACCGGCGTCGAGGAGTTGGCCACCTTCTTCCGCACCGCCGCGCACAGTGGCTCCCTGGTGCGGTACCTGGAGCCGTTCGCCCACACCGTCGCCGTCATGCAGACGCCCGAAGCGCTGCACCGGGTGGCCTTCGAATGCGTGGAGGACCTGGCCGCGGATTCCGTCGTCTACGCCGAGATCAGGTTTGCTCCCGAACTGCATATCGACCAGGGGCTCTCACTGGACGCCGTCGTCGACGCGGTGCTCGCGGGTTTCGCCGACGGCGAGAAGGCGGCCGCAGCAGCCGGTCGGACGATCACCGTGCGCTGCCTGGTCACCGCGATGCGGCATGCGGCGCGGTCCAGGGAGATCGCCGAACTGGCCATCCGGTTCCGGGACAAGGGTGTGGTCGGGTTCGACATCGCGGGCGCAGAAGCCGGCTACCCTCCGAGCCGGCACCTGGACGCATTCGAATACATGCGGAACAACAACGCGCGCTTTACGATTCACGCCGGTGAGGCATTCGGCCTGCCTTCGATCCACGAGGCCATCGCGTTCTGCGGCGCCGACCGGCTCGGCCACGGAGTGCGAATCGTCGACGACATCACCGTCGACGCCGACGGCGACGCCAAGCTCGGCAGGCTGGCGTCGATCCTGCGCGACAAGCGGGTGCCGTTCGAGCTGTGCCCCAGCTCCAACGTCCAGACCGGCGCGGTGGCCAGCATCGCGGAGCATCCGTTCGACCTGCTGGCCCGGCTGCGGTTCCGCGTCACCGTGAACACCGACAACCGGTTGATGAGCGACACCACGATGAGCCAGGAGATGCTGCGACTGGTCGAGGCGTTCGGTTACGGCTGGAGCGATCTGGAGCGGTTCACCATCAACGCGATGAAGTCGGCGTTCCTGCCGTTCAAGGAGCGGTTGGCGATCATCGACGAGGTGATCAAGCCGCGCTACGCGGTCCTGATCGGGTGATTTCGGCGCGGTCCCAACCGGTGAGCGGTCGAGACCGCGCCGAAATCACAAAAGGACGGCCCGCAGCCGGTCGGCGAATGCGCCTGGCGCGCCGATGAATCCGCCGTGGTCGCCGGGGAACTCGACGGGCTCGGTGCCGAGGCGTTCGGCGAGCGCGAGGCTGGTCCGGTAGGTGAGCAGATGCCCGGAATCGACGCCGATGCCGACGATCACCCGAACGCGCTTGAGCGCCTCGATGTCGGGGACGTAGCCGATCGTCTCGCGCATCTCGTGGTCGAAGAACCGCGTCATGTCCGCGAACTGCTTGGCCTGGTCGTCGGCACTGGGCGGGGGCCCGACGGGTGCGCCCGAATCGG
>JBEVHL010000007.1:0-30060 GCA_040511255.1 Mycobacterium sp. | reverse complement strand
CTTTCGTCTAGCGGGTGTCAGCGATCTATGCCCTCGCGCAGGTCGTCGGGGATTGCGCCAGAGGTGATGTCGCCGGATTCCCCGGTGTCGGTCGGGAAGATGATCGAGGTTCGGGCGAACTGTCCGCCGTCGGCAGAATGCAGTGTCTGCCCAGACATGTAGGCCGACTCGTCGGACGCGAGGAACAGCGCCACATTTGCGTTGTCGCGCAGGGTCGGAGGTCGGTTCAGCCGCAGCGGCATCGCCCGTTTGTCCGGATCCCAGCCCATCAGCTCCTCATAGGACTTTCCCAACACCTCGGCATCCGGCGGCAACGCGAAGTTGACCGACATGCCGTGCGTCGGTGCGAGGCCGATAGCGCGGATGCCGAACTTGCCGAATTCCAGAGCGGCTGCGCGGACGAGGCCGTTGGCGGCGGCTTTTGACGCCGTGTACATCGGGAAGCCCGGGTAGGCAGTGAACGCTGCCGCGGACGTGGTGGCCAGTAGGGTGCCGATCCGCCCGTTCGTGATCATCCATTTTGCGGCGTGCTTCCACGCGAGGTAGAGGCCGGTGACGTTGATGGCGAAGATGTCGTTCCAGTCCTCCAAATTGGACTCGGTGAGTGGCTGCATCCCGAAGCCCGGCTCGGGAATTCCAGCGTTCCCCCACATCACGTCCACTCGTCCGAACGTGTCCACCGTCGTCGCAACCAGCCGCTCCATGTCGGCTTCGATCCGTACATCGGCGTCGATTCCCACGGCTTCGCCGCCGGCGTCGATCACTTCCTGTGCGACCTTCTGCGCGCGGCCCGGGACCACGTCGCTGGTGACGATCTTCGCCCCCTCGGAAGAAAAGAGCAGTGCCGCCTCGCGGCCCAGGCCCGAGCCTGAACCCGTTATCGCGATTACTTTGTCCTGCAGGCGCATTCCGTACTTCTCTCGTCGTGGCCGGTTCAGCTGGCCGGGCTGGCGATGGATTTGATGCGGAGGTACTCCCGGAAGCCGTCGATTCCGTGTTCGACACCGTCACCGCTGATGCCGTATCCACCAAACGGGGTGTCGGGAGCGAGGTAGAAGGAGCTGCCGATGTTGACGGTGCCGGCCTTCAACTTGCGTGCGACCGCCCAGGCGCGTTCCTCGTCGCCGGACTGCACGTATGCCGACAGACCGTACTTCGAGTTGTTCGCCACCCGTACGGCCTCGTCGTCATCGCCGGAATACTTGATCACGCTGAGCACCGGACCGAACACCTCGGTCTGGGCGATCTCGGCGTTCTCGTCGACGTCGACGACCAGTGTCGGCTTCCACCAGAAGCCCTTGCCTCCGACATCGCCTCGCTCACCGCCGACCAGCACCCGCGCGCCGGCTTCCCGTGCCCGGTTGACGAGTCCCTCGATGCGCTCGAGTTGTTCGAGCCGGATGATCGGACCGACGAGATTGCCGGGATCGGTGGGGTCACCCCAGGGCAGCGCGCCGATCTGCGCCTCGAGCCGCGACACCACCTCGTCGTAGATGTCGGCGTGCACCACCATGCGGGTGGCGAGAGCGCAGCCCTGGCCGCTGCTGGACATGCACATCGCGACGCCGAGGCCGCATGCGAGGTCGAGGTTGGCATCGGGCAGCAACACGTTGGCGGACTTGCCGCCCAGTTCGAGCACGGTGTGCCGGATGCCGTTGGCGGCGCGTTCGGCGATGCGCTGGCCGACTCCGGGCGAGCCGGTGAAGTGGTAGAGGCCGATGCGTGGGTCGGCGGTCATCGCATCGCCGGCGATGGCCTTGTCTTCACTGCTGATCGTATTGAGTACACCCTTGGGCAGGTCGGTCTGCTCAGTCGCGATCTGGGCGAGCAGGGCTGCGCTGAGGGGGGTGTCGGGCGCGCTCTTGAGTACCACCGTGTTGCCTGTGGCCAAAGCATGGTGCACCTTCCAGATCGCCGTCATGAAGGGTGCGTTCCACGGCGTGATGGCTCCGACGACGCCATACGGTTCATAACGAACCTTGTGTGCGCTCGGCATGCCCAGAATCGAGTAGGGCGGGAGGTCGGACTCCCACGGGAACTGGGTGGTGAGTTCGTTGAAGAAGTCCATGCCGTCGATCATCACGTCGACATGGGTGACGATTACCGAGGATGCAACGCCGGCCTCTGCGGTGACCAGCTTTCCGATCTCGGTGGACTCCTTGCGCAAGGCCTGCTGTAGCTGCTCCAGGCAGTGTCGGCGGAACTCGTGGTCGGTGGCCCAGTCGGTCTCCTCGGCGGCGCGGTGTGCTGCGGTGATCGCGTCGTCGACATCCGCGGGCGCTGCGTCTGCCGCCGTCCCGACGACTGATTCGTCTGCGGGATTGATGACGTCGTAGCGCCTGCCTGAGCGGGCCTCGCGGAACTCTCCGTCGATGAAGAGTCGGCCCTCGTATTTGCCGGCCATTGAGTGGTCCCTTCTGTTCGGAGACTGCGTCCCGCGCGGTGCCACCGATCTTTCCGCGCGGTACGAATTCGACGCGCGATAACGCTGTCGGCAACGTAACCTTACGTTGTAACGTGATGTCAAGCACAGTACCGAGTCACGGCCCAACGCCTCGTTAATAGTTAGATCTTTAATATCAATCGGGTCCCACCGTCAGAGGGATGAGATGTATGCCAGAGCACGGATCGGCGGCGTGGTTCCAGCAAGACGTGGAAATCGATGTGTCTGGAACATGTGCTGTCGAGGGCCGACTGACGGTGGCCGCCACGGTGCACCTACCGCCGGCAGATGCACTCGCCGACGGTGCCACCGTCATATTCGCGCTGCCGGGGGGCGGCTACAGCCGCGGCTACTTCGACATGCACTTCGCCGGACACGACAGGTACTCCCAGGCGGAGCATCACGTAGCGCGTGGGCTGGTGTTCGTGGCCGTCGATCATCTCGGTGTCGGAGCAAGCACCCCTGAAGTGTGCGGCGACCTTCGGGCCGAGGACATCGCGTCGGCGAATCACGCGGCAATGGTCGGCATCGCGGACCTCCTCGAGCGTGGCGCGATCGCGCCAGCGTATCCACCGCTCCGCGTCCTGCGGCGCGTCGGCGTCGGCCAGTCAATGGGCGGCGCCATAACTATCCTGATGGCGGCGCGTCACCGCTCGTACGACGCGGTTGCGGTGCTCGGGTTCAGCGCGATTCACACCGTCCTGCCGTTCGCCGAACACGCCGAGTCCGAGGCGGTTGCGGGCCGGGTGGGCGGGGAGCGTCGGGACGCGCATCCGGGCACGCAGTCCGTGGCCGCCGTGGCCGCCCGCATCCCGGACTTCCTCTACCCATTCTTCTGGTCCGACGTACCCGAAGACGTCGTTGCGGCCGATACGGCGGGCGGCTATCCGCTCCGCACCGAAGCGCCTGTGTTCGGTAGTGCCACGCTCCCCAGCTGCGCCGTCGCGATGCTGTCGTCAGGATATGTCGCCGAGGATGCCGCTTTGATCGACGTACCGGTGTTTATCGGGGTCGGTGTGCGCGACGTCACGCAGACACCGTTGCGTGAGCCTGCCGCCTACGAGAGAGCCACCGACGTAACGGTCTTCGTCGTCCCGCGGATGGCGCACATGCACAACTTCGCCTCAACACGGTCGATGCTATGGGAGCGACTCGCAGCGTGGGTTGACTGCCTGTGACGACATAGCTAAATTATTTAGATGTTATTAGATCTCAAGCAATAGCGCTGTGCTGTGCTCTCCGCACGGCCAAGCGGTGACGACGGGAGTGACGTTGAGCGCGAACCAGCAGCCGGTGGCCGAAGGTCTGTTCACGTGGCCATCCGATGAGCCGCAGCTCATCGCTTCCACGAACGGCGGCCGACTCACATTCCCGGCCAAGGCGGGGGAGGAGCAGGTCCTACTGAAGCGGCGCGGCACCTTGTGGGGTTTCACCACGCAGCAGTTCCGTCCGCCGTCGCCGCCGTACGACGGCGACGATACCCCGGAGACCTTTCAGCCCTACGCGCTCGGATACGTCGAACTGCCCGACCAGTTGCTGATTCAGGCACGATTCACCGAGCCCGATCCCGCGAAGTTGACCATCGGCCAACCGATGGAGCTGGTGGTCGTGCCATACACAACTCGGCCAGGTGGAACCGAGATCCTCACTTACGCATTCGCTCCCGTGGAAGGGGAATGACCGTGACGGACGTTGCGATCGTCGGCGTCGGCCTGCACCCGTTCGGCCGGTACGGCGACAAACTCGCCTTGGAGATGGGCGCAGAAGCCGCGCAGCTGGCTCTCGACGATGCAGGCACCGACTGGACCCGCGTGCGGTCCGCCTACGTGGGAAGCTACGAGGTGTCGAATCCGGACGCGATCGTCGGTTGGCTTGGTCTGACAGGCATTCCGGTTCGCGGCGTGTTCAACGGGTGTGCCACGGGTGGTACGTCGTTGCAGATGGCCGAGCAGGCCATCCGGCACGGTGAGGCCGATGTCGCCATGGCGATCGGCTTTGACAAGCATCCTCGCGGCGCGTTCGCCGCCGACCCGTCCGTGGTCGGACTTCCGAGTTGGTACGGCCAGACTGGCATGTTCCTCACCACGCATTTCTTCGGCACGAAGATCAACAAGTACATGCACGATCACGGGATATCCGTCGAGTCGCTCGCCCGCATCGCGGCCAAGAACCTCTCCAATGGAGCGATCAACCCGCAGGCCTGGCGCCGGAAGGCGGTCTCGGTGGAGGAGATTCTCGACAGCGCGGTGGTCAACTACCCGCTGACGAGGTACATGTACTGTAATCCCGACGAGGGCGCCGCTGCGCTGGTCCTGTGTCGGGCCGACATCGCGCATCAGTTCACGTCCACGCCGGTGTTCGTGCGGGCGGCGGAACTCCGGTCGCGGCGCGAGGGCGCATTCGAACTGCAGAGCCCGTCGCTGCCGATCGACGCGGTCCCCAGTCCGACGGTCGATGCGTCGCGCGCCGCCTACGAGCGGGCCGGGATCGGCCCCGAGGACGTCGACGTCGCGCAGCTGCAGGACACCGATGCAGGTTCGGAACTTATCCACATGGCGGAGAACGGTTTTTGTGCCGATGGTGAGCAGGAGAAGTGGATCGCGGACGGCGACACCGAGATCGGAGGACGGCTGCCGGTAAACACGGACGGCGGTCTCATCGCCAACGGTGAGCCCATCGGGGCGTCCGGGTTGCGACAGGTCTATGAGATCGTGATGCAGCTCCAGGGTCGCGCCGGGGAGCGGCAGGTGCCCAACAATCCGCGCGTGGGTTACACGCACCTCTATGGGGCGCCCGGTGCGTCTGCGGTGTCGATCCTTTCGCGCTGACTGGTAAAGGCTCGCGACTCGACGCCATCACAAAGACGATGACCGGGTGGCAGCGAGATGGGGATGGTAATGATGTCCCCGTTCGGTATCAGATCTGGTCACAACCCGAGTCGCGATGACTTCGCCGGGCGAGGTACTCGTCACCGGAAGGAACCGGTGCACAGGGGGATGCCGTTGTCGATGCGCTCCTAGCTAGGGGAATTGCCGTGCGCGCGTTGGTATGCGAGCCGTCCTCGGCTGCGGCCAGCAGCAGCGTTATCACGCTGTTCGGGGTGGCAGCTGGATTGTTCCCCGTGCAGCTTCCAGGGACGGCGATGTACGCGCTGATCGGGTCCTTGTGACCGCTGCCGAGCAGGCTCACGTTCCGACCCTCGCTTCGGGTCGGCTGGCCACTGCCTACAAACCTGAGACTCGTCTCGACCTCATTGCGGCCGCTGACGTCGGGCGGGCCGCGGCCGATGCGTTCGAGTGCCCGGAGCGCTTCCATCGCCAGGAGATCGATCTGGCTGCCGAATCGCTGACCATGTCGGAAATCGCGGGTTGCTGACCGTGGCTACTCGGCTGGTGTCGTGGACAGCCAGCGATAGGCCACCGTGGAGGGCTGTTAGGTAGGTGTCCGTGCCTGCAGGGAGCGAGGCGTGCAATTAGATGATTTCGCCACGTGGGCGTTGCACCACCGCGCCCGCCTGAACCGAGCCGGCTCAAGCTCTCTGAGGTATGAAAGGCACGCGCGTGTGTCTACGACTGCCCGTGCATCGCTTCTAGTGCAGAGCCTCATCGAGCGCATTGAAAGAGTCGTGATCGACGATGGCCTGCGCGGTGCGGCCGATGATCGCCTTCGAGAACTCATCGGGTTGCCAGTTGGGGTGGTAGGCAGCGCGCCCCAGCGTGAATATCCAGGCGATGTAGGGGTAGAACGCGTGGCGTCGGTATTCGCGCCAGGCCGTGTCGAAGTCGATCACGGGACCGCCCGCGGCGGCGAGGCGTTCGAGGTAGAAGGACAGCAGATCGCGGTCCCAGGCACGTCGATCATCGACCGACAGCGCAGTGTTCATCGTGTACGCGACGTCCCACGCCCAGTGTCCGCGGTGCATGACCTGCCAGTCGGCCAGACCGCTTCGCCCGGTCGCGGTGACGTACCGCTGACCCGCATGACCGTCTCCGTGCAGGAGCGTCGAGGCGCCCGTCCGGTCGAGTTGAAGCGTGGCGAAGTTAGCGTCATACACCTCGTCGGTGCGGCCCGCAAGCGTCGTCGGTATTTCGGACCCGGCGCGCTCCACTCCGACGTGGGAGCGGCGGCGCAGATTGACGACACTGTCGGAGAAGCTGATGAGATTGAACGAGTCCCGCAGCCCGTAGGCCGCCAATTCTGGCCGAAGCCAGAAATGTCCGTGCAGCGTCGCGAGGTCGCCGAGAAGATCTTCCATGCCCGCACGGTCGGAGGTCTCCAGGGGGTTCAGGAACCGGGCGCCCTTGGTGAATTCGACATCCTCCATGATGGCGATCGACCGCCAGGAATCGTCGTCATAGTCGCCGTAGTAGCCCTGAGGAGCCTCAATATCGACCTGCGGCCGAAACTTCGAGTAGAAGAGCGACTCGCCCTTCACCATCCCGGTCAATCCAAGAATCATCCTCTGCTGCCACGTATTGGTCGTCTTGACGAAGACCGCAGTCGGCAGATCCGCGTCCTGCCCTTGCTGGTTCCACGACAAGCGCAGGCCGATTCGAGTCGCCGTACCCGAATGATGGACGGGTGACTCGCATTCCAGGACGCGTGCGCCCGGAACGGTCGCGCCGAGCGTCGCGCTGAGCCACGAATTCGAGAGGTGCCGTCGATCGGTGGGGATCGAGTTCGGGTAGTCCATGTCGCCGCGTCGTATCGCATCGCGCACCCAATGCTTCGACACGCCACCCGCCCGGCGCGCCAGGTACCACACGCTGGCGCGGTCCTGATGGAACGTGATCAGATTCGTTCTGGCCGTCATAGCAAGCTCTCCAATTTGCGGTAGGGCTCGTTGTCAGTGGCCCAGTTGTCGGGGAAGTACTCAGCGATGCCCATCTGGGTCACGACGCGGTCCGCCAGGACCAGAAAGGTGGCCAAGCTTCGCATCGCCCCAATACAGCACGATGTCGTCCTGGTCCGGCACGCTATCGCGAATTACCGCGCCCACGTCGACCAACGCGGGGATGGGGTCGCTGTTTCCGTGGCGGTGCCACTGGACGATGACCGCGAGCCGCGTCTTCACTACATCGCGCCGATCTCGCGGGCGGTGCGCACGGAGATCAGCTGTATCGACGTAGACCGCGTGCACTTCGGCGATGGCGTCGATTGCGCTGTGCCATAGCGTCGTTCGGCACCCCTCGGTGCTGTCGAAGAACATGCCCCTACCATGAATTCCACTCGGGGCCCGTCGAGAACGCCATCTCGGTTCGCAGTTTGCGAAAGATGAGATTTCGGAAAACAGCTCCGTCACGGAGGGTCAGTGACCACGTCTCGTTGGAAAATCCCGCGGACCCCTTGTCGCATTCCACGAGGTCGGCTTCGGCCCCGTAGTTCGTTCGAAGCCAGCGTCGCAGGCCCTCGACGTCGTCGCCCACAAAGGCTCTCCCTCTACGCGAATGCATCTGTGCGAACAGTCTTTGTCTCGAAACGCTGGCTCTGCGCCAGGTTGTCAGCGTTGCCGACGACAGTGCGATGCGGGTAACTGTACGCTGTCAAGGTGTCGGCGAACGAGATGCCGGTGGTTCTCGCGTGCCCGAACGAACGCTTTATCTATCGGCATTTTCGCGGACCTCATCAGCTTGCTTGTCGGTACGCGAACCGAGGAGGACCCGCGACCCTCCCCTTTCGCTGACCTTCTGACTGGGTTGGAGAACCTCGCCGCTGTAGAGGCGCGTCGCAACGGCCAGTGGCCCTCGTGAGCCGCTGACCGAGGCCGACGGGCTCGACTAACACCGCATTTCGTCAGCCGCTTGGCATAAGGGACTTTTTCTGGGTCGAGAAGATCGTTGTCGCCGACCCCGATCCACGCCGGCGGCAGGCCGGTCGGATCCCCCTGCGCGCTGCCGCCGCATTATTCGGCGCCTCTGTCAGCGGAGGCTCGCGCCCCGAGTAAGCGGTCCACGCGAACCGGTACCCCGAGGGCGTGAGTACGAATAGACCGCGGCCCGCGTGCTCCTCGATGAGGGCGGTGCGATAGCTCGACGACGGAATTACTCGCCGGGCACGTTGGCGTCCGCGCTCGATGGTGGTGACCACCTCCAGCATTGTGGTGTTCGACATCACCTAACAGTTGTCACCTAACAGATGTAAGGTGATCTAAGTAAGCCCCAACAGCCTAGGGAGCCCCATGAAAATCGAAGTTGATGAAGACAAGTGCGTAGCCGGTGGCCAGTGCGTTCTGGCTGCACCCAGTCTGTTCGATCAGCGCGACGACGACGGAATCGTGGTCGTCCTGAACGACGATCCATCGCCCGAGGAACTCGAGGGAGCGCGCGAGGCCGCTCAGATCTGCCCGGCGGCTGCCATCTTCCTTCGAGAGGGCTGAGCATGACTCCCGACCGGATTGTGGTGGTCGGTGCTTCCGCCGCGGGTTTGGCCGTCGCCGAGTCCGCGCGCTCAGCGGGGTACCAAGGTGCCTTGACTTTGATTGGCGCCGAACCGCATTCACCCTACGATCGACCGCCGCTGTCCAAGCAATACCTCACCGGCGAGTGGGATGCCGACGCGCTCGCGCTGCGGCCGCCCGCCGAATTGAGCCGACTGGCCATCGACCTTCGCCTCGGTGTTCCCGCTGAGGGTCTCGACATGGAGGCCTCGACAGTGCAATTGGCCGACGGTAGTCAGGCGAGTTACGACGCATTGGTGATCGCCACCGGCACACAAGCCCGTCGACTGCCCGGCACCGATGGAATCGCAGGGGTGCACGTACTGCGGGAACTCGACGACGCGCGCGCTCTGCGGACGGCGCTGCTCGGCGGCGGGCATCTGGTCGTCATCGGGGCGGGAGTATTGGGAATGGAGGCGGCTGCTGTCGCTCGGCGACTCGACTTGCATGTCACCGTGGTCGACCCGCTTCCGCTGCCGATGATGCGAGTCGTCGGCGCCTCGATCGGCCAGTTCCTGGCGGAACTCCACCGAGAGAACGACGTCGATCTGCGATGTGGCGTCGGCGTCGAGAGACTCGAAACCGACAATCGCCAGGTGCACGCCGTACGCCTCGCTACCGGCGAAGTCCTCCCCGCCGACTTCGTGCTGGTGGCAATCGGAGCGACACCGTCAGTGGAGTGGCTTGCGGGGTCGGCCGTGCCCATCGGCGGGCCAGGCAGGGAAGAGGGCGCCGGTGGAGTGCTGTGCAGTAACAACGGTCGAAGTGTGGACAACGTCTGGGCGGCTGGGGATGTCGCGGCTTGGAGGCTGCCGGACGACACTGGTTACCGGCGCGTCGAACATCGCCTGAACGCCAGCGAACAGGGCCGCGCCGTGGCGCGGTCGATCCTCGACCCCCAGTACGTGCCACCCGCATCGGTGCCCTACTTCTGGTCCGATCAATACGACGTGAAAATTCAGTCCTACGGAATTCCAGGGGCAACAGACGATTTCGTCATCGTCGATGGCAGTCTGACGGATCGCCGGTTCGTCGGAGCGTACGTGCGCGATGGCGTGGTCACCGCTGCCCTTGGTGTGGGGATGGCCCGTTCCCTGCGCGCATGGCGTGCCCGGATCGGCAGCCCGATGCAGGTGCCGGTCGCATAACTGACAGCCCGCTGTCCACCGATGAATACCTAGCAATGAAGGAAAAGTGATGACCGACACCATAATTGACGACACGATCAACACACACGGCGCCCCGTTCTTTCCGGCGCCCCGTACCTGCCCGTTCGACGCACCGGCCGCATACACCGACTTCCGCGAAGAAGGCGGCCTGCACAAGGTCACCATCTGGGATGGGTCCGAGCACTGGCTCGCCACGCGACATGCCGACATCAAAGAAGTGCTGGGTAGCCCGGCATTCAGTGCCGACGTCCGCATTGCGGGCTTCCCCGAAGTGCACGCAGGCATGGCTCGTGAACAAGGCGGTCTGTTTCTGCGGCTCGACGATCCCGAGCACAACAGGCTGCGCCGGATGCTCACCAAGGAGTTCAGCGTCAAGGCCACTGCGGCAATGCGGGACAAGCTGACCGAGATCACCGATGAGCTCATCGATGCGATCCTTGCGTCGGACAAACCGGTCGACATCGTGCAGGATTTCGCGCTACCACTACCCTCGCGGGCGATCTGCGACATCCTCGGGGTGCCGTACGAGGACCGGGAGATGTTCCAGGCGCACGCCAACGCCGGCACAGATCTCAGCAGAGATCACTCGAAACCCAATGAGCATGAGGAATCGAGCTCCGAGTATTACCAGCGGTTGGTCGACCTCAAGCGACGCCAACCGGGCGACGATATGATCAGCCGCCTGATCCGTGATCACAGCGGCCCAGACGGTTTTGCACCCGAGGTGTTGCCCGCAGTGGCGGGCCTTCTGGTGGGCGCCGGTCACGAAACCACCGCCAACATGCTGTCACTCGGCATCCTGGCGTTGCTGCTCAATAAGTCCGAGCGGGAACGACTCCGTACTCGGCCCGAATTGGCGACCACTGCGGCCGAGGAAATGCTGCGTTACTGGAGCATCGTGTCCACCGATCCGCGACGAGTCGCACTGGAGGACACCGAGATCGGCGGCCAGATCATCCGCAAGGGCGAAGGAATCATCGTGGCACTCATTGCAGGCAACCGGGATCCGCGGGCCTTCGGCGACACCGCCGATTCCCTCGACATCGGGCGGAACGCCCGCCAGCATGTCGCATTCGGCTTCGGTACCCACCAGTGCCTCGGGCAGAACCTGGCACGCGTCGAGATGCAGGTGGCATTTCCCCGACTGTTCGAGCGGATCCCGGACCTCCGGTTGGCCATCCCCGTCGAAGACGTTGCCTACCGCAAGAACTCGATCGTCTACGGGCTGACGTCGCTTCCTGTGACATGGGGAGAGGACGCATGACAGCGGCCCCAGCGGGTGGGCACCTTTCCGGCCGCGGCCAACGCCTGGCAGGCATGGTTGCGCTCGTCACCGGCGCGGGAAGCCGTGGCGACCTACCCGGCACCGGTGCCGCCACCGCGGCCCTGTTCGCGGCCCAGGGTGCTGTGGTCGGCGTGTTGGACTCAGACGCTGATCGGGCCCACGCCACGTGCGCTCGCATCGAGGGCGAAGGCGGCACCGCGATTCCCCTCATCGCCGATCTCACCGAAAAGTCAGAGGTGGACGCGGCGGTTGATCTACTCGCTCAGCGCGCCGGCCACCTCGACATCGTGGTCAACAACGCCGGAATCGCTACGGCGGACTGGGACACAGTGTTCGCTGTCAACGCCACCGGCACCATGCTGGTCAGCGAGGCTGCCTACCCTCACCTCAAGCGGGCTGGAGGCGGGTCGATCATCAATGTGTCCTCCATCGTGGCGATGCGCGGTTTCGGGGTCCTTGGCCAAGGGGCCTACGCCGCGAGCAAGGGTGCGGTGCAGTCGTTGACGGTTGACCGGGCAGCAGCCTGGGGTGCTGACGGCATCCGGGTGAACTGTCTCGTGCCGGGCCACCTCAACACCCCGATCGGTAGCTCCGGCGGCGCGGGTGGTCGTGAATTGCGACGCAAGGCGAACCTGCTGGGCACCGAGGGCGACGCCTGGGATCTGGCATGGGCCGCGCTGTTCCTCGCCAGTCCGGAATCTCGATGGATCACCGCAACCATCCTGCCCGTCGACGCCGGCACCACTGCAGCGACCGGGCTCGGTATGTTCAACCGGATGAACTCGTGAGTCCGCTAAACGGAGGCCTGATGAGCAAACCGGGCGAGGCCTCGGCAGCTGGTAGACAAGTCGAGGCTCAGCGCACCCGCAGCCCACGCGGCCAGGGCCGTCAGTTGCGCGCTGAGCTGATGCAGGCTGTTGGCGAACTTCTCGATGAACGACTGCGCAGCCCCGATTTGAACCTCTCGCTGCGTGAAGTCGCCCGGCACACCGGGATCGCGACTCAGAGCGTTTACCTGCATTTCCCCAGCAAGGAATCGCTGGCCTACGCGGTCGCCGAGGAGGGGTACCGCGAGCTGGTCAAGCAGATGCAGAACGCCGATGCCGACGGCGGTTCCGCGGCGGATCGGCTCCGAGCCCAGGCGCACGCCTTCATTCGGTTCGCGCAAGCCAATCGGGGGGTCTTCCGGTTGATGTTCGGCCAAGATGTCAGCCAACTCGACCCGAAGCAGCCAGCACATCCCGGGGAGCAGCTCTGGCTCCAATGGGTCAGTGTGATGCGCGACTGTGAGACCGACGGTCGAAGCTGGCCCTCCGGCGCAGAGGTGGCTGCGCAGGACCTATGGTCAGCGCTTCTCGGCCGGTTCGTGTTGTGGTCAACGACTTTCGCCAGAGATACCGAAACCGATATAGCGATCTTCGCCGACCACGTTGTGGACAGGCAACTCATCGAACTGGACAGCCCGGAAAGAGGCTCTGCAACATGAACTCCTACGACGAAAGGACCACGCTGGAGCGCCGGCGCTCCGGCGCCATGGTTGTCACCGACATGCTCGGCGCAGACTTCTCGAACATGATGGCGGGCGATGCCGATCGCGAAGACGCGGCAGTCATGCTCGGCCGGCTGGCGCTGGAACAGTGCTACGGCGACGTGTGGACCCGGCAAGAACTCAGCCGCCGCGACAGAAGCCTGGTCACCCTGGGCATGCTGATGTCAGCGGGCCACCGTGACGAGATCGCCAACCACGTCCGTGGTGCACTGGCCAACGGTGTGACAGTCACGGAGCTCACCGAGGTGGCGCTGCATTCAGCCCCCTACATCGGCCTGCCCGCCGCCGGTCATGCGATGTCCACGATCGTCGAAACCTGCTCTGCCCAAACGCGTTCCGAATGTCCGTCCGCAACGGGCATTCTGCACGCGATGTTCGGTACCGGGGGAGACCACCATCGGGATGCCGGTGCAGCGATCAGCGTATGGCATGAGAACGCCACGTTTTACGCGATGGGGGTCGACGGGATAGACCATGAGTTCCGCGGCCGCGACGAGATCACCGCCCTGGCGGACGCCACGAAGGCCGTGATGGACGAGATGGACGACACACTCATCGCGGTACACCCGATAGGGGACGATCTCGCGGTCGCGACAGTCAGCGCACACCGCCGAGTCGCTCGATCTGGCGACACCATCGACGGTGTCTATGCCATGATCGTGCAAGTCTCCGAAGGCAAGATCGCCTATGCCAGAGACCTTCCCAGCGCCGCGTATCGCGAATTCTTCAGGCGAGCTGCTGCCTCAGCGCCTCGCTGAGCAGTCAAGAAGGCCGAGGATTGCCTCGGGAGGCGGTCACCACACCTTCGAGGTGCTGTTCAACGAGTGCTGTTGATCATGTGTGTGGGGGTTGTCAACGCCGTCCGCGCACCAGCGACGCCACCGGGGTTGCGGCGAGACCACTTACGGGCCGGCGTCTGTCGGCTCGCTCATCGCCCACGGAATACCCGGACCGCACGGCAACCGCCACTCGGTCCCTCAGACATGTCGTGCCCCGTTATCCGCCACGCTCCTGCAGAACGGCCAACGTCGGCCTTCCGGGATATCTCCGTCACACCACTTCGTGGACAAGTAATCAAGATTTGGACAACCGCGTGGTTCTACGATTCGCCACGCAAAACGGAATGGGGCGTGCGCCATATCGAGCGGAATTTTGCAAAAAGCACTGTAGAGAGGATGGCATCCGCCACGTGAAAGCGGAACTTACACATCCCTCGCATCGTGCGCCGCTTGTAGGTACCCAACTTGAAGCCAGAATTCTCAACTTCGTGTCGGGACGATATCGGTTTCGACGCGTAGATGAGATTTGATTAGCCCTACAAACCAATTAAGTGGCTCTTTTCACAACAAGCGCCGGGGTATTCGCCCCAGCTGATCCCGCCCGCGCACAGTTCGAGATCATTTGGTGGCCGAGTGCCCCGAGGGCTAGGCGAGTGAAATCTGTATGTCCATTGGCCGGAGCCTTGGAATTCATCTCGGCGATGAAGCGTTCGGCCCGGTCGGCGAAGAGGTGGGCCTCGACGTCGATGGACCGGCTGGTACCTCCGGCTCATCGCATTGCTCGAGAACCGAGACATAAGCGAGGGGTGTTCATTTGCTTCGGAGCGACTCCGGCCGATGCCGGATAACCTGCGTCTGCCGGGGAAAGACGCTCAGTGTCGGATGGTGATCGCCGACCAACGCGAATCGGTCTTTGTGTCGGGAGCGGGCGGTTCTCACCATCTTCGGCTCCGCCGACCGGCTACTGGAAGACGAACTCAGCGCCGTATCCGTTTGCGAAGCAACTGCTGCACGTGCTGGCCGCCCGTCGCCAGCGTCGTACCAACAACAACCTGGCCGACCTCAACTTCACCTAGTTGTTGGGTCCTTCTTACTGGGACGGATCGCCGAGTCAGCTTGTAGCGGAGATAGTGTCGTCGATGATCGGCAGTACGCCCTGGCTTGCAGCACGGTTGATCGATGCGCCGAGAGCTGAACATGCGAGGAACAATCCCCCACCTCCATAAGCGGCGAGTCGCTCGGCGTCGTTGCGCTCGACGCACCCCGCCGACGCTACGGCGTCCCACTGCACGCTGGTCTGATTCCAGCTGCTCTTGCGGACCTGGACGCCTGCCGCGCACCGCTGACATTTCACCGTTGTCATAGGTGCGTCGGCGAGTCGGTTGTCGGGGCGCAGCGTCATCCCGCGGCTTCCGACACCGCAGCCTTAGCTGCCATGTTGTCTTCGATTTCCTTCATCCACGCCTCACTGGGTCGAGTGGTGTCGAGTTCGAATTCGAAGCGGTCGACCATATCTGGTGTCACGTCGGCGACGTCGACGTAGAACTGTTCGTACCAACGCCGCAGCTGATACACCGGGCCGTCCTCTTCGACGAGCAGGGGATTGTCGATGCGTGCCTTGCTGCGCCAGATGGCGACGTCCTGTTCGAAGCCCATTTTGACGAAGTCGCCGAGCGCGACCGCGGTTTGGATGGCGAGTTCCTCGGGTAGGAATTCGGATTTCTCTACGACGATGCCATATTGCAGCACAAAGGAATTCGTGTCGATGGGGTAGTGGCAATTGATGAGGACTGTGCGCTGGTCGGTGGCCTCGTAGTGATAGATCAGATCGTCGATCATCAACGACGGTCCGTGATAAGACGCCAGCGACGACGTGCCGAGCAGTTTTACCCCTTCTGGGTCACCGATATCGGGGCGGCCGCCGCTTTTCATGTACTGGGTCGCGACGTGGCCTTCGAAGATGTTCTTGAAATGGGTGGGCAGAGACCCGTGGATATAGAAGAAGTGCGCCATGTCGACGACGTTGTCGATGACTTCGCGGCAGTTGGTGTTGACGACCGTGGTGTACCAATGCCAATCAGTCCAGTTGCCGCTCGTCGCGCCTTCGATACGGGGAATGGTGACATCGGCCGGGGGCGGCTTGCGCTCAGGATCGTTCCACACGAAGAGCATTCCGTCCTGCTCCAGCGTGGTCCACGTGGCTGTCCGGGCGAGGCGAGGAACCCTGCGGCTATATGGCACGTTTTTGCATTTGCCATCCCCGCCCCAACGCCAGTCGTGGAACGGGCAGGCGATCTCATTGCCCTTCACCTGGCCGCCGGAGAGGTCGCCGCCCATGTGTCTGCAATAGCTGTCAAGGATGTTGATTGCACCGTCGGCGCCGCGGAACACCACCAACTTCTCTCCGAAGGCGTTGACCTGATGGGGTTTTCCGTCGCCGAAGTCCTTCGTCAAACCGAGGCAGTGCCATCCTCGAGCGAACCGGACCGGCGCCGCGTCGGCCTCGATCAGTCGAACGTCGCCGGGCTGGCTTTCCATGATCATCTGAACCGTCCTTCGAGATTGGCTGGGGGATCGGTAGTGGCAGAGATTCAACCGTGAATCGAGTGCTGATTGGAGGCGGTGTTCCGCTCATCAGGACAGCGGTGTCAATGCGCTAACGGACTGTCGTACGTTTCGCCGGTGACGACTCCGCATTCTTCGACGATTCCCACCGGACTTCCCGTGCGCGACACCATCGTGGACCTGCTGGTCGTCGGTTCAGGTAGTGGCATGGCGGCTGCCCTCGCAGCCCGCGAGAGCGGCTTGTCTGTGCTGATCGTGGAGAAATCGTCCGTGATCGGCGGATCCACGGCTCGATCGGGCGGTGCACTGTGGTTGCCCGCCAGCCCGGTGTTGGCCGAGGCCAGCGCCGGCGACACCGCCGAGCGTGCCGACACCTACCTCAAGTCCGTTGTCGGAGAGAGCACTTCCGCCGCCCGGAGCGCAGCGTTCCTTTCGAACCTGACGCCCGCGGTGGAGATGTTGCGGCGCACCACGCCGATGCGTCTGTTCTGGGCCAAGGACTACTCGGACTACCACCCCGAAGCGCCGGGCGGCTCGGCCGCGGGCCGGACTTGTGAATGCCGCCCGCTGGACACCTCGATACTCGGCGAATACCGCTCCCGACTCCGCGCCGGAGTCATGAAGGTCTCTGTTCCCATGCCGACCACGGGTGCTGACTACCGTTGGCTCAACCTGATGGCGCGGATACCGACCAAGGGTCTGCCCCTGGTCGCGAAGCGGTTGGCGCAGGGCGTCGGCGGGCTGCTGCTCGGCCGGCACTACGTCGCGGGCGGGCAAGCCCTGGCAGCCGGACTGTTCTCCGGCGTGCTGCGGGCCGGAATACCCATCTGGACAGACACCACACTGACCCAGTTGACCACCGAGGCGGGCAAGGTCACCGGCGCAGTGGTCGAACAGAACGGTCAGGACTACACAATTACCGCTCGACGCGGCGTCGTGCTGGCGGCCGGCGGTTTCGACCACGACATGGACATGCGGTGGAAGTTTCAGTCTGAGGCACTAGAACCGCATGCCAGCCTCGGTGCCCAGACGAACACCGGCGACGCGATCCGGATCGGCCAGGAGGTCGGCGCGGCTATCGATCTGATGGAGCAGTCCTGGTGGTTTCCCGCGGTCGCCCCGCTGCCGGGCGGTTCGCCGGCAGTCATGCTGGCTGAGCGGTCGCTGCCGGGCTCTCTCATCGTCGACCAAGACGGGGAGCGTTTCACCAACGAATCAGCCGACTATATGTCGTTCGGCCAGAGCGTGTTGGCCAGGGAGCACGCCGGTCGTCCCGTGGAATCCATGTGGATCGTCTTCGACCAGGAGTACCGCAACGGTTATGTGTTTGCCGCGGAACTCTTTCCGCGCATGCCGATCCCAAAGGCCTGGTACGACGCCGGTATCGCCCACAAGTCCGACGACATGGGCGACCTTGCCAACCAGATCGGGGTACCGCGAGTACGGTTCTTGGACAGCATCATCCGCTTCAACGACGGCGCCTACGCCGGTGACGATCCCGACTTCCGTCGCGGGCAGAGTGCCTATGACCGCTATTACGGCGACCCCACGGTGACCCCGAACCCGAATCTGCGGCCTTTGGCTCAGGGCCCCTTCTACGCGGTCAAGATGGTGCTGAGTGATCTGGGGACGTGCGGCGGCCTCCGCGCCGACGAGCGTGCTCGGGTGCTGCGCGAAGACGGCACCACGATCCAGGGCCTCTACGCGTTGGGCAACTCCGCCGCCAACGTCTTCGGTGCCACCTACCCCGGTGCCGGAGCAACCATCGCCCAGGGCCTGGTCTTCGGCTACATCGCCGCCCGGGACGCTGCCGCAGATCGCTAAGTCTGCTCGTCCTCCGCGGCGACCTGCCTCCCGATCTCGTCCCAGTACCGTGGATCGGGCGCGTTGGCCGCGCCACCCGACCGGGCGAACGCCTCTTCGGCCTCGTCCAGGTCTTTGATCATCTGCACGGCAAGTTCACGCTCGCTCGCGTAGTAACGCGATGCCCACTGCAGCGCCAGCCGCGGATAGGCCCATGCATCCATTGCTTCGGCGCCGTGGGCGTCGTGTGTCGCTTGCCGCTGCATACTGTCGGCAAACTCCAGATGCTCATGAAGCAGTTCCTTGAGCTTTCCGGGATCGGCCAAATGTCCGAATGCCACCCGCAACAGCACACTGTGTTTGAGCATGGGTGGTTCGGCCGGAGTGTCGTTGGCCCACTTTGTCACCGCTTCGAGCCCTGCCGCGGTGATCTTGTAGAGGCGACGGCTGCGGGCACCATTGTCGTGATCGAGGCGTGAGGTGACCAGCCCGAGCTTCTCGAGCTTCTTCAATTCGGCATAGATCTGACTGAATTGAGGGCTCCAGTAGAAGTACCGGATACTCCAATCGCTGGCCTTTTTGATGTCATACCCAGACAGCTCGTCTTCGTAGGACAGAAAAGCGAGGATCGCCCAACTGGTCGCAGCCAGTGCCGGCTTTGCCGCGGGATCCTCGTCTGCCATGTCGAAAGACTAACAATATGTAATCCGTGTGAAGTTCCGCAGACCGCTGGCTGGGAGCACATGTTGCGGACCACTTAGGCCGTCGGGCACCCTGCGAACACCACCGACACCGACGGAGACCTATGACTGATCTGCACCCGCTGGCGGCGGTGTACGAGCCGCTGGCCTCCTCGGTGCGCGAGCTCATCGACGTCACTATCCGCACGGAGGCAGACGCCGCAACTGTCTTCAAGGCTCGGCAGCTGATTGACGCCGCAGCCCAACAGCTCAGCGCTGTCCTCATGCCGGATTCGTTCGGTCTTCGGACCACACCCGACGGGCAGGGCAGCGCCTGGGGAAATGTGGCGATCGGCATCCGAAATCCTGTCGCGCCTCCGCTGGTTGTGCATCAGGAGGCGAACGGGGGTGCGTGGACGGAGTTTGTCCTCGGCGCGGCGTACGAGGGTCCCGCCGGCCACGTGCACGGCGGTGTGTGCGCACTCGTGCTTGACCACGTCCTCGGTGCTACTGCGCATCTCCCGGGCCGTCCGGCGTTCACTGGCACGCTGACGTTGCGCTATGTGCGGGGAACCCGCCTCGGACCGCTACGGGCGCAGGCGCGCGTCGTGCGCATCGACGGCGTCAAAACCTTTGCGGCAGGCGAGATCAGCGACGACCACGGCGTCACGGTGCAGGCCGAGGGAGTGTTCATCCATCCCAAGTCGTAGCGGCGATGATCGCCGGGTCTCCGCTGTTCGCCGCCCACGTCACGTCTCGCCGGACGATGCGCCAGCCCTCGGCCCGCCGCTGCCAGTGGTCGGTGTACTCGCCATTCGAATCGAACACGGGCCCGACGAAGTCGCTGATGCGCTGATGGCGTGCCTGAACATATGCGTGGCTGACCGCGTGGTCGCCGTCGACGTCCACAAAGATGCTGCCGATCAGATGCTGCGTTCCACCGCAATGGTCCAGATGGTGGCTCAGCAGCGCGCGCAGGGCGGCGATACCCTGCTCCACTTGCCCGGAGCCATAGTCGAACTGGACGTCGTCGGCAAAGACCTCGGCGAGCGCGTCGAAGGTCTTGGTGTCGGCGATCCGTGCGAAATGGCCCAGTGCGCGGCCTATGTCGCGTTCATCCAGCAGTGTGTGGAGGCCTGACAGTGGGTCGTGGGTGGCCTCGGACATCAGGCGTGGGCGCCGCCGTCGACCCGGATCTCCGTACCGGTGATGAACCGACCGTCGTCTGAGGCCACCATCGCGATCACCGCGGCTACCGCACTGGGATCGCCGAGGATTTCGTTGTCCAGACCGCCGATCAGCGGCGTCTGTTTGGCCCAGAGGCCGATGTCATATCCCTCGGGCATCTTGTCCAAGGTCGACATCGCCAAAGCCGTTGCCACTCCACCGGGTTGGATATTCACGGCGCGCAACCCCTGCTTCGAGTACTCCAGCGCCAAGGCGTGGGTGAACGCCAAGACGCCGCCTTTGCTGGCGGCGTACGCCGCCATGTAGGGATGCGCAAACGACGCGGCGGTGGAGGTGAAGTTCACCACAACACCGTGACCTGACTCCAGCAGCGAAGGTAGTGCCTGGCGGGTCATCAGAAACGTCCCGGTCAGGTTCACGGCCAGCGTGTCGTTCCAGTCGGCCAGCGTGTGCTTGTGGGTATGGGCGCAGCGCTGAATCGCCGCGGCGTTCACCAGCACATCGATACCACCGAAGTCAGCCACCGCCACGGCGACGGCCGCGGACACTGCGCTTTCGGAGGATACGTCGAGAACTGCTGTGGTGAGCCGTTTTCCGGTGCCTGCGTCGTCGGCGGCGGCCCTGGTTGAGGCAAGCCCCGCCTCGGAGACGTCATAGGCAACCACGGAGGCGTCCTCGTCGAGCAAGCGTGCCACGGTGGCCGCACCGATCCCCGATCCGGCACCGGTGACGATGATCTTGCGGTCGGTGAATCGTTGCATGGTTTCCGTCGCTTTCGTTTCAAGCCAACTGGAATGCGCTCAGCGGTGCCTCGTCTGGGTACACCGCCGGAGCGCCGGCGTCATAGGCGGCGTTGAGTGCGCCGATGAACTCGGGGTCGTGGAGAGGGGCACTGGGGATGTCGAGTTTGGTGCCGGCCTTGGCGAGGTTGTCGACCAACATGTCGATCGCAGTGTCGATGGTGAGGTCGTCGGACCCGTCCATGTTCTTCTTCAGCTCGTCGAAGTCGGCGAACACTTCCGCGGACCAGTGCACCAGGAAGCGTAGATCGGCGGTGTGGTGCCGGGCGATCACCTGTTCATCGTTTTTGAGCAGCCACTGATCTCGGTTCTGTGGGTCACCCGTGAAGACCGTGTCGAATGCCAGGCCGGCCGGCATCTGTTGGTCCAGTGGACCATTGGCCTCCCCGCGATGCATCATCATCTCGTTCTGCACCACCACGCCGCGGTTGTACACCGGGGGAAGCAGCCGCCCCGGCGCCCGCAGTGGTCCCTCGGGCCAATACGTGAAACCGCTGTTCTCGTCGTGGGAAAACCATGTGATCACCTGGGCCATCTTGATCAGATAGTCGGCGAACAGGCCCGACTTACCCATCACGCTGCACAGCCAGGTCGGTGCGTTTTCGTGGCGTACGCCGCGGAAACTCGGCGAGTCCAGATGTCCTGGATCGCGGTTCGCGCAGGGGCCGTTGATGTTGAACAACATCAACTCTGGTTTCGCGTACTGGGCGTTCCAGTACGACTTCGCATGACTGAGGAAGGACTCGTTGTAGAACACGTCGTGCAATTCGGGATAAAGCACGGTGCCGTAGTTGGCGAGATACCCGCGGAAAGTCGGTGTGAGGAACATATCCAACGACGGGGTGAAGCCCTCGGGGAAGGCGCCGCTCATGGTGGCCATCAACTCGTCGGCCGACGCAAAGTGTTGTGCGATGATCAGATTCCACGGTCCCTTGGTGCGGACCACGTCGAGCAGACGCTCCCGCTGATCGTCGGTGTAGACGTCACTGACCTCGACGGGCGGTGAGGCGGGTCGCAGCACGTCGGACAGCGCCATCCGCCGTTCATCGGTGAACATCAGGGTCTCCTCTAGTCGTTCGTTGGTGGGTCGATTGTGTGGTGAATCTCGGCGCATGGATGTTGCGCGGTCCGGTGACCGGGACATCTGCAGAGTCAATAGGGAAAGGGTTGGCCGAATTTCGCCCGTAGCAGGGCGCCGATCTCGGCGATCGCCAGCCGCCCGCGTGCCGTCGCGTCGGCACGCATCAAGAACCCGTGGTAGACACCGGGATAGCGGGTCAACGCGGTCTGCACGCCGGCGTCGCGGAGGCGGGCGGCGTAACGCTCGCCCCAGTCGCGAATCGGGTCGCAGGCGGCTGTCGCCACGATCGCCGCCGGTAGGCCGGACAGGTCGGTGGCGTACGCGGGCACGCGGTAGGCGTCATGCGGTACGCCGACACCCGCGTCGGCCATCTCGTGCATGAAGTTGATGTCATCAAGGGAGAGCATGGGTGCGTCGGCCAGCGCGGTAATCGAGGGCGCGGTCATGTCGCGGTCCAGTCCGGGGTACATCAACACCTGCGCGCACAGAGCAGGTCCACTGTGGTCCCGTGCCGCCAGGGCTACCGCCGCCGCTAACGACCCGCCTGCGCTGTCACCGGCTACCGCAAGACGAGTCGGGTCGATGTCGAGCGCGGCGGAACTGTCAGCGACCCACGCCGTGGCGGCGTAAGCGTCGTCGAACTGCGCAGGTGGCGGGTTTTCGGGGGCGAGCCGATAGTCGACGGACACCACCGCCGCACCGCTGGCTGCCGCGAGCATCCTCGCCAGCGGTTCGAAGGAATGGTTGGAGCCCAACACCATTCCGCCGCCGTGGAAATACAGCACCGCGGGCACATCGGCGATGAGGCTGGGCCGGTAGATGCGCAGAGGGATGGGACCGCCCGGACCTGGCGCCGTGTGATTGTCGACGGCGGCCATCGCGGGCATGTTGTCGGGCAGGGGAGCCGACTCGAGGCTATCTCGGACGGCGGCGATGCCGCGCTGACGCATCGGGGCGAGAACCCCGAGGGCCGCCGCCCGGGCGGCGGCGTCGGGGTCCAGTGCGGGTCGCATCGTCGTCATTGGCGGGCGGGGTCGAATCGGCGCTGTGTCCGCAGCACCGGAGCGCGTTGATCGGCAAGCACATTGGCGCGTTCGATCATCGCCGCCCCGACGTAGGCGGGTTGGGTCAGCAGGTAGAAGTCACCACGCGCGGCTTGCTCGAAGACCACCTCGGCTGCCGCGACGGGATCCATTGCCTCAGCTTTGATGTCGAGCATCGCCGAGCGCTGGGATTCTGCAGCGGTCTCGTCCCCACTGTCAACCCCGCCGGCGGACTCAAAGATGTTGGATGCCACCGCGCCTGGCAGTACCGCTTGGACGTGGATGTGCTCGTGCCCGGCGTGGGCCACCTCGAGCGCGAGGCATTCCGTCAGCGCGAGAACTGCATGCTTGCTCATGATGTACGGCGCCTGCAGGGGGACGACGGCGACGCCGCCGATCGAGGACAGATTCCACACCCACGAAGCGGTGCCCGCCTCGATCATCTTGGGCAGGAACGCCCGGATTCCGTGGAAGATCCCATTGATGTTGACGTCGACGACCCGGTTCCAGTTGGTGACCGGGGTGTCCCAGAGATATCCGAATTGCTCGACGCCGGCGTTGTTCACCAGTAGGCGCACGGGGCCGATGTCGGCGTAGGTGCGTTCGGCCAGGGCGGCCACTGCGTCCGGGTCGCGCACGTCGCAGACCGTCGGCACTGCGTGACCACCCGCTGCGTTGAGTTCTGCGGCCAGCGCATCTGCGGCGGCCCCGTCGACGTCGGCGAGCACCACCGTCATGCCCAGTGCGCTGGCGTGCCGGGCCAACCCGGCGCCGATTCCGGCGCCGGCTCCGGTGATGACGGCGATGCCGCCCGCGAAGAGGTCCCGAGCCGACACCGGGTTACGAACCAGCCGTAGCGGGTGCCGCGGTCTTCGCTGTGTGCTCGACGAAAGGGATCGAATCCTCCGCGTCCAGAACCACTTTCAACGAGGCAAAGACCAGTCCGTTATCCCCGCGACGGATACCTGCATCGACCACACCGCTGGAGACGTCGAAGGGTACCGAGTTGGTGACCTGGTTGACATACAGGTAGAAGCGAACATTGGTGACTGCGCCGGCCACACCGCTACGAAATATGTTGGTGGCGTGGTGGCGTAGTGGGTAGGGGTTCTCGTTGCGGTGTGCGACAAGCCATTCCAGGGTCTCGGCGCCACCATGCAGTTCGGCGGCAAGCAGATGCTCGAAAGCACAGGTGCCGGAGTCCGAGCGGCTCAGATACTCCATCTCATCGCCGATGCGGGCGCCCAGTTCGTCGAAATGACCTTGGTCGTAGTGGTACCAGAACCCGGCGACGAATTCCTGGACCTCCGACAGCGTGATCTCGTTGCTCATGGCAGGAAGTCTTCTCGACTGTGTTGCCGGTTACACCGTCGATGTCCGATGAGTGGAACACCGTCAGTCAGCCCAGGCGAACTGGGCGCGTAGGTCCCGTTTGAGCAATTTGCCGCTGGGGTTCTTCGGCAGAGTGGCCACGGCAAAAATCCGCTTCGGGGTCTTGTAGCCTGCCAGGTGCCTGCGGCAGTGTGCGATCAGCTCGCCGTCGGCAACTGTGATGCCCTCCTTCATCACCACCGCAGCCACCACGGCCTCCACCCAGACCGGATGCGGGACGCCGAACACCGCGACTTCCTGGACCGCATCGTGGCGGTAAAGCACTTCTTCGACCTCGCGGCTGGCGACGTTCTCGCCACCGGATTTGATCATGTCCTTCTTGCGATCCACGACGTACAACAGCCCGAAGTTGTCGTAGTAACCCAGGTCCCCTGAATGGAACCAGCCGCCGCGGAACGCGTCTGCCGTCTTGGCCGGGTCGTCTAGGTAACCCAGCATGAGGTGGGGACTGCGGTGGGCTATTTCGCCGATCACACCAACGGGTAGCGGCGTGTCGAAATCGTCGAGGATCGTCGTCTCGACATTGAGCACCGGGCGTCCGGCCGCACCGGCATGAGAGTCCTGCTCGGCCGGTCCGAGTGCGGAGGCCAGTGGTGCGATCTCAGTCTGGCCGTAGAAATTCCACAGCTGAAGGTTGGGTAGCCGGTCACGGATCTCGTGAAGGATCTCCGGAGGCATCGCCGAGGCGCCGTAGTAACCCTTGCGCAGGCTGGACAGGTCTACCTGATCGAACACCGGACTGCGCAACAGGCTGATCCACACCGTCGGCGGGGCAAAGTAATTGGTGACCCCATAGCGCTCGATCGTGCGCAGAACCGACTCGGGATCGGGCCGAGGCAGCAGAATACTGGTGGCGCCCAGATAGATGTCAGTGGCAAGAAAGTTATCGAGTTGCGCGCAGTGGTAGAGCGGCAATGAGTGAATCTCGATGTCCTCCGAGCTCATCGAGCCGGCAGTGATGGTGCTGACGTACTGCCAGATCAGGCTGCGACTGGTGTGCATGACGCCTTTGGGCCGTGATTCGGTGCCACTGGTGTACATCAGGCGCAGTAATTGATCGTCCTCGATGTCTGGCGTCGGGACCGGTGACGTTGCAGTCAGCCACTGGGAGAAATCGGCCCACCCTGCGGGGGCGGGTACCCCCAGTGCGATTTTTGAGGTGACGTGCCCGCCGAGTCGCATGGCTTCCTCGGCGACGGCGACCAGTTCTGACTCGACAATGAAACCCGTTGCGCGGCAATGGCCAAGGATGTAGGCGATCTCCTCGGCGGTGAGCATGAAATTGACCGGCACCAGCACCACTGCGGCGCGGGCAGTGGCGAACGTCAGCACTGCGTACTGCCAGCAGTTGCGTGCCAGCAGCGCCACTCGATCGCCGGGACCGAAGCCGTTCTCGTGGAGCGCAGCAGCGGCCCGGTCGACCAACGCGTCGAACTCAGCGAACGTCAACTGCACGTCGCCGTCGATGATGGCCACCTTGTCCGGATAGCGGCGGGCTGAGCGACGCGGGATATCGCCCAGCGAATGGCTGCGGGCTCGGGCGATCAACCCGTCGAGGCTCACGCCGACACCCTTACGCGGGTTGGGTCCAGCGCGAGGTCACGCCCGATGATCTCGCGCATGATTTCCGACGTGCCGCCGTACACGCGGGTGACACGTGCGTCGATCGCTGCCCGCGCGATCGGGTACTCCCGCATGTAGCCGTAGCCACCAAATAGCTGCTGGCAGCTGTCGATAACCCGGAACTCCATCTCGGTCGCCCACAGCTTGGCTTTCGCAGCATCGGCCGGTGATAGCTGGCCGGCGTTGAGTTGAATGACGCAACGGTCGACGAACGACTCGGCAACAGCCACTTCGGTGGCCACATCGGCCAGCGCAAATCGGGTGTTCTGAAGCGCACCAATGGGTTTGCCGAACGCGGTGCGCTCACGGACGTATTCGATGGTCCAGTCGAGTGCAGCGCTTGCGCGCCCGAGGCTACCGACGGCGATCTGCATGCGCTCTTGCGCCAGGTTCCGCATCAGATATTCGAACCCCCGGCCCACGTCGCCGAGCACGTTGGCCTTCGGCACGAGGACATCTGTGAAGGACAGCTCGGAAGTGTCTTGGCAGTGCAGGCCCAGCTTGTCGAGGTTGCGTCCTCGCTCGAAGCCGGGCATGCCACGCTCGATCACCATCAGGCTCAGACCGTGATGCCGATCGGCAGAGGTTCGGACCGCGGCGATGACGAGGTCGGCGTTCTGTCCGTTGGTGATGAATGTCTTGGCGCCGTTGACGACGAAATGATCGCCTGCATCGACACCGCTGGTACGGATTCCTGCGACGTCGGATCCGGCGCCTGGCTCGGTCATCCCGATCGCAGCGATCGAATTTCCACTGACGAAGCCCGGTAGCCACCGCTGTTGCTGCTCTTCGGTGGTGAAATCGGTCAAGTAGGGCAGGCAGATGTCGTTGTGGACTGCGAAGCTCAAGCCGACGTTTCCGGCACCTACCGCCATGAACCGCTCGATCAGGATCTGGTTGTAGCGAAAGTCCGCGACACCGGCGCCCCCGAACTCCTCCGGGGCGGCGAACCCGATCAGTCCGACCGACCCCGCGGAGGCGAATACATCACGGGGTGCGATGCCTGCGTCTTCCCAGGCGTCGATGTGAGGAGCGATCTCCTTCTTGGCGAAGGCGGTGGCCAGCTCACCGAAGGCGAGGTGGTCCTCGTCGTAATGGACGCGTTGCATGTCCGAAGGCTAGGCCCGAAGCGCCGACTACGGTCTGTTCGCCTCCCGCTGAGTAGACAGACCGGTGCTGGAGGGGCGGGTACGGTCCGATACTCATCGGCATGACCACCGCTTCACCGTCAGATGCCGCGTTGACCGCCACGACCGATATCGAGGAATTGCGGGCCAACCTGCTGCGCGCCGACCCGGGCGTCCTGGTGGCGGTGCTGGCCCAGCTCACCGGCGATTCGTCAGTGGTCGACCGGTTTGGCTCCAAGGTCTCCTACGTACCCGATCCGCCGGAACGCGCCGGCGTCACCGATCCTGATACTGCGGCGGCGCTGGCCGACGCGGTGATCAAGGCGCTGGGTGCGCCGCGGTGCACCGATCCGGTCGATCTCGACCTGTTCACCCGGCTCCTGCCCGTTGCGCTGGGGTCCGCCGTCGATGACGAGCAGATCCCACTTCTGATGGAGCAGGGCGGCTTTGTTCCATCTCAGCCAACGCTGCCGCGCACCACCCCGATCCCCGATACGCTGAACGTCGCGATCATCGGGGCAGGCATCGCGGGCATCAACGCCGCGCTGAGCGCCGCCGAGGCCGGGGTCGCGTATGAGATCTTCGACCGCAACGACGAGGTCGGCGGCACCTGGCTGACCACCAAATACCCTGGAATTGGCGTAGATACGCCCTCGGCCTACTATTCGCTGTCGCGTGAGGTGAATCCCGACTGGACCAACTACTATCCCCAAGGCGCCGAGTACCAGACCTATCTGGTGGCGCTGGCCGACAAACACCGGCTGCGCGAGCACACCAGATTCAGCACCGAGGTCGAGGCCCTGTGGTGGGACGAGGACCACAAGCACTGGCAGGTCCACTCTGTGGACGGTGAAGGAGCGCGCGATGTCAGCTACGCCCGTGTGGTCATCACCGCCGCCGGCTACCTCAACCGGCCGCGCTGGCCGGAACTGCGGGGCCGGAAGACGTTCAGCGGCAACAGTGTTCATTCCGCGCTCTGGGATCCCGCGCTGGATCTCACCGGCAAGCGGGTAGCCATCATCGGTGCCGGGTGCACGGCCGTGCAGATCGTCGACGCCAGCGTCGAGCAGGTGGAGCATCTGACTGTGTTCCAGCGCCAGCCACATTGGGTCGCGCCTCGCAAACGGCTCACCGACGACGTTCCCGACCACCGCCGCTATCTCGGCCGACGGCTGCCGTACTACGCGAACTGGCACCGACTGAAGTCCTACTGGGGGACGGCCGACAACAACTACCCGATTATCCTGCAGGACCCGGAATGGTCGAAGTCGCACTTGTCGATCTCACCGGCCAACGATGTGCTGCTGCAGATGTGCAAGGAGTACATCGACCGGACCTTCGGCGCAGGAACCGAATTAGCGGAAAAGGTGACGCCGGACTTCGCGCCGTACGGCAAGCGGATCATCCGGGACCCAGGCGGCTACTACGCGGCGTTGACGCGCTCGCACGTCGACGTCGAAGCCAGTGAGCCCGCGGCGGTCAACGCCAAAGGCATCGTCACCCAAGACGGTCGGCAGATCGACCTTGACGTCATCATCTACGCCACCGGATACCACCTGGACTTCTTGTCCACGGTGGACATTCGTGGCAGCGACGGTATCAAGCTGGCCGACGTTTGGGGTGACAGCCCCAGCGCCTATCGCGGCGGGACAGTACCGGGATTCCCGAACCTGTTCATCACCTCCGCGCCGAACTACAGCCCCGGACACGGTGCGGGAGCCAACTTTTCGATGGAGGTCCTGGCGCATTACATCGTCGAATGTCTCCAACTGATGGCTCTGCGCGGCGCGACCACCATGGAGGTCACCCCGCAGGCCTACCAGGATTACGTGGCGGCTATCGACGAGGCGATGAGCCGCACCGTGTGGTGTCACACGCCGAATGCGCACACCTACTACCGGTCCGGTTCCGGTCGCGTCGTGGTAGCCACGCCGTTTCGGCTCGTCGACATCTGGCACCAGCACCGGGCTCCCATCGAAGAGGACTTCCTGCTCCGATGACGCAAAAACTGACCGGCAGAACAGCATTGGTGACCGGAAGCAGCCGCGGGATCGGGCGTTCGATCGCCCAACGACTAGCTGCCGAAGGTGCGACGGTCGTGGTGACGGCGCGGTCCTACACGCCGTCGCCCTCGGTCCGCGGCGGCGACAGCACCGCGCTGCCCGGCACCATCGGCGAGACCGTCGCCCTGATCGTGCAGGCCGGCGGCACCGCGATCGGGTTGGCCGCCGACCTCGAGGATTCGGCCCAGCGCGCCAACCTGATCGATGAGGCGCTCGACCGCACCGGACGGCTCGACATCCTGGTCAACAACGCCGGTTTCGCCGACTACTCGGCGATCGCGGATATGGGCGACGCAACATTCGACCGCACTCTCGAGCATTACCTGCGGACGCCGTTCGTGCTGACCCGCGCGGCGATCCCGCAGATGACCAAGCAGGGTGCCGGTTGGATCGTCAACATCGGCTCAGTCACCGGAGTAGCGCCGGTGCGTCCTTATCGCGACTACAACAAGACCGCTGGGGATGTCATCTACGCCTCGGCAAAGGCGGCATTGCACCGGTTCACCCAGGGGGTGGCCGCCGAGCTGCTCGATGCCAACATCGCGGTGAACTGCGTGGGCCCCTCGACGGCCATCCGCACCCCCGGTGCCTCGCAACTGATTCCGGATACCTTTCCGACCGAGCCGGTGGAGTACCTGGCCGAAACAGTGCTGGCGATGTGTCACCTACCGGCTAGCCAACGGACCGGTCTGGTCGCCTTCAGCTTGCACTATCCATGGTCGCAGCAGATCGCGGTGCACACGCTCGACGGTCTTGCGGTGCTGCCTGCACTGGAACCGCCGGCCACGACCAATCCCAACATCCTGCCCGCGGGGTGGTAGCCGCAAGACGAACGGGGTTGAGATGATCGTCGGGTGCCTACCGGTCAACGCCCAGAACTCAGCACTTGCTACGTAGTGGGGTAGTGGGGTAGTGGCAGAAGCTGTGGCACACTCGCTCGCGGACAACGTATTCCGGGCATTCGGGGTCGAACCAGCGGTCGACGTAGGCCCAGTGGATCGGGTGCATGAGGTACGGCCCCATCAGACCGTCGA
>JBEVHL010000006.1:0-2646 GCA_040511255.1 Mycobacterium sp. | reverse complement strand
CGAGGATTCGCTCCCCCGGCGCTCGCTTGGGCATCGGGTCACCGCGGTGTTGATCTTGCCGCACGGCCAGGCGAGGCGATCCTGGCGGCGGCCGACGGCACCGTGGCGTTCGCTGGATCGATTGCTGGAAAGCCTGCCGTCAGCATTGACCACGGCTCAGTCCGCACTACGTACGAGCCGGTGATCAGTACCGTGAGCGTCGGCGACCGGGTGGCGCGGGGGCAGGTGATCGGCGTACTCGGATCGGGCGGGCACTGTCGCGGCTGCCTTCACTGGGGACTCCGGGAGGATAAAGGCTACCTTGATCCGTTGCTGCTGCTCGGCACTCGCGGTGGCCAGCTGCGGCTGGTAGCGGAGTCTCAGCGTGAGGTCGTGCGGCGCGAAGCTCGGGCTCGCGCGAGGACGGCCGCGTCCGCGACTCAGACCAGCGCCATCATCACCCCGGCTGGGCGGCCGGGCAGTCACGGGTTTCTCCACCCAGTGGCGGGTGCGGTGACCTCCGCTTTCGGGATGCGACTCCATCCGCTGCTGAAGACGTTGAAACTGCACGATGGCACTGACTTTGCCGCTGCTTGCGGCACAGCCATTCGCGCGCCGTACGCGGGAGTAGTAACCCGGGCCGTCTTCAGTCCGATGCTCCTATGGTCTGGCAAGTGGGTGCGCGGAACTGTTCTCGGCGACCAGTATGGGTAGGGCGTTGAAGATCTCGCGGGCGACGTAGCGCTTCAAGCAACGGATGATCTCGGGCTTGGACAGGCCTTCGTGAGTGCGGCGCTCGGCGTAGGCGCGGGTGCGTGGGTCGTAGCGGAGGCGGCCAAGAACGACAACGTAGAGCGCATTGTTGGCGCCGCGGTCACCGCCGCGATTGAGCCGGTGTCGGTGGGTGCGTCCGCTGCTGGCGGGGATCGGCGCGGCGCCGCAGAGGTGCGCGAAGGCGGCTTCGGACTTGATCCGGTCAAAGTTGTCGCCGGCGCTGATGAGCACTTGGCCGGCGACTTCTGGTCCAACCCCGGGAAGGGCAAGCAGGGCGGGGGCGACCTGGTGCACCAGTTGATGAAGCTCTTGGTCGGCTTCGGCGATCTCTTCGGAGAGCTGTTGATGGCGACGGGCCAGTCGGCGCAGCGCGGTCTTGATGGCGTGTTCGGTGTCGCCGAGTTGGTGTCCTGGGCGGAGTCGGGCACAGGCCGCAATCATCTTCGGAGTGGGCAGGTGCCGCAGCTGCTCGCGCAGCTGTGCGGGACCGGTGACGATCAAGGATTTGATTTGATTCGTGGCCTGACTTCGGGCTTTGACGGCACTGGATCGTGCCATGCGAAGCGCCCGGATCGCCTCGACCCGGCCGTTGCGTAGCTTCGGCACGACCGAGGCAGCACCTGACAGCGCAGCCCGAGCAGCGGAATAGGCGTCCAGCGGATCCGACTTGCCGTGGGCCCGCCGCGCCCGTCGATCCGGGCGGTCGACCTCGACGATGAGCATCCCTGCCTCACGGAGCTGTCGAGCCAACCCGGCACCGTAGGCGCCGGTGCCCTCAACACCGACTCGATCAAGCTCGCCGTGGCTTTGCAGCCACTCCACGAGGGCGCGATAGCCGGCTGGCGATGCCGGGAACTCACGATCGCCGAGTTGGCGCCCGAGGTGATCGATCACGGCGGCATGGTGGCTTTGTCCGTGCGTGTCTACACCGCCAGTGACACCAACCGTCGTCCTTGTCATGCTGGTCATGCCTTACCTCTTCCGTTCGCAGCGGTCAGATGGGCGAACGCCGCGGTCGGGATCGGTGGACAAGCCAGTGATGGGCGCCTTTTGCGCAGGCTCCTATGAGGTCACGCCGTCCGGCCGTTCGCGTGCAACGACGTCTTCCGCCGGGCCGACGGATCGACCCAAAGACAGCAACCAACGCGTCAGGCTTACGGAGAGTCAGACCCGGCGGGAGACGCCACACCCATCCTCACTGGCTTATGAAATGTCGCGCGTCTACGGTTGGCGCATAGCAGAGATTTCGTTACACGGCTCTCCGCTGGTGTGAGTCCCGTGGCGTGGTGGGGTTTCGGGGTTCGGTGAGTCGCCCGGTGTGAGGGCGCCATCGGCGCGATTCTCGGTGTGTACCCCCAAGTACTCACCAGGAGGTTTCCCACCGATGGCGTTGTCTGAGTCTGTCGCATTGGAGTTGCTCGAGGCGTTCCGTGCCGGGGAGGGTGTGGATCTGATCCGCGACTCGGTCCGGCTGGTCATGCAGGATCTGATCGAGGTCGACGCAGCCGAGCAGATCGGCGCGGGGCGCTACGAGCGCTCCGATGCCCGCACGACCCAGCGCAACGGGTCTCGGCCGAAGCTGATCTCGACCCAGGCCGGAGATGTCGAGCTGCGGATCCCAAAGCTGCGGCAGGGCTCGTTCTTCCCCGTCATCTTGGAACGGCGCCGACGCATCGATCAAGCCCTGTATGCGGTAGTGATGGAGGCGTGGGTGAACGGGGTCTCCACCCGTGCGGTCGACGATCTGGTCGCGGCGTTGGGGATCGGGTCGGGCATCTCCAAGTCCGAAGTGTCGCGGATCTGCGCCGGATTGGACGAGCGTCGCCGCGTTCCGTAACCGGCCGTTGCATCACACGAGTTCCCGTATGTGTTCCTCGATGCCACCTACTTGCA
>JBEVHL010000005.1:0-9250 GCA_040511255.1 Mycobacterium sp. | reverse complement strand
GCAACCGTCGAGCTTGATGTGCACGTCCTTGAGGGTGACGCGCGCGGGTGCCGCTTTGAAGGTCTTCTTGTCCACCGACACGTTGGTCACCGAACCGGGCTTGAGGTGGATCTCCAGCGTGCCCGAAATCGGGAAGCTGATACCCGTGGGCACCAGACCGCCGGTGATCGACGACCCCGACGTGCCGATGCCTACCGACCCGATGAGCCTGACCTGACCCAGTTCGATGCCGCAGCCGATCTGGTAGCCGGCCTCCAGGACGCCACCGGCGAGCGTCGTCTTGCCGGAGCCACCGACGGTCCCCGTGAAGGTGCCCCCGACGAGATACTCACGCGACGAGACAGCGGTGGTCAACGGCGCGACGGGCAATTCGGTTTCGTCCTTGGCGGCAACGGTGAGAACCCAACCGTCCGGTGTGGTCACCACACCCGGTTCCGACGAGGCGACAATTCCGTTGTCCGGCGGCGGCCCCGCATCGACGACCGGCTGCACGGCCGGATCCGGCGGCGGCGGGTCAGCCAGCGCCAACGGCGCCACCGCGACCGGGGTCAACATGCAAACTGCAGCCAGGGTGGCGAAACGATTCAACATGCTTGTAAAGGCGCCTCTCGTGGTCGAATCCAGCGGGATCCATCGACAATTGATTAGTCGTCCGAATCCAAGGAATCCAAGGGATCTGTCGCGTCGAATCATGGACGGGCCGGGTTGCCAAATGGTGAACTCGACGCCAACAATCAACGCCACATGGCAATCCAATGAGCATTTTCTAATCCGCTCGAATTCACAGTTTAAATACACCCAATGAGTTCGCATTGGATATCGGCCATTGGTCGGCCGTTCAGCTGCCGGACACCTGATCCATCGACCGTGTAGCTCATCGGTCACGCAGGGGTGACCCGGTACAAAGACACCGTCTATTTCGGAGGAATCCTTGAGGTCATTGCGCGGGTACCGACGGGGGTTGGCGACGTCTGTCATCGTGTTCGGCCTCGGATTTGCCGCCCTGCCGATGGCGGCGGCCGATCCCGGAGACACCGTCCCACCTGCCCCGGCCGACCCTGCCGCCGCGGCACCGGCGGATCCGGCGGCACCGGTCACCGAGTACTACCAGGGCGGCGCGCCCGATTCGGTGCCGGTGGACACCGCCGATCCGGCCAGTCCTGCCGTAGCCGCCTGCTCGCAGTTCGCTGCCGCGCTGGACGCGGCCTCGGCCTACTACGGTGACTTCGCCGACACCGTCGACGGCTCGGTCCGCCCGGCCTACGGGGACCCGGCGGTGGACAGCACCAACGTGACCGGCCGGGCCGCGCTGCGCCAGGCCGCCTCCCTGGCCATGAGCGCCGCGGGCACGCCTGGCGTCGGACCCGATATCGCCGACCCGATGCGGTCGTGGTCCTTCGGCGCCACCAAGCTGCTGGTGAAGATGGGGCTGCGCACCACGGGCGAAACCATGAACACCACGGCGACGGCGATGAATGAGGATGCCGGGAACGCGCAGATGGCCTGCGCCAACAACGGCACCCACGCCTGACCCCGGGATTCGAACTCCGTGAAGAGGCGCGCGGTCGGGGTGTTCGCGCTCGCCCTCACCCTGGCCGGCTGCTCGACCAACGCCCCGGCCGCCACACCGACACCGAAGCTGGTCAGCGGTGGGCCGGCGGTCGAGGCGGTGTTGCTCAGCCCGAACGCCGTCAACCAGGCGATGGGGACCGCCGGCATGATCACCCACCCACCCGCATCGCAGATGGGCGATCACCGTGATCTGCTGCCCAATCTGAACTGCCTGGGCGTCTGGCAGGTCGACGAGGTCGGGGTCTACGGCTCGAGCGACTGGGGCGCCATGCGCCAGGTGATGATGCGCTCGCCCGACACCGAGCAGTGGGATGACCTGGCCGTGCAGTCAGTGGTGGCCTACCACTCGGTGGACGGCGCCAGAAAATTCTTCACCGAGTCGGCAGACCGCTGGTCCAAGTGCACCAACCACCACGTCAACATCACCCTCAACGGGATCAAGTTGCCCAGGTGGACGTCGGGCGAACTCACCAAAACCGTTGACCGCCTTGCCATCCCGGTCACCCGAGGCAGCGACGCCCAGACCAGGTCGTGTCAGCGGGTGCTGTCGATCGCCGTCAACGTGATCATCGACGTGCAGGCGTGCAAACCGCCGCGGCCGGCACCGGTGACGCAAGCCGCTGCCATCGCCGATCAGATCGAGGCCGCGCTACCGAAATGAGTCGCCGCACTCCCCTACTCTTGGTTGAGTGGACTCGCTGTTTCACTTTTGGTGGCTGATCTTTCCGCTCGGCGGGGTGATCGGCGGTGTCGTCCGCGGTGTTGCGGCAGCCAACGAGCGACGGGCCGAGCGGCGCCTCGAGCGGTTCCGGATCAAGCAACAAACCAAAATCGCCATGGCGCAGGCGTCCGGTCAATCCCGCGACGGCGAGGTGCTGCACCGGCGGGAGCTGCAGAAGCTCCTCGGCGAGCATCGCACCACCGAGGACCGCTGGCTGGAATACGAGATGGACGTCGCCAAGCTGCTGGACTTCCCGGTGATGACCGATCTGCGGGACCCGCTGACGATCGCGTTCCACAAGGCCAAACGGCGTGCCGACCTGCTGCGGCCCGAGCACGTCGACGATCTCATGGGCGATCGCGCCGCCCAACTCGAATACCGCGACGCCGTCCATGACTACGTCGGGGCCTTCGACACCGCCGAGGCCGAAGCGATCCGCAGGCGTCGCAGTGACTTCTCGTCAGCTGATCAGGACCGACTGGCCCGCGCGCAGAGCCTGCTGCGGCTGGCCAACGATGACGGGGCTACGCCGCAGGAACGCCAGAACGCCTACCGCCGGGCCCGTACCGAACTGGCTGGGTTGATCGCGTTGCCGCCGGCCACCACGGCCAGCATCGAACGCAAGATCGCCGGTGAGTTGTCGAGTCGACAAGCCGCCGAGGAACGAGGCGGTGAGGAGCGAGACGGTTGAGCGTTGTCGAATCGACAAGCCGCCGAGGAACGAGGCGGTGAGGAGCGAGACGGTTGAGCGTTGTCCAGCTAGGAGCTGAAAGCTAGGCGGCGATGGTCAGCCGGTCGCCGAGGCGCGCCAGCACCGCGGTGGCCAGCGCCCGGACATCCTGTTGCGGCGTCGCCGGAATCAGGGTGACGCCGTCGGCGACACCCGCGACGAAGATATCGGCGACCAGCCCGGCCAGCCCGTCGACGGTGCCCGCATAGTGCACGGACGCCGGTGCGTCAGGGTGCACGGCCGTCATCCCCCGGTAGGCGGACCGGTAGTCATCGGCGACCAGCACGGTGATATCGAGAATCACCGCCACGTCCTCGCTGTTGCGGATGCGGGTCCGCGCGCGCTGCGCCTGCTGCAGATCCAGCGCGCTGATGCGCACCGCGGGCTGCTCACCGGAGGTGAGTTCGACCCAATCGGCATCGACAGAAACGTCATCTGTCGAGGCTGCGAAAACCCGCAGCGCACGTCTGTCAGCTCGCTCGTTTACGGACACATGTCAAACGTTAGGCGCACTTATCGATCCCGTCGACCGTTGCACTCAGCCGGAATTCAACTCGTTTCGGCAGACGTCGCGCCAGACCCCTTCTCGGACTTGCCCTCCGGTGCGATTTCGCCGTCTACCGGCTCAGTTGCGTCACCATCCGGCGCAATCTCGCCGTCATCTGAGGACCCGTTACGCGTCTTGTACAGGCTGGCGATGGTCGTCACGAGCAGGGTCACCACGATCACACCCAGGCTCGCGAGCGTCGGGACCTCGAACACGTGCACCGGCTCGCCACCGTTGATGAACGGCACCTCGTTCTCATGCAGAGCGTGCAGCACCAGCTTCACGCCGATGAAGAACAGGATGAACGCCAGGCCCTGCGACAGGTAGACCAGCCGCTTGAGCGCGTCACCCAGCAGGAAGTACAGCTGGCGCAGCCCCATCAGCGCGAAAACGTTGGCGGTGAAGACGATGTACGGCTCGCGGGTCAGGCCGTAGATGGCCGGGATGGAGTCCAGGGCGAACAGCAGGTCGGTGGTGCCCAGCGCAACGATCACCAGGAACATCGGCGTCATCAGACGCTTGCCGTTCTCCTTGACCCAGAGCTTCAGGCCGTCCCACTTGTCGGTCAGGCTCAGGTGCCGGCGGGCGAACTTGACCACTGTGTTCTCGCCGTCGTCATCATGTTCGGTGTCACGAACCAGGTTCCAGGCGGTGTAGACCAGGAACGCGCCGAAGATGTAGAAGATCCAGGAGAACTGCTCGATGGCGACCGCGCCGAGCGCGATGAAGATGCCGCGGAAGATCAGCGCCAGGATGATGCCGATCAGCAGCGCTTCCTGCTGGTACTTCCTCGGCACGTTGAAGCTGGCCATGATGATCAGGAAGATGAACAGGTTGTCCACGGACAGGCTGTATTCGGTGAGCCAGCCGGCGAAGAACTCCAGACCGTACTGCCCGCCATGGAAGAACCACACCCACAGCCCGAAGGCGACGGCCAGTCCGATGTAGAACGTCAGCGCGATCGCGCATTCTCGGAAGGTCGGTTCGTGGGGTCGACGTGCGATGAAGATGACGTCGAACAGCAGAACAGCGATCGTCACGCCCAGCGTGATGATCCACTCGATCTGGGTAACGTTCATTAAGCAGAGCCTCCGGTCGTCGACAAAACGCCAGAGGTCTCTTCCACCACATCAAGTTGCGACGTGATCCACGGCCCCGGCTGCCCGACGACGGACAACGTGATGACGACACCGCAGCGAAGGAGTACTCCCCTCTGCCCATATTGTGTCAGGTCAGCACCATCTTTCTCACAGGGAGCCCCCAGTTACGGTGACAGAAACCCAACTACCAGGCATTTTCGGGGAGCTGCAGCCGGTCCTGGAGCACTACGGCTACCTAGCCGTCGGCGGGTTCGTCCTGCTCGAGGACTTCGGGGTGCCGGTGCCGGGCGAGACGATGCTGATCGCTGCCGCAGTGCTGGCCGGTTCGGGTCACCTCAACATCGCGATGGTGATCCTGGTGGCGGTGATCGGTGCGGTCATCGGCGACAACATCGGCTTCGCGGTGGGGCACTTCGGCGGCCGTCCGGTCGTCGAGCGGTTCGGCCGCTACGTCTTCCTTACCCCGGAGCGCCTTGATCACGCCGAGGCCTTTCTGAACAGGCACGGCGGCAAAGTCGTCACCATCGCGCGGTTCATCGAGGGACTGCGTCAGGTCAACGGGTTCCTGGCCGGCATGGTCGGTATGCACTGGGCCAAATTCCTGGCGTTCAACGCTCTCGGCGCCGTGCTGTGGGTGTGCACGTGGTCGGCGTTCGGCTACTTCGCCGGGCAGAATATCGACGAAATCTATTCTGGCGTCGAGCATTACAAGTGGTACGTGATCGCCGTGCTGGTGATCGGGATAGCGGTGGTGCTCGCCCGCCGTGTCCGGCGCCACCGAGCCGCCGGGACCGCTTAGTATTTCCGGAGTGGTAGCGGACCCTTCGCCGATGATTCCGACTCAATACCTGCTGTCGGAGCAGGCGCCAGAGGCGCGCACCCTGGTCGACATCCTCTATGACACCGCCGCGCGGTTCCCCGACGCGCCTGCGCTGGACGACGGCACGATCCAGCTCACCTACAGCGAGCTGATCAGCGATATCGAGGACAGCGTCGGGTGGCTGGCCGCCCGTGGAATCGGGCGCGGCGACCGCATCGGGATCCGGATGCCGTCGGGCAGCTATGCGCTCTACGTCGCGATCCTGTCCGCCCTGGCCGCCGGGGCGGCGTATGTCCCGGTCGACGCCGACGACCCACCCGAACGGGCCGAACTCGTCTTCAGCGAGGCCGGCGTCGTCGCGATCATCACCGAGGCCGGGATGGTGCGCGGGCCAGGTACCTCGCGGGGTTGGCGTGCGGCGGCGCCGCTGAGCCGCGACGACGCCTGGATCATCTTCACCTCGGGTTCCACCGGCACGCCTAAGGGCGTCGCCGTCACCCATCGCAATGCCGCGGCGTTCGTCGACGCCGAAGCGCAGATGTTTCTGCAGGCCAGTCCGATCGGCCCGGGCGACCGGGTGCTGGCCGGCCTGTCGGTGGCGTTCGACGCGTCGTGCGAAGAGATGTGGCTGGCGTGGCGGCACGGCGCCTGCCTGGTCCCCGCGCCGCGATCGCTGGTGCGCAGCGGAATGGACCTGGGCCCCTGGCTGGTCGCCCGCGACGTGACGGTGGTCTCGACGGTGCCGACACTGGCCGCGCTGTGGCCGGCCGAGGCGTTGGAAGCGGTCCGGCTGCTGATCTTCGGCGGTGAGGCGTGCCCACCCGAGCTGGTCGAGCGCCTGGCGGTCGAGGGACGCGAGGTGTGGAACACCTACGGCCCCACCGAGGCGACCGTGGTGGCCTGCCTGGCCAAGCTGGACGGCACGGGCCCGGTCAGCATCGGACTACCGCTGCCGGGCTGGGATCTCGCCGTGGTCGACAAGGCCGGTGACCCCGTCCCTGTCGGCGCGGTCGGCGAACTGGTGATCGGCGGCATCGGACTGGCCCGCTACCTGGACCCGCACAAGGACGCCGAGAAGTACGCCGCGATGCCGTCGTTGGAGTGGGCCAGGGCCTACCGCAGCGGTGACCTGGTCCGACTCGAGGAGGACGGCCTGTACTTCCAGGGCCGCGCCGACGACCAGGTCAAGGTCGGCGGCCGCCGCATCGAACTGGGCGAGGTCGATGCGGCCTTGATCAACCTGCCCGGAGTCTCCGGTGGCGCGGCCGCGGTGCGCCGGACCGCCAGCGGCACACCCCTGCTGGTCGGCTATATCGCCAGCGCCGACCCCGCCTTCGATGTGAACGCGGCCCGCGCCGCCCTGTCGGAGGCGCTGCCCGCCGCGCTGGTGCCGCGCCTGGTGCTCGTCGACGAACTGCCCATCCGCACGTCGGGCAAGGTGGATCGCAATGCGCTGCCGTGGCCCCCACCTGGCGCGGGTCCGGGAGACGACGAGCCTGACCTCGGCGGGACCATGGGCTGGCTGGCCGGCCTGTGGCGCGACGTGCTCGGTTCGTCGATCGACGGGCCGGAGGCGGACTTCTTCGCCCTCGGCGGCGGGTCACTTTCGGCGGCGCAACTGGTCGCCGCCCTGCGCGGTCGCTATCCCGAGCTGACCGTCGCCCAGCTGTACGACCATCCCCGGCTGGGCTCACTGGCCGGGTATCTCGACGAACTCGATCCGCCGGTCACCGTGGTGCCGCGGGTGGTGACGCCGACCCCGGTGTCGACGCAGGTCGCGCAGGTGGCGTTATCGGTGCCGCTGGCCACGCTGACCGGGCTGCAGTGGGTGACGTGGCTGGCCCTGCTCAACAACGTGCTGGCGGCGGTGCACCCGGTGCCGTGGCTGGTACCGATCAACTGGTGGTGGATCGTCGCCGCCTTCCTGCTCTTCATCACCCCGATCGGGCGGATGGGCATCGCGGTGCTCGGCGCGCAGATGCTGCTGTCCGCGCTCGAACCGGGGACGTACCGCCGCGGCGGACCGGAACACCTTCGCGTCTGGCTGGCCGAGCGGCTGGCCGATGCCAGCGGCGCCGAGAACCTGGCCGGTGCGCCGTGGCTGGTGTACTACGCCCGCGCCCTGGGTAACAAGGTCGGCAAGGGCGTGGATCTGCATTCGGCGCCCCCGGTGACCGGGATGCTCACCCTCGGGCACCGCAGCTCCATCGAGCCGGAGGTCGACCTGTCAGGACACTGGGTCGACGGCGATCTGTTTCACGTAGGAACCATCACGATCGGCAACGACGCCACCATCGGCGCCCGCACCACCCTGCTGCCCGGCGCGACGGTCGGCAAGAACGCCGATGTCGCTGCGGGCTCCGGTGTGGTCGGCAAGGTCAAGAACGGCCAGTACTGGATGGGTTCGCCCGCGGTGAAATCCGGCAAGGCGCACCACCCGTGGCCCTCGCAACGGCCACCGGCGGCCCCGGTATGGGTGGCGATGTACGGCGTGACCTCGGTACTTCTGGGCGCCATTCCGCTGTTGGCGCTGGCCGCCGGGCTGGCGGTGCTGGGCTGGGCGGTGCGTGACACCCCGACGCTGGGTGCGGCGGTGTTGTCCGCGCTGCCCTGGGTGCCGGTGGCCACCCTGGTCGCCGTTGTCCTCTACGCGGCGGTGACTGTGATCGGGGTGCGGCTGATGTCCATCGCGATGAGCGAGGGATATCACCCGGTGCGCAGCCGCGTCGGCTGGCAGCTGTGGACCACCGAACGCCTGATGGACGCGGCACGCAACTATCTGTTCCCGCTGTACGCCAGCCTGCTGACGCCAGGGTGGTTGCGCCTACTCGGCGCCAAGGTCGGTAAGGGCACGGAGATCTCCACCGCACTGATGACGCCGAAGTTCACCGTCATCGAGGACGGCGCCTTCCTGGCCGACGACACCATGGTGGCGTCGTACGAACTCGGTGGCGGCTGGATCCACGTCGCCAAGACCACCATCGGCAAGCGGGCCTTTCTGGGGAACTCCGGGATCACCCAACCCGGTCGCCGGGTGCCGGAGGACGGCCTGGTCGCCGTGCTGTCGGCCACCCCGCACAAGGCCAAGCGCGGCTCGTCATGGCTGGGCAGCCCACCGGTCCGGTTACGCAGGCAAGCCACTGCCGCCGATGTGCTGCGCACCTTCGACCCGTCGGTGCGGCTCAAGGCGATGCGTGGCGCGGTGGAAACCTGCCGGCTGCTGCCGATGATGGTGACGTTCCTGATCGGGGTGCTGGTGCTGGCCGGCTTGCAGGCGTTGGCGTTGGCGTTCGGTTACGGCTGGACCGCCCTGGCCGGCGGCGTGGTGCTGCTGATCGCGGGTGCGGTGGCCGGCGGGATCGCCGTGGTGGCGAAATGGCTTGTGGTGGGCCGCATTGCGGCGGTCGAGCATCCGCTGTGGTCGTCGTTCGTGTGGCGCAACGAGGTGTCCGACACGTTCGTCGAGACCGTGGCCGCGCCGTGGTTCGCCCGCGCGGCCGCGGGCACGCCGGTGATGAACCTGTGGCTGCGCGGGCTGGGCGTCAAGATCGGCAGAGGTGTCTGGTGCGAGACGTACTGGCTGCCGGAGGCCGACCTGGTGACCCTGGGCAGGGGCAGCACCGTCAACCGCGGCTGCGTCGTGCAGACCCATCTGTTCCACGACCGGATCATGCGGATGGACACCGTCGAACTCGGTGACGGCGCGACGTTGGGCACCCACTGCGTGGCCCTGCCTGCCGCCAAGCTCGGCGCGGGGTCG
>JBEVHL010000004.1:0-3094 GCA_040511255.1 Mycobacterium sp. | reverse complement strand
TGGTCGGCCGCGACGGCCGAGGTGGTGCCGGGTGGGATCGGCACCGGCATCTCGGTGATCCCCGTCGGGTATTGGTCACCCGCGGCCCTGGCCTCCGGTGCGGCGACCGTTGGGGAGATCAGCGGCGGCAAGTTCGTTCTGGGCATCGGCTCCGGCGCCATTCAAAGCCCGGCGTTCCGTCGATCGCTGGGCCTGAACGACGGCTTGCGACCGATCGGTGCCATGCGTGAATGGCTGGTCGCAGTGCGCGCTCTGCTGGCCGGCGAGACGGTGGACCACGAAGGCAAAGCCTTTGCGCTGCATGGCATCAGCCTCGGGACACCGCCGCCTCGGGTGCCGGTTGCCCTCGGTGCGCTGGGGCCGAAGATGTTGACGCTGGCCGGCGAAGCGGCCGACGGCGCCGCCCTGAACTGGTGCACCGCCGAGCAGGTGGCGGCCAGTCGCGCAATCGTGGCGCACGGCGCGCAAGCGGTCGGCCGCGATCCCGGGGACGTCACCATGATCGAGTACATCCGGATCTGCGTGGACGATGACGTGGAGGCCGCTCGCCGTGCCTACACCAGGGCACTGATGGGGTACGCCCTGGCGCAACCGGGTGCGAACAAAGAGCTGGGCTACCGGGGTCACTTCGCCCGGATGGGGTTCGACGAGGCGTTGACCGAGCTGGAGGACCGCCGCGACCGCGGCGCGTCAGAAGCGGAGTTGATCGACGCGTTTCCGGTGGAGCTGGCTGAGCTGGTCGGTTATTTCGGACCGGCCGCCGGCGCCGCGGCCGCGTTCGACCGCCAGGCCAACGGGCTGGATACCCCCATCGTGCGGGTGGTCGCGGCTCGGCCGGGAATTGAGGCGATCACGGCCGTGATGGAGGCGTGTCAGCCGTCGAAGCTGCGGTCCTGACTACCAGACGCGCACGTAGTCGACGAGCATGTCCGCCGGGTAGGTGCCCTGAGTGGGATCGCCCCCGCCGGAACCCGCGATGGCGAGGTCCATCACCGGGAAGAGGGTGTAGCCGGGCTCGTTGAACTGCCAGTCGGGCAGTGAGTCGGCGGGCACGTTGAAATACGGTTGCGCGCCGTCGACATAGTCCTTCCAGAACCGCATGCCTGCGGTGTCCCACTGCACGCGCCACGTATGCCAGCCGCTGTCCACGGTGATGCCCTGGCTGACGTGCTCACCGCCGTTCAGCTTGGCGTGCACCGCGGTACCCGCGGCCCAGTGGCCGTTGCCGTACCACTCCATGATGTCGACTTCGCCGCCGTTGACCGGGTTGTTGTTGGCCAGATACCAGGCCGGCCAGGCACCGGGGGTGAGGCAGTTCAGCTTGATCCGGGCCTCCCACGTCGTCCCGATCGGTCCGCGGTATTTGCCGAACAGCTTGCCGCTGTAGAAGGTGTTGCCATCCTTGGCGGCGTGAAAGACCAGGTTGGACTTTCCGTCGACGTAGACGTTCCGCCGGTCGTCGCGGTACTGCCCGACGTTTTCGGGCAGCTCCCAGAACGTCGGGTCCTCCATCGATTCGCGGGCCAGCGCCACCTCCCACTTCGAGCTGTCGGGGGCCGAACCGGCCGGACCGTCGAACTCATCCTGGAAGAGGTATTTGGTGGCCGGCGGGGCGGCAGCGGCGGTCGGCAGGGGCATCGCGGCGGCCAGCGCACCGATCCCACCCATCAGCATCGCGCGGCGGCGGTTGAAGTCAGGCACCCACCCATGAAACCACGGGTGCGGCGGCCGGCTGTCCGGACTGTGCAGGCCAAACTGTTATCAGCCCTGGTAGAACGCAGATTGCCCCAGGCAGATGCCGAGCAACATGGTCCGTCTAGTCAATGCGGTTGAGGAGGTTGTGCGCAACGGCGGTGACCAGCGCCCGGTTGTAGGTGATGGTGAAATCGAAGCGCCGATCGTCGTCAGCACGGTTCCGGTTGACCTGGCTGTCGCATTCCCGGCCGATGAGGGCGACGGAGATCTGGGGTCCGAGCGCCAGTACGGTCCATTCTGTGCTCAGGGGATCGGTGGGGCTGAGACGAACACCACGGACTTGGTTTCCGAGGTCGGTGGGCAGGTGCTGGCCGAAAACTGCTACCAGTGGCGAGGATTGCGCCAGCTCTTCATAGCGGTCGCGGATGGCGGGAGTGAAGTATTGGTCCTGTTGCAGCGCAGTGAGCACCATCGGATGATCGTGGGTGTCACCGGCTTGCGCTTCGATGTGCTGGGAGAACGCCGTCAGAGTCTGCTTGCGTGCGATCCGCGTCGGCACACCGCTGGCGAGAAGGTCAAAGGGCGAACCTGGTGATGCCTGGCATGACGGGGTCGGGCCCGGTGGTGTCCAGGGACGAATGCCTTCGTGGGTATCGGGGCCGGGATATTTGTAGCCCTGGCCCAGCGTTGCGCCGAGCGCCAGCGCCTGTTCGAGATGGTCGTCGTTTTCGATGCCCTCGGCAAGAATTGTTGCGCCGGTTCGTTCGTGATGCGCCAAGACCGCGGCGAGGATGCGGGTCTGGTCTCTGCGGGGTTGGGATTGCACGAGATGGAGATCCAGTTTGATCACATCGGGCGCCAGGATGTCGAGCAGCGCCAGCGAATCCGGATGCGCGCCAACATCATCCAATGCAAGAAGGAAGCCGTCTTCGCGTAGTGCGGCCACCTTGCTCAGCAACGCATGCGGGTGGGCCAGCAGATCACGTTCGGTGAGCTCGAACATCACCGTCAACTCGTCATGCCCGCGGTTCAACGCCTCGTTTTCCCTGCGCCCGACATAGGTGCTGGCTGGTTCGCAGTTGATGGCCAGCAGGGTTCCCCGGGGTAGCTGACGCATCAGGGCGGCCCGGAGGGCGGCATCGATGCACAGCTGGTCCAGGTCGTTCGCCTGACCGGCCACCGCAGCATGGGTGAATACGTCGAGCGGACTCGGATTGTCCAGCGATGGCCACCGCGCCAGCGCTTCGAAACCCACAGTCGCTTCGTCTGGCAGAGCGACGATGGGCTGCAGATGTGACACCAGGCCGGCGCCCTCGGCCGCGGCACCCAGCATGTCCGCGGTAGTCGCGCTATTGGTCTGAGCGCTCACGGTCTACGCCCGAAAGGTGACACCGTCGCC
>JBEVHL010000003.1:0-2820 GCA_040511255.1 Mycobacterium sp. | reverse complement strand
CCGCAGGCGGTTTCGCTGCCGCCCGCGCGGTACTGAAGTACCCCGAGTTCTACCGCGTGGCCGTCGCGGTGTCCGGCAACCATGACAACGGGGTGAACCTGACCATGTGGGCCGAGCACTACCACGGTGACGTCAGCGACGAAGGTAAACGAGCCATCTCCAACGTCACCTTGGCGGGCAACCTGCAGGGAAAACTACTGCTCATCCACGGCGAGCTGGACGACAACGCGCACACGTATCAGACGATGCGGTTGGTCGATGCACTCATCAAGGCGGACAAGGACTTTGACATGGTGATCATTCCGGGAGCCGAGCACGCCCTGATCGGCCGTCAGCACTACTTCTTCCGTCGCACCTGGGACTACTTCGTCCGTCACCTGCACGGCACCGAACCACCGCACTACCGGCTGGCCCCGCTACCCCTCCCCGGCCTGCCCGTCTGATTCGCGCAAGAGCTCATTCGCGCGGCGAAGGATGTCGAGTTGCGCTGCGTTGTAGAGCTCTGACATAGCTATGGCGACGGTCCGATCGACGAACTGCGCGCCACCGGGGGCGTCGATGCGGGACTGCGGCAATTCGGGATGTGCCACATACAGCCTCCGGATATAGGGGGCGATACGTTCGGCCATGTCCTGCCGCGTCTGCTCATCGGCGTCGGCAGGCAGGTCATCGAACGCGGCGAGCGATGGTTCGTCGGGAGCGTTCTCCAGAAGATCTGCGTAGACCTGCAGGCCGCGCGGTCCCAGCACGCGGGTCAGGACCACGACAAGGGAGCGGTCAGCCGGCGATAACTTGGCCATAGCTTCCGGCTGGACGAATTCCGGCGGCAGGTCGGTGGGTGCCGCGCTCGCCAAGATCACGCCCAGTTCGGCGCGTGCCCGCTGCAACCGTTCGATGGTGGCGGCCAGTTCGGCGTCCAGGGCCCGCAGGGCTTCATCTGGATGATCGTCCGCGTCGCCCATGGCGGCGATCTGGGGGAGGGAGAATCCGAGATCGGTCAGCCGTTTGATGCGCACCAGTCGGACCAGGTGGGCGACGCCGTACTGCTTGTAGCCGTTGCTGTTTCGCTCCGGCTCGGCCAGCAGGCCGACCTGGTGATAGTGCCGCACCGCCCGCAGACTGGTACCTGCGAGCTCGGCGACTTCCCGGGTGCTCCATGCCACCATCCCATTCTGGTCGATGAACGCATTTGACTGTGCCGCTACGTCCGGGTGTGTGCTGGGCAGATGGCAACATCACAACGAGAACACCTGACCGAAGGGCCGCAGACCCTCCTGGACCGGATGGGTGGAGTGTCGGGACTGGTCGCGGGTGCCGTACCGACCTTCGCCTATGTCATCGCGAACGCAATCGCCGGCTTGGACGCGGCGGTCGTGGTGGCGGTCGGTGTCAGCGTCGTCCTGATCTTCCTGAGGAAGCTTCGCAAGCAGCCCATTCAACCCGCCGTCTCCGGGCTGCTGGGGGTGGTCGTGGCGGCGCTGATCGCGTTCTACACCGGATCAGCGGCAGGCTACTTCCTGCCCGGCATCTGGGTCAGTCTGGTGCTGGCCGTCGTCTTCGGGGTGTCTGTGCTGGTGCGACGGCCCCTGGTCGGGGTGGTGTGGAACATGCTGACCAGCGCGGGGGCGCGAAAGCTTTGGCACACCGACAAGCGCGCCCGGTACGCGTTCGATCTCGCGACGCTGGCGTTCGTCGCAGTGTTCACCGCCAGGTTCGTCGTCCAGGACTGGCTCTACGACATCGGTTCTGCCGGCTGGTTGGCGTTCGCGCGGATCGCGATGGGCTACCCGCTGCTCGCGCTGGCATTTCTGGTGACCTACTGGGCGGTGCGCCGGGCGCGTGGTCGCCTCGAAGTCGTGTCGGACGAGCGCTGCGAGACGCTAGCCGGTGGGCGGGGCCGGTGGGCCGATGCCGATAGTGATCTGCGGTGACGCCGACGGAGTGAGCCACTGCAGGAGCGAGCGCATTTCATCGCGACCGATGGCGATGCACCCCCATGTCGGGTCACCATCGTCGACGTGCAGGAAGATGCCCGCCGACCGACCCGGTATGCGCTGTGGGTTGTGGTCGACGAGGACGGCGTAGTCGTAGATCGCACCGGATTCGTAGAGGTTCTCGGCGTCCTCGGACGGCTTCTCGGGGGCTCGCACCATGGTGTTGTAGGTGGCCGAGTCGACGTCCTCGTCCCACCAGTCGGAGGCGTCCACTCGGGTATAGGCCAGTTTGGTGCCGGGGTTGGGTTCCCGGCCGAAGGCCAGGCCCAGGGGGAAGGTGCCGACGGGCGTCCGGAAGACATCGTCCTGTGGTTCGCCGACACCGAGTTCGCCGAGGCGTGCGGGGGTCGGGCCCAGCACCACTTGCCATCCGGTTCCGTTGCGTTCGTAGGCAGTCAGGGTGCCGACGGTCGACGAGGCGGTCGGCGTGTCGACCATGATCACTTGCGCGGGTGCCGGTTCACCGGCGGCCGGGCCGGCGGAGAACAGGCCGAAGAGCGCACCTGCCAGCACTACGGGGAGAGCCTGGAATCTCATCGCTACCTTCCCGTGTGCGTCATGACGTCTTTCGACCCTAACAACCGTTGGGATAGATTTTCCTAATGCCGTCGCTGCGAGCACTTGAATGCCTCGTTGCGATCGCCGACACCGGGTCGATCACGCAGGCCGCCCGCCTACTGCGGTTATCCCAGCCCGCCGTCTCCCATCAGCTGTCCATGTTGGAGCGCGAAGCGCAGACGATTCTCTTTCTGCGTGAAGCGCGGGGGCTGAAACTCACGCCCGCGGGTAGGGCGGCCGTCGGCGATGCCCGGCAGGCCATCGACGC
>JBEVHL010000002.1:0-2834 GCA_040511255.1 Mycobacterium sp. | reverse complement strand
TGACGCCAGGATTGTGTTGCTGGTGCTGGAAACTGGCGGTGCTGATTGCCGGAGGGATGGTGTTGTCCTTTTCGCCCGCGATGATCAGCAGCGGGCCACGGTCGGGGTTGTCGACGTCGACCTTGGCCTCGGTATAGGGGTTGAGGTTGGCCAGGACGTCCTGGAACAGCGGGGCACCTGAAGCGGCGACATGAAAGGTGTCGTAGAGGCTCCGGGCCTCGACCTCGGTCAGGTTGTTGGCCCAGCTGTAGGTGAATTCGTCGAATGTCAAGGCGATCGCTCGTCCCCGGTTGGCCGGATTACGCAGAATCGGCGCGCCCGCTCGGATGGAGGAGAGCGGGACGGTGAGCACACCGCGAAATGGGGCCGCATCGATGGCCACCGTCGCCGCGGCCACCCCGGTACCGGCCAGTTTCTGCACGATGAGGCCGCCGAACGAGTGCCCGATCAACGCCGGCTTGCGGGTGAGCAGCTAGATGGCCTCTGCGTAGTGATCGGTGACGGTGCCGATCATCTTGTGCGCGAACACCTCTGGATCTTCGCGCCCTTTGGCAACCGTCTGCGGATCGTCGGGCCAGCCAGGGGCTACCGCGACGAACCCGTGCTCTTCGATAAGGGTCCGCCATGGATCCCAGCTGGTGGAGAGCAACCAGAGCCCGTGCACCAGGACCACCGGTTGCAAGCCCAATTCATTGGCCCGTTCGATGTCGTGTTGTTCGTGATCGGTCAGCGTCATGGCGCACCTCCGTGGCATCGGTGATCGTTATCGCAGCCGACAGTAGGGACGACACTCGGGCAGGTCTTGAACAAATCCGCTGCGAGTTGTGCCAAACCGGAACCGAGCCGCTTCCGCAGAAAGAGCGTGTGTGCGACAGTCGCTTCATGGGCACCACTGCTGCCGAGTCGACTGCTCGAGGCATGGACGTGCAGGTCACCGCCCTTTCACCGCCGGATCGGCTCGAGGCCATGCGGGCATACATGCTCCGCTGGCGCCTACCGATGGACCTTCGCCCGCATCGGCCGATGCAGGTCTCGGCGAAATCCCAGAACATCGACCTCGGTCGCAGCTGCCTGCTCAGCACCACCGGATCCGGCGCGACCGTTGTCCGCGGGCACAAGCTGTCCCGCGACGACACCACACCACAGCTGGTCCTATCGGTCCTCGGCGGTGGAACCAGCGTCGTCACACAGCAGCAGCGAACCGCCCACCTGCGACCCGGCGATCTGGTCGTCTACACCTCGACATCGCCCTATCAGATCACCTTCCCGAACGGGACGACGCGGCATTCGCTGATGATCCGGCTTGACGACCTGGGGTTGCCGTCTCGCCTGGTGACTCAATTGTCGGCGCGACCATTCGGTCCTGGGGATGCATTGACTCGGTTGGTGTCCTCGTACCTGCTGCAGCTGGCCACGGTTGCTCCCCGGCTTCCCGGAGATGCCCGGGACGCCGTCGAAGAACCCGCTATCAGTCTTACCCGAGCCCTGCTGACCTCGGTGGCCGGTGACGACTCAGCCCCGGACGCCCTTGGCAGCAGCCTGGAGACGCGCCTACTCGAATACCTTCGGCAGAACTTCGCCGACCGAGAGATGAGTGCCGACAAGCTCGCCGCCGTTCACGGAATCTCGGAACGTCACCTGTACACCGTTCTCGCCAGAGCCGGAATCACCCTCCGGCCATGGTTGCGGGAACGACGCCTCAATGCCGCCGCTGACACCCTGAGCGGGCCGACCCATCGTCGCCTCACCGTTGCGGCCGTCGCGCACAGATGGGGATTCGCCGACCAGGCCCATTTCACCCGGGAATTCCGGAAACACTTCGGGATGACCCCAACCCAATGGCGCAACCATCCGGGCGGATCTTGACCCCCAAGTCTTTTCGGGGTTTCCTGTTGCGGTGAGTAATTCCCGGAAATGAAAACAATCCACGTCGGCCTTGTTGCCGACCCGGCCGCACCCACCAAGATCGCGCACCGGATCAGCGACCTCACATCGCCGAGCGGCAAGGATCACGACGGCTGGGACATCGAAGTGCTCAGCGAACCGTTCACCACCGGTTCGGAGGATATCGACACTGCGGTGGGGCGACTCGGGGACCATGCCCGGGAGCACGAATGGGACCTGGTCGTCGGCTTGACCGAGCTACCGCTGCGCGGCGACGATGGCAGGTACCTGCTGTTCGAGATCGACCAGCAGCGTCGAACAGCGATGCTGTCGCTGCCGGCGTTCGGCGGGCTGCGGATGCACGCGCGCACCCGAAACGCGGTGCGGGCGCTTATCATTGGCATGGCAGATCCCAATCCGGCGGACGAGCACGGCGTGCGCCTTCCCCGCGTCACCGCCCGCTGGCGGCTCTTACTGGGCATGGTGCTCGCCAACCGTCCGTGGCTCCTCGTCCCCGGGCTCAAGTCCGCACTCGTCGCGGCACTGGCAACCGGCGCCATCGCCACCATCAACTCCACGGTGTGGCTACTAGCCGGTTCCCTGTCGTGGTGGCGCCTCTCGATCGCGACGCTGGCCTCCGTTGGGCTCGTCGTCGGGTGGATCGTGATCGATGGCGAATTGTGGGATCGCCCAGACCACGAGTCTGCCAAGGCTCGGGAGAGATCTCGTCTGTACAACACCTCCACGCTGCTCACCCTGACGATCGGGGTGAGCATTTGCTACCTGGCGCTTTACATTGTCAACCTGGGATGGGCATTGTTCATCCTGGACCCAGCCGTGATGAGCGGTGAGCTGCCCGCCTCTCTGGGCTACGGCGACCTGCTCGTACTGACCTGGTTCGTCGCCTCCGCTGCGACAATCGGGGGCGCACTTGGTGCCGGATTGGAGTC
>JBEVHL010000001.1:0-4426 GCA_040511255.1 Mycobacterium sp. | reverse complement strand
TCACCCCGTTGCCCCGCCGGATCGGCCATGAGGTCATCGGCCGCGCCGGCGTCACCCTCGCCGAGAAGTGGGCCGACGGCGCCGCGAGTCTGTGGGGAATGATGAGCCGCGGATTCCCGAACATGTTCGTCATGCCGGCGCCAGGCCAGCAGTCGGTGGTCACCGTCAACTACACCCAGCTCGCCGTCCTTGGCGCCGAGTTCGTCTCCGGCACCGTGGAATTGCTGCGGAAGCAGGGAATCGACGTGTTCGACGTCAGCGCCGACGCGGAAGCAGACTGGATCCAGCAGATCGTTGATACCTTCGTCGACCCGAGCGGCGTGATGTCGGCGTGCACACCTTCGCGCCTCAACAATGAGGGCGATCCTGGCGCCGTGCGGCCCCGTGACACCAACTTCGGTCGAGGTTTCGGCGATTTCTTCGCCTACCGTTCGCTTCTCGAAGAGTGGCTCGCCTCGGGTGGACTCGACGGCCTGGATCTGGCGTGACCGCTCGGCAGCGGGTGGTGGTCGTCACCGGTGGAGGCGGCGGAATCGGCGCAGCAATCGCTGAATCAGTAGGTCGCACAGGTGCTTTCGTCGTGACAATGGACCCGTTGGTCTCAGTCGACGGTGTCGAGCAACTCCCCCGACCACAAAAGACCACCGCGGGTCGCATCGTGGCTGCCGGTGGCGCCGCGCGGGCCTCGGGGGTGTCGGTCACCGATAAGGCGGAAGTCCGTCAGCTGTTCGGGCAACTGGCGCAGGAGTTCGGCGGCTTGGATGCCGTTGTCAATGTCGCCGGTATCAGCCGGCCGACCGGCTTCGCCAGAGGCAGCGACGATGACTGGCTCGGTGTGCTCTCGGTGCACCTCGACGGCTACCGCAATGTGGTCGGTGCCGCGCTGCCGTTGATGGCGGCCGCCGGGCGGGGGCACATCCTCGGTGTCACGTCCGGATCGGGTTGGCGGGCGGCCGACGCCGGGGCCTACGGTTGCGCAAAACGCGCAGTGGCTTCACTGACTTGGCAGATGGGTCGGCATGCCCCCGATGGTGTTGTCGTCAACGCCATCTCACCCATCGCGGCGACCCGCATGGTGGCTGCCGCGCTGGGTCGCGCACAGCGGACCGGCGGACTGTCATTGGGGGCGATGCCCGCACCTGAGGAACTCGGTCCACTCGGGGCGCATCTGGTGAGTGACAACTTCACCACCTGTCACGGGCGGGTGCTCTTCCTGGGCGGCTCTGAGGTCGCGGTGATCGACGAACCACGGCTGATCGAAGTGGTGCGCACCGACAATGTGTCCGCACTCCCCCAGCTCCTGCAGGCGGCGACCACCATCGCGCTGGCCCCGGCGGAGGCCAATCAGGTCAGTGGCGGCGGCAGCAACGCCCGCTTCGGATCCGCGCTCGGCGAACCGCCCGCAGGGAAGCTGGCCGTCAACGCCGTCCGGTCCTGCGCCATCGTGGCGGACCGGCCCGAGGTGGTGAGCGCGCTGACCGGTGCACTCGAGGCACGCGGCGTCACATGCCAGACGGTCGATGATCCCGCCACACTGTCGAGCCTCACCGAGCTCGACGCGGTGGTGATCGCCTTGGCAGGCCTGCCCACCTCCGGTGCAAGCCCGGACTGGGTTCGGGTGCTCGACGAGCACGACGCGATCGTGGCGCACATCCAGGCCGGCGCCCGGTGGTCGCGCGCCATCGCCGACGTGGCGACGGCCCAGGACCGCCCCATCCGCATGGTCACCATCACCGATGCCGCCACCTCCGGCGGTCGCAGCCTGGCGCAGGCGATGGCCCAGCTGGCGCGATCCGGTAGGCAGGCGACCGACGATCGCGTGCTGCCGTTCACGATTGGCGCGGAGTCCGCCGACATCCCCGCCGAGCTGGCCGCCCACTTGGTATGCAGCCCGGACGCTGTCGACCTCGCCGGTGCGGAATTGGTCTCGGCTGCAGGATGGTTCGGACTGCGCAGTCACCCACGCCCCGTCGGCAGCATCAGCTTCGGCGGACCAGGCGTGCCCGCGTGGTTCGACGACGCCCTCCGAGAAGTGGTGACACCACGATGAACACCGAGCCGACGAAGCCAGATCGTATTGTCGATCCGCACGTTCACCTCTGGGATCCGGCGCGCACCGATTGGTACCCATACCTGTCGGGGCGACGCGAGCTGGGTATGGGCGATGTGTCGAAGATGTCGCGTCGCTTCGACGCCGGCACCTACATCGCCGAGGCGACCGGATGGAACGTCGAGAAGCTCGTCAACGTCGCCGCCGCCACCGGCTGGTACTCGATCGACGAGACCATCGAACTCGACCGCGCAGCGGGCGTGAACGGCCAGCCCGCAGCGATCATCGGCGGCTTACCGCCCAGCGACTCGGTGGCCGAGAAAGTTGCCGCGCTCGACCGGCAGCTGGCGGCGTCCCGGTTTCGCGGCGTCCGCCCGATGGGGGCAGCCGAGGGGCCACTTCCCGGGGCCGAAGTGCTGCGCGCACTTGCCGACCGTGAGCTGTTGGTCGAGGTGATGGTTCGCCCCGATCAGCTGCTGGCCACGGCCAGGAGGCTGGAGAGCGACGATTCCGTCGTCGTGGTAATCGAACATGCCGGTTGGCCGCGCAACGGGTCAGAGGCCGAGCGTGCGCTCTGGACCGAAGGGATCAACGCCCTCGGTGGCCTCGGCGACAACGTGGTGTGCAAGCTCTCCGGGCTGGCCGCAGGCCTGGGCTCGATGGCCCCCGACGTGCTGGGCCCGTGGCTGGAATACGCCATCGAGGCGTTCGGCGTGGATCGCTGCATGTTCGCGAGCAATTTTCCCGTCGACGGGATACACGGCACGCTCGACGAACTGTATTCGTCCTACTCGGTCGTGGCGGGCCGACTCGATCACGAATCGCGAGACAAACTGTTCGCCGCCAACGCCGAACGCATCTACCGGTGCTAGCGCGCCGTAGCCGGGACGGGACAGCGTGAATATCGAATCGATCGACGAGGTGCTGTCGACCACCAGGGCAGTTCGGCGGCGACTGGACCTCACGCGACCGGTCGAGCGAGACGTGATCCTGGAGTGTGTGCGGTTGGCGATGCAGGCACCGACGGCCAGCAATGATCAGAACTGGCGCTGGATGATCATCACCGACGCCGACAAGCGGGCGGCGATTGCCGAGATCTACCGCAGTGTGGGCGAGGACTATCTGCAGCACGCCGCCACCGCAGCCTCGGACCCCCAGACCCGCCGGGTGTACGAGAGCGCACATGCACTGACCGGGATACTGGCGCAGGTTCCGGTTCTCGTCATCCCTTGCCTCGAGCGCCGTTTCGAGGGAAGTGACCTACTCGTCAGCGCGTCGGCATGGGCATCGATCATCCCCGCTGGGTGGAGCTTCATGCTCGCGCTGCGAGCCAGGGGGCTGGGCTCGGTGTGGACGACCCTGCATTTGGCCAGGGAGCGCGAGGTCGCGGAGTTGCTCGGCATCCCGGACACAGTGACTCAGGCCGCGCTGTTCCCGGTGGCTTACACCGTCGGCACCGACTTCAAGCCCGCATCGCGTCCACCGGCGGAGACGGTGACGTCGTGGAACACCTGGGGCGTGCACTGATGAGTTCTTACACAGCGATATTCGCCGTTGCGGCGCCCGCCCGGAAGGTCTGGCGAGTCCTGCATCCACCCACCCCTGCGGGGGCGACTGTTCCCAGAGTCATCTCTTACCCCGCCGGCAGCATGGAGATCCTCTGCGACGGAGATCAGGCGGGCCAGGGCTTGGTGAGGACCTGCGTTTTCGATGTACCGCGGTACCTGCTGTCCGGCGGTAAGGCCAGGTCATGGGAGGTCGTCACCGAGGCTCGGATCAACGACGTCTCGCGATACGTGGCCATCAGCAAGCCGCTGTGGTCTCGTGCCGAGGGCTACCACCAACTCGCCGAGCAGCCAGACGGTTCGACGTTGCTGACCTTCCACGAGACCTATCACGTGTACAACCGGGTACTGCGCGCGCTGTTCGAACAGCGGGTGCACGCCAAGATCACCGCGGACAACCTTTCCACCTATCAGCACGCGCTCAATTACGCGGGAAGCACCAGGAGGGTGTCGTGACTTACGACCTGATCATTCGCGGCGGTTCGGTTGTGGACGGCTCGGGGGTCAAGGCCCGTACCGCGGATATTGCAGTCCAGGACGGGGTGATCACCGAGGTCGGGCGGGTATCAGGAACGGCGCGGCGGACCATCGACGCCGACGGGCTCACTGTCACACCGGGTTTCATCGATGTCCACACGCATTTCGACGGCCAGGCGACCTGGGATCCGCATCTGACACCATCGTGCTGGCATGGCGTCACCACTGCCATCATGGGTAACTGTGGCATCGGCTTCGCACCGGTGCGCCCAGATCGACACGACTGGTTGATCGAGCTGATGGAGGGCGTGGAGGACATCCCGGGAAGCGCACT